>JBEKDH010000012.1:0-43184 GCA_050014455.1 Occallatibacter sp.
AGTCGTGCCGAAAGAGCAGCAAAATCATGTTGGGCTTTAGCCCCTGCGGTTTTGTTTTCAGTAATTTGCAGTTCCGAAGCGGCTAAAGCCGGATTCTAGACTGGCCATTTGCGGCACGACTGAAGTCTTGCCCTGACTCTTCTTGCAGTCTCAACGGAATTTTGCAAGAGGCCCCTCAGTCGCTGCTTCTGTTTCGGGTAAGTGGAGAACCGCAGCAAGCCGTCCCGCCCGGCACCAAGCCAAGACCGGCGCGAGGCGTTCACTCCCCGCCGCATCGCCCCCAGACCTCCTCAATATAGCTGTCGGTCATGCCGGCGATGTAGTCGGCGGCGGTGCGCGCCAACCCTTCGGTTGGAATCTGGGTGCGATGGTCTTCAGGCAGGAGCCCGGGATCGGCTATCAGCGCGGCAAACAGCCCCTCCACCACCGCATCCGCGTGCGTGTGCGCCTCGTCCATGCCGGCGGAGTTGTAGAGGTTGTCGTAGAGGAACCGCTTGGCCACAGCGCGCTCTGCCTCCATCGGCGCGCTCAGGGCCGCCAGCCGCTCGGGTGCCAGGCGAATCTCGGCCAGAGTCGTCGCGCCAACCGCGGCCACGCGGCGCCTAACCTCGCTCAGCAGATCGGTGACCAGCGCATTCAGCATGCTCTTAAGCGCCTCATTCACAATCAGCTTGGGCGCGGCACCCGGATACCGCCGAAGCCCAGCGTCATGAAAGCCGCGGAAAAGGGGCACGCCTTCGCGAATCTGTTCCACCGCGAGGATGCCGGAGTCCAATCCGTCGTCCAGATCGGCGGTGGTGTAAGCGATCTCGTCGGCCAAATCGATCAGCTGGGCCTCCAGCGGCGGGCGCAGGTCGAGATAGAGCTCAGCCAGCTCCGGGTGCTCTGCCGCCGAGTAATCGCTGGAGTGCTTGACGATGCCTTCGCGCAGGCCCAAGGTCAGGTTCAGGCCGCGAAAGGCCGCATAGCGCTCCTCGAACCAGGTGACGATGCGCAGGGCATGAAGGTTGTGATCGAAACGGAGCGAGAAGCCGTGCAAACAGCGATCGAGCGCCTTTTCGCCGGCGTGGCCAAAGGGCGGGTGGCCGATGTCGTGGGCCAGCGCCAGAGCCTCAGTCAGTTCCGCATTCAGCCCCAGGGCCGCGGCCAGGGTGCGCGCTATCTGGGTCACCTCCAGGGTATGCGTCAGGCGGCTGCGAAAGTGGTCGGCCGGCGGAGTGCCCGGCAGCCGCGTGAAGACCTGGGTCTTGCCGGCCAGGCGGCGAAAGGCGCGCGCGTGCAGAATCCGGGCAGCATCCCGGGCAAAAGCCGTGCGATAGGGATGGGGAGCCTCGGCATGAACGCGGCGGGTCAGTTCGCCCTCCTCATCCCCGCGGACGGCAATCTGTGCGGGCAGCCTGGCTGGCAGGCCGGCCCATTCATCGCTCATCGATGCGTCTCCTCTGCTTCACATCCGGTTATACCGCAATCGCGTCCCCTGGGCGCTTGAAGAAAGGCTCTATTGTGCCCTGAATCACCTTTGTTTCCATAGCAGAATGTTATAACCTTTCCTTTGCGGCTTGGATTGGACAACGCCATTCGGGTGGGAGTACCATCCTGCCAGTTTTCGAGGAGGGATGAGCGAGGATGAAATCTCATCCTGGTCCTGAGGAACTTACCGGTCTCAACGGGAGGCACGTATGAAGGCGATCGAGAAAACGGGGCTGGCGGTGCTGGCGCTGGCAGTGGCATTTACATCGGGGTGCAACGCAAGGCACTCCACCAAAGAAGTCTTTTACCTGGTTGCGTCGAACCTCAAGCTGCCCTATTGGCAGACGGCGGAAGCGGGATTCAACAAAGCCGCGGCGCAGTATAAAGTGACCGCCAAGGTAGAGGGGCCGGACAATTACGACGCCCAGGCCGAGTTGGCTGCGTTGCACAGCGCGGTTGCGGCCAAGCCCGCGGGCATCCTGATCTCGGTCGCCGACGCCTCGTTGCTGCAACCGGAGATCAATGCCGCCATCAACGCCGGAATTCCCGTCATCACATTCGACTCCGATGCGGCCGGCAGCCGCCGCTTGTACTTCATTGGAACCAACAATCTTGAGGCTGGACGGCTGGGCGGCAAGCGGCTGATCGAGAAGCTGGGCGGCAAGGGCAATGTGGTCTTTTTTACGCTGGGCGACCAGCCCAACATCGATGAGCGCCTCAAGGGCTTCAAGGAGGTTCTTGCCACCCGGCCCGATATTCACATCTCGGCGGTGGTGGACATCAAGGGCGATGCGCGCAACGCCTTCGATTGGACGCAGGAGTCCATGGCCCTGACGGGCGCGCAGAGGATCGATGCCTTTGTCTGCCTGGAATCGTCGGCGGGCAAGATGGTGGCAGACGCCGTCAAGCGCGGAGGCGGCGGCCGGGAAGTGCTGGCCTTTGATGTGAATCAGGATACCCTGGACGGAATCAAGTCCGGCGCCATCGACGCCACGATTGCTCAAAAGCCGTTCACCATGGCCTACGTGGGGCTGAGGGCGCTGGACGAAATCTACCACGATCCGCCCAATGATCTCGCCAAGGACTACAGCGCGGGCTCCTTCGCGCCCTACCCGGTCTTTGTGGATACAGGCACCTCGCTGGTAGACCAGAGCAACGTGGACCTCTACATCGCCGGAGCGGATGAAGGAACGAAGTAAAACGGATGCCGCCAGAGACAGCCCTGCCCTTTCCTGAATCCTGGGCGCTTTGGACGGTTCGAAGAGGGGCGGATATCGCTGTGCCGCGGCCGTGCCAGAGTTCGGAAGCCGCCGAGGATGGTTTCCTGTTGAGATGTGTATGATGAATCGTGAGTGGCCTGCCGGCAATTGGAAAGTGCGCGCGCAGGTCCATTCTTCAGTGAATGGCGCATTCGCGGGCAAAATCTCCGCTGGTTTGCCAATCGGCTGAAGGAAGCCGGCAGGATCGGAATCGGCGCAAAGCGGCTGCGCGGCATAGAGACCAATGAGGTAGATGGGCGTCTGTCAAAAGGGGGTATTCCTCGCCATGGCCGGATCGCTCGGATTTCTTCGCTTTATGCTTGCCACCGCAAGCAGCCGCTCCAGACGATTCAAAGTAGGGATCGCGGCACTGCTCCTGGTGTTGCCGGTTCTCTGCGCGCACGCCTACGCCCAGAACACGACCATCAGCGGCACGGTCTACGATCCCAGGACGACGGCCAGCGCGCTTCCGCTGCCCAATGTGCTCGTCTACGCCACCACCGGGACGGTGGCGCCGCTTCCCTCGGGCGTGCAGTGCCTGACCACCTCCTCGCCCTCCGGCGTGGTCAGCTACACCTATACCGCCGTGGACGGCACCTTCACTTTGACCAATGTGCCTGAAAACGCCACCTACACCGTGGTCATCCAGGCGGGCAAGTGGCGCCGGCAGTTCAGCGAGACCGTTGCCGCCGCGCCCCTTACCGGGCTTGTCCTTAATATGCCGGCCAACCATACGCAGGGCGACATCCCCTTGATCGCTATCGCCACCGGCGCCGTCGACGCGCTGGAGTGCGTGTTTGTCGCCATGGGCATTTCAGAAACGGAGTTTACCGACGACAGCGGCACCGTCAATCCAGGAGGGCGCATCCACTTTTACAAAGGCACCGGGGGTCCGGGAGCGGTGATCAGTTCTTCGACTCCCTCCCAGACAACGCTGATGGGCACGGCGACGGATTCCTCGCTCCTGAACAGCTACGACGTGGTGATGTTTCCTTGCCAGGGAACTCCTTCCGAGCAAACGACCGCCGTTGCCGCGACCAATCTGGTGAACTACGCCAACGCCGGCGGCCGCGTCTTTGCAACCCATTACAGTTATGCGTGGCTGGACCCCGGCACACCGTACGATTCGCCCTTTCCGCCGGTTGTGGATTGGGACCATTCGCTGGCCTATCCCAGCCCCGACCCTGGAGTCGCCACCATCAACACCGGCTTTACCGATGGGGCAGCACTTGCGCAATGGCTGCAGAACGCGGGTGCTTCGTACAACAACACGCCGGGGCAAGTTGTGCTCAGCACCCTGCGCCGCGACTTCACTGACGTGATTCCGCCCACGCAGCCTTGGGCGGCCATGAACTCCGATAACGCGATCATGCAGATCACTTTCAACGCGCCGGTCGGCGCGCCCGCCGCAAACCAATGCGGGCGCGTGTTGTACAACGAGTATCATGTGGAAAACGTTTCGGTCGCACCAGGCGAGACTTTTCCCGCCGAGTGCCCCAGTTCGGCCACCATGCTGCCGCAGGAGGAGATGCTCGAATATGCCCTCTTCGATCTATCCTCCTTTGTAACGCCGGTGGTGGTGCCCACGCTCTCCGTTACTTTCAATCCCAGCCCGTTCGTGGTCAAGCAGGGCGACAGCGCCGACGAGGTCACGGTGGATGTGACCAACACCAGTTCGACCGCGCCCATCTACAGTTCCGCCGTCCTGACTCTCACGCTACCGCCCGGCCTTACGGCCACAGCCCTGACGGATTCAACCGGCGGCTGGATCTGCACGCTGGGCACCCTCACTTGCATTCGTACCACAAGCATCAACGCCAGCGCCAGCGATTCGGTCACGCTGACCGTGAGCGTTCCGCCGTACACAACCGGAAGCAGCCCAACGGGGTTGATCACGGCAACCATCTCCAGCCCGAATTTTTCCAGTAATGTGGTGGCGTCGGATACCGTCATCTTCCAGCAGCCGCCCACCATCCAGTGGGCCACGCCCCCGCCGATCGTCTATGGAACCCCTTTGAGCGGAGCCCAGCTTGACGCCACTTCGCCGCTGGCGGGCAGTTTCAGCTACTCCCCAGCCGCGGGAACGGTGCTCACCGTCGGGCCTCAGACGCTGACAGCAACCTTCACTCCAACCGATACCATCGATTACACCACCGGAACAGCGACCGTTACCCTGACGGTGGCTCCGGCAACTCCTGGCTTAACGCTGACCGGCTCGCCCAACCCGTCCTTTATATCGAATCCGGTCCTCTTCACAGCCGGAATTGCTTCCATTGGGGTTGCGCCCACAGGAATCGTGACCTTTTTCGATGGAACAACGCAGATTGGAACGGGCACCGTGTCGGCGGGAACAGCAACGATTACCACCTCGGCGCTGACCCTGGGAACGCACTCGATTACCGCCGCCTACTCCGGCGACAGCAGCTATACCCCGGCTACCAGCGGCGCGCTGCCTGAGACCTTGCAGGACTTTACGGTCGCTTTGACGGGCAACAGCGCCGTCACGGGCACGGCGACCGTGCCCCTCAACGGCGTGGCCTCATATCCGCTTGTCATTACCCCGGTGGGCGGCGCCACGCTGCCCGCGGCGGTAAGCATGAGTGTGACCGGACTTCCGGCGGGATTCGTCGGGGTCTTCACGCCGGCAACGGTGGCGTCAGGCTCCGCGGCTACCGATGTCACGCTTCAGGTGGGGCCGCCAGGCAAAGCGGCTATTCAGCCGCGCCCCGGGCCCTTTGGCATCAGCTCATTGCCGGTGGCGTTGGGGCTGATCGTGCTGCCCCTTGCTGGCAGGCTGCGCACAGGCGCTTGTCGCTGGCGCGGGCTGGCGGTGCTTGCTTTGGTCGGCGCGGCCCTGGCAGTGGGATTGACGGGATGTGGATTCAACGCGACTCCACAAGCCTCTACCTTGACCATCACCGCGACCTCGGGCTCCTTGTCTCACACGATCACGGTAAGCCTCACCGTGCAATAGGCTTGGCTGGGAAGCAGCGATTTCAGTGCTTTGCCAAGGGAACTTCTGAAAAAGCCCAAGTTGTGGCAGGCCACGACTTCACAGGCTGCGGAAAAAACCGGGCCTTGCAACCAGCACAACCCTCACACCTTCACAAAGATCTTCTTGCGATAAAGCGCCCACACCGGAACAAAGCACACCGCCGTGAACGAAACCGAATAAGCAAACGCCGCCCAGCCCGGATTGGGTATGTGCGCAAAGATGGGCGCGGCCAGAACCTCACGCAGGGAGCGGGCGGGGCCGCCGGCATGAACGGTAATGCTGTCAAGCGCGCTCGGCAGCAGTTCGCTCACCATGTAGGCCACAATCGCGTTCGACCCGAATACCAACCAAACCCACGTCCATCCCTTCCGCCAGCCCTTCTGTTCCACGGCCCAATAGACGACCGTCAGCAGCACCAGCGACCAACCCGCGGCCACCAGAACATACGAACTGGTCCACATCTTCTTGTTCAGCGGGAAACACAGCGACCACAGGTAGCCCGAGGCCAGGCAAGCCGCCGCGCCCACAGCCAGCCCCACCGTCTTCGCCTTCGCCGCTCTCCCGCTCCGCAGCCATAACCCGGCCAGCAACCCGATCAGCGCAGTGGCAGCCGCGGGCAGGTTGCTGAGCAGCCCCTCGGGGTCGCGCAGGTTGTGGGTCGTCCAGTCCTCGTAGAGGTGATACGGAAATATCTGCCGGTCGAGCCAGGCGACAAGGTTCCGGTCCGGATCGAGAAAGGGAATCCCGCGCCCCGGCGTCCCCGCGCCCGGCACCGGAACCCAGCGCAGCAGAATCCAGTAACCCGCCAGCAGCGCGCCGATCGCCGCCATCTTGGTCCAAACCCGCTTGTCCCAAAGGTAGAAGAGCCCCACCGCCAGGTAGCAGAAGGCAATCCGCTGCAGCACGCCGTAGATGCGCAGGTGGTCGAGCTTGAAAAACGGAAAGCCGTTGACCACGACGCCCAGCAGAAACAGGATTCCCGCCCGCCGAACCGTGTGCCAGACCACCGAGGCGCGGGTTGCGCCGCGAGCCAATCGCGCATCGAAGGCAAAGATAATGGAAGCGCCGACGACAAAGACAAAAGTGGGAAAAACCAGGTCGGTGGGCGTCAGGCCGTTCCATGCGGCGTGGTTCATAAAGCCCCATGAGCCGCTGCCGCCGTTGTTGTTCACCATGATCATGAAGGCGATAGTGATGCCGCGCAGCACATCCAGCGACAGCAGCCGCTGGACAGGCGTGGAAGCTAGAGCTGGGTTGGTCATTGCGGTCCGATTCTCCGCTGGCGTCGATTCCAGGGTCGAATCTACCCTACGCGCCCGCCGGCACATTCGCCAAGCCGGCCGCTGCCGGGACCGCTGGCCGCCGGGCGGATTCTACAAGAATTCGTGATCGCTCCGGCGGTTTTCAGTGCATAATTTCAGGCAACCCGGGTTTGTTCGCGGGTTCATCCCCAAATCCACAACCATCGAGGAGCGGCCCATGATCGATATCAATGAAGTTGGAGCGTTTCCTGAACTCGCCCCACACGGACTGTTCAGCGTCCGACTCGGGATCTACCTTCCCGGCATTCATCCCAGCGACAACTTCGAGGTTGTGGCGCGCGTCATTCACAGCCTCGACCAGTTCGATCCCAGCGTTCCGGCTGCCAGCTTTCCGCTGGAGTGGCAGCAGGGCAGCGCTCTCGACCTGTGGACGGCCACCGTCGTGCTTAATCCTGCCGCTGGCTCGCACCTTGGAGAGTTAGGCCTGCATTTCTACCGCTATGAACTCTGGTGGACTCCGCCCGGCGGCGCGCGGCAATGCGTCTCGCCGTGGATCGTGGACCCATTTGCGCGTGAGGCGGAGATGGGACGGATGGCGGCATTCACGCTCGACCCCGCGCCGCTTCCCTTCGCCTGGACGGACGATGCCTACAAGACACCGGAGCTGGACGATCTGGTGGTCTACGAGTTGCAGGTGGAGGAGTTCAACGATACCTTCGACGGGGTGGTGGACCGGCTGACTTATCTCGCCAGCCTGGGTGTCAACTGCATCGAACTTATGCCTGTAACAAGCATGCAGCTGGACTTCGACTGGGGTTACGGTCCATTGCATTACTTCGCGCCCGCCGCGCGCTTCGGCGGGCCGGGAGGTCTCAAGCGCCTGGTCGACGCGGCACACTCGCGCGGGATTGCGGTCATTCTCGACGTGGTTTACGAACACGTCGATACCATGTTTGCTTATTACTCCATCTATAGCAGCCTGGCCGGCGCGGCGGGAGCGCCGAATCCGCCCAATCCCATGATGGACGGATGGAATATCTACGGCTTCGGTCCCAAGCCCGACTTCACCGTTCCATTTACGCTGGATTACTTTCTCAACGCCAACCAGCACTGGCTCGACGAGTATCACGTGGACGGCTTCCGCTACGACGAAGTTACCGACCTTTACGTTCCTCCCATGGATGCCGGTTACCGGAATCTTGTCCAGAATACTTATCTGCATTCCCTTACGCTGCCGCGCTTCCAGGGCGCCGGCGGATACAGCCGCATCGTTCAATGCGCCGAGGCCCTGGACAAGGCACAGACCGTGCTCGCCCAGAGTTATACCAACAGCGCATGGCAGAACGGCCTGCTCTATCTTGCTGAATCCGTGGCCGGGGGCGCAGCGCCCCAGGATAGTTATGGCCACCAGTTAGATCCGAGCTTCATGGGCTTCCCCTCGACCACCGCCGCCGTCGATGCCGCCGGCAACGCCCTTCAGATGCCGGTTGCGCCCTTCCAGTACATCGAATCCCACGACCACAGCCAGTTGATCGTCTTTGCCAGCCCCGGCGCCGACCCCGGCGATCCCATCCCCGAGGGTGACCGCGGCCGCTTCTACAAGCTGCAGCCCCACGCCATCGCTCTCTACACGCTGCAAGGCATTCCCATGTTATGGCAGGGCCAGGAGTTTGCCGATAACTACGCCCTGCCGGATAACGGCCTCGACCGGGTCCACCTGGCGCGAGTTACTCACTGGGAGTACTTCTACGATCAGTACGGCAAAGAACTGATAAGTCTCTACCGGCGGCTGGGCAACCTGCGCCGCAGTGTTAGCGCCCTGCGCAGCCGGGCATCTTACTACTACTACGAGCAGTCGCTGCAAGGTACGCAGGTGCTGATCTATTCGCGGCACGCCGTGGCAGCCGGCGCCAACCCCGAGTCGTGGGCGCTGGTGCTGCTGAACTTCTCCGATGCGGCCGCCGAGGTGAACGCCCCCTTCCCTGTGGCGGGCACATGGCGCGAGATGCTGGACGATACTCTGCGCCCGGCCCCGCTCGAAGTTCAACCCGCCGAGGACGGTGCGTCAATCGGCTTGCAAGTGCCTTCGAACTACGGGCAGATTTGGGTGAAGACAGCCTGAGATTTGACTCAGGCTGTCCTCTGACACGCCTTCGCTGCTACACTCCCCCTTCAGGGAAACTTGCAGGATCGGTTTGCGCGTACCCGGAGGCTATTCTTGCCCGACTCTCAGCCCCCCGTCTTTCAGCCCCCCGTCTTCAAGCCTTTTGTTGCGCCCGGCGAAAACCGCCCGGAGTTCACCCTCCGCGCCCTTCTGCTCGGCTCGTTCTTCGGCATAATCTTTGGCGCCGTCACGGTCTACGTGGGCCTGCGTGCCGGCCTCACGGTAGCCGCATCCATCCCCATCGCGGTGCTTTCGATCAGCATCCTGCGCGCCTTCGGCCGCGCTTCCATCCTTGAGAACAACATCGTCCAGACCACCGGCAACGCCGGCCAGTCCATCGCCTCGGGCGTCATCTTCACCCTCCCTGCGCTGGTTTTTCTGGGCTTCGACCTCGAGTACTCGCGCATCTTCATGCTTGCCCTGATCGGTGGCTGGCTGGGCGTGCTCTTCATGATTCCCCTGCGCCGCCAGCTTATTGTGCAGGAGCACCACGCCCTGCCCTACCCGGAAGGCACGGCCTGCGCCGACGTGCTGATCGCCGGCGAGCGCGGAGGCTCCTTTGCCAGCCGCGTCTTTCTCGGCCTCGGCCTGGGCAGCCTCTACACGCTCTTCCAGAACAGCAACCTCTTCAAGGCCTGGCCACATGCTCCGGAGTTCCAGCCCGACTTCGGCCCCCAGCACGTGCTTAAAGGCGCATCCATCTACGCCGACGCCACGTCGGAATACCTCGGTGTGGGTTACATCATCGGCCCCAAGGTTGCTGGCGTCATCTTTGCCGGGGGCGTCGTTTCCTGGCTTGTGGTGATGCCCTTGATCTACTTCTTCGGCAAGGAGCTCGGCCATCCGGTCTACCCCGGCCAGGTTCCCATCGCGCAGATGGCTCCCAGCGACCTTTGGGCCACCTACATCAAGCCCATGGGCGCGGGCGCGGTTGCTGCCGCCGGACTCATCACCCTGCTCAAGACGCTCCCCACCATCGTCGGCGCCCTCACTGCCGGCTTCAAGACGATGCGCCCCGGCGCAGCGGCGGCGCAGGCCAAGCCAATCCGCACCGAAGACGACCTCTCCATGGGAGTCGTGCTCATCGGCTCGCTGCTCATCGTTGCCCTCATGTTCGTCTTTCTTGAGTTCAAGCCCGTCCCCGGCGCATTCGTCGGCTGGGCCGCCAACCTGGCTGCATCGCTGCTGGTGGTCGTCTTTGGATTTCTCTTTGTCACCGTCAGCTCGCGCATCGTGGGCCTCGTCGGTTCCTCGGCCAGTCCGGTCTCCGGCATGACCATCGCCACCCTCATGGCTACCTGCGCCGTTTTCCTCGTCATGGGTTGGACCCTCCCTGCCTACGGTGCTCTCGCCATCACCATCGGCGGGGTCGTCTGCATCGCCGCATCCAACTCCGGCGATACCTCGCAGGACCTCAAGACCGGCTACATCATCGGCGCAACGCCGCGCTACCAGCAGATCGCCCTCATGATCGGTGTCGTCGTCTCCACCATCGTCATTGGCTTTACCCTCAACCTGATGAATACCGGCCTGCAGGAGTTCCACGCGGTCGCGCAGCCTTGGCAGATCAATGGCTCCCATCCCGGCGTCAGCGTCCAGTCTGAAAATCAGCATCTTCCGGGGCAGATTCGCGTTGTAGCCGCCGACAATACCACCGCCCTCCACAAGAGCTCGGAGTACACCGTCCTCAACGCCATCGGTTCCACCGAATTGCAGGACGGCAAGTACCTCTACTCGCCGGCGACGGGCCGCATCGAGGTGCATTGGATTCAGGGAATTGGCAGCGCCAATGCCCCCGCGCCGCAGGCCAAGCTGATGGCCACCGTCATCAACGGAATCCTGAGCCGCAAGCTCCCCTGGGGTCTGGTGCTGCTCGGCGTCTCTCTGGTCATTGCCGTCGAGCTGCTCGGCGTCCGCTCTCTGACCTTCGCCGTCGGCGCTTACCTGCCCATCGGCACCACCCTGCCGATTTTTTGCGGCGGAGTCATTCGCTGGCTGGTCGATCAGGCCGTCAAAAAGGCCGGCGAAGCGGCGGAACCGGAAGGCGACATCTCACCCGGCTCCCTCTTCGCCTCCGGCCTCATCGCCGCCGGCGGCATCGTAGGCCTGCTCGGCGTGGCCCTCAAGGCCATCGAAGCCACCTACTTCGACAACCGCGACCTGCTCAACTTCCCGCACACGTTTTTGGATAACAACTACGTTTCGGTAGCAGCCTTCGCCGCGCTGGCGTTTTCGCTCTACTACTTCGCGCGCAAGCCGCTGAAGAAGTGATTAGCATCGAGTCGCATGAATTCCAACAGTAGTTTTTCCTTGACAATATGGCGGAAGAGTGATGCACTTCGGATAATCTCTTACTCGAATTCTCCTACCTTCGGAGGGTTTCATGGCCACCGGTAATCGTGTGAGATACTCAATCGTCTTTGCTATTGCCGCTGTTTTCTTTCCCATAACTGCGTTGTTCGCTCAGATTGAAAGGACATATAAGAATACCACATTTAATTTTGCGAAACTGTCTCCACAGAAACATATTCCGCTCGTAGTCGATCCGGATTCCAACGTAGCTCAGGGCCTTTTTGCGAATACCGCAAAGGGAGGGATTGTCAACGTTGACAATCAAGGATGGGTCGGTCCCGAAGGGGCCGGGATATTCCTCGGGGATGCTCACGCAAACCTGTCTGAAGCAGGGTGCGTAATCCTTGTCAAGAATGAAAAGACCGGAAAGCCCTTGCTCTTGTCGCAGATTGAATGCAAGGTAGGGAACCTTTAGTATTCCGCCGTTCGCAAAAGTGACATTGACTTCGTTGACTCTGCCGGAAAGCCGATTGATTATTCCGTCGCGGAATTCTTAGATGGCGGGTTTCAGTCACTCAAGATCACGTCGAATTCCATGACAGCTCCTGCTCTATGGAAGGTTTCCAGCCCCTTCGACAAGGCCTCGAAAACAATCGCTATTGACGGCCTTGGCAAGGCAAATGTCTATGCCTTGGCGAGGTTGGGTACTGTAGCGGTATTTGTCCAGCTTACCCCTGACGAAGCCAAGCCAATCGCAAAATGGCTGACGCCGTCGGATCAGAGAGTATTGGCTGCTCTGAACGCCGGTGCATATGAATCTAGATCGGGAACTACCTCATCCGCTGCCTTATCCGGAAAATCCATTTCAAGTAAAGCGGCAAGATTCATTCACTCACACCACCTCCTGATAATCACAAGTATGTCGGCCATTGCACTACTGGTGTTAGTCTTTGCGCTCTGCTCTTTCGTCGGAAAATCAAGAAAATCGTAAGCAGGTGCCCCATCCCTCGCGCCTGTTGCGAAGCGTGGGTGAGCAGGGAACCTACGCCACCACCTGTAACCGCACCCCTTCATGCTCCTGCAAGCAGGCGATGATATTGAACAGGTTTGCTGCGGTCGGATTGCCCCTGGGGCCGAACATCTGATGCAGCGTCTTTACATGAATGCCGGTCTTCTCAGCCAGCGCGGGAAAGCCCAAGGTCGCATTGATGAAGTCGCGCAGAATCTCCCGGCCCAGTAGCGTTTCACCCGCCAGCAGGGCCTCGACGGCGTCGCTCAACAGCCCGCGCCGAAACTCCCGATCGCTCCGCACCCGCGCCTGCACCGTCTGTCGAAAATCACGCGTCAATGCCATGGTTCGCTCCTCTTTTGCCGCTTGTACTCCTGCCAGCATTCTCCAGCCATTGCAATGTCATCCTGCTGGCGCTGCTTTGTTCCACCGCAGAGCAGAATTACGATTCGTTCGCTGTCTTTCCCGAAGTAGACCCGGTATCCGGGCCCGAAGTCGATGCGGCACTCAAAGACTCCGCCGCCCACGCCCTTCGCATTCGAAAAGTTCCCCATCCCCAACCGGTAGAGGGCCGTGGTCACCTTGCGGGCCGCCTCGGAGTTGAGCCGGTCAAACCCGTCGCCGAAGAGGTTGCGCCCGTCCCGCCCGAGATATTCCCGGATCTCGATCATCTGCCTAATGGTAGCATATAGTTTCCCATTCCGCCAGAGCATGCGCCGGAAGTGCATCGGGGTTCCGAGGCGCACGCGCGGGTGTCGCGAAGTGACAAGGGCGGGATTCCACGAGCCCCTGTCTGCAATCGTGCCCACGCGCTCGCCCCGGCGCGTACATCCGGAAGCATCTTTACGGCTTGAGCGCCGACGGCTGGAAGTCCTTCTCGCCAAACTGCCACAGGAAAAAAGTGAAGATGTCGGTCCAGTCGGAGACCTGCTGGGAAACAGTGTCGGTGATTCCATGCCCGGCGTCGTAGTTCACCCGCAGCAGGATCGGCTTGTCGCTGGCATTCGCGGCCTGCAGGCGGGCCGCCATCTTTGCGCCCTCCCATGGATCGACCCTGGGGTCGTTGGCCCCGGCGGTCACCAGAATCGCCGGATACTTAGTTCCCGCCTTCACGTGATCGTAGGCGCTCATCTCATAGAGCCCCTTGAAGCCATCCTCAGTCGTCACCGTCCCGAACTCGGGAATGTTGGGCGGCCCGTTTGCGCCCGTTTCCTCGCGCAACATGTCGGAACAGGGCACGCCGTCCACGGCGGCGGCGAAGAGATCGGGGCGTTCGGTCACCGATCTTCCGATCAGAATCCCGCCGGCGCTCTGGCTCCAGATTCCCAGCTTGGGCGTGGAGGTGTACTTGTGGTCGATCAGATACTGCGCCGAGGCGATAAAGTCGCGCCAGGTATTCGGCTTGGTCAGTTTCTGCCCCGCCAGGTGCCAGGCTTCTCCATACTCGCCGCCGCCGCGCACGTGCGCCACAGCCAGAATGCCGCCGCGCTCAATCCACTCGGAGTAGCGACGCCCGAAGCCCGGCTTCCACACATCGCCGTAGGACCCGTAGCCGATCAAAGCAGTAGGGTTGCTGCCGTCCAGCTTCATTCCCTTCCTGTAAACGATCGAAAGCGGAACCGGCGTGCCATCGGGAGCCGGTGCCATTCGTTCCTCTGAAACAAAGTCCTTCGGGTCGATAGCGCTCTCCGGCTCCAGGCCCATTGCAAACGAAGTAGCCGTGACCGGATCGAAGCGGTAATAATCTCCAGGCTTTGTCCACGAAGTCACGTCGATCAGCGCCCCCGGCACGGTCGGATCCGTGACTACATCGCCTACGCTGCCGTCAAAGGGGAGCGCAACCGGCTGGGGCTTCGATCCCGGCTGGTACGACATGCGCAGAACCTTGCCAATGCCGGCTTCGGCCTGCTGGATGTAAAGCGCGTCCTTTGCCGGTCGAAGGACATTTTGCCCAACGTAACTGCCCGTCAACACCGCGGAGCTGGCAGGAAGCACGACCTCCGCTTTGGACAAGTCAGGGGCGGTGGCGCTCGTGCGCAGAATCTTGCCATTGGGAGCGTCCTTGAGGGTCACCAGGTAAAGATCGCTGCCGACCAGAGCCAGGTCTGAGATTTTGTTGCCGTAGTCGGCCACCTTCTTCCAGCTTGTCTTGCTCCCGATGTCGCTCAGGGGCGCAACATAAACCTCCTGGGCCGGATCGGCGCCGTTACTCACGACCCCAATTGCATAGGATGAATTCGGCGTCGGGAAAGCGAAGGCGAATTCATCGTCGGCAACTCGCACACCGGGGCAAACGTCATAGCCAAAGATCGCTTGATCGGTACCGACATCGGTCCCCAACTTATGCGCGTAGAATCTGGCTTTCTTGTACTTGTCTGTGGGAGGCGCTCCCGGCGCCAGCTTCTGGCGCTGCATGTAGTAGACCGTTTCTCCGTCGAGCGAAAAGACTCCGCCCTCGAAACGCTCGATGCTTTCCGTCAGTTCCCGCCCGGTTGCGGTTTCAAAGACGCGCGCGGTCTGATCCTCGGAACCGCCCAGAGAGGTGGCGATCAGAACATACTTGCCCTCCCAGGAAGGGGTGTATTGATCGAGCGAGATATGATGATCGCCTGTGTCGAACTTGTTCGGATCGAAGAGCAGGCGCTCGTGGGGGTCGGTTCCCTCGCGAACGTAGAGAGCGGCCAGATTCTGCCCCTGCTTGCGCTTGCGGTAGAAGGTGAATTTTCCCGCCAGTTGCACATCGGAGACGGTGAACTCCGCTGCGTTCATATAGGTTTGCATCTTGCCGGCAAACGCCTTGCGCCCCGGCATGGAGTCCAGCACCGCGCGCGTGTAGTCGGCCTGGGCCTTCATCCAGGCAACCACAGCCGGATCTTTCTGGTTTTCCATGTACCGGTAGGGGTCTTCGACCTTCTGGCCAAAGTAGGTATCGACCACAGTTTGGACAGGCGCCACCGGCGGCTTGGCCAGTTGAGCGTGCATGAAGGCGGCTGCACTCAGGCAGGCTGTCAGGCAAAGAACGGAAGCAGAGCGGGCGCATCGCATCGGGGAGTTCTCCTTTGGCTGTGGAAGTTCACTGACTACACTGCTCCGACAGTGTAACTCACTCCATGGCCAAGCCCAGGCCAGGCCGGAAGAAAAGCCGCGTAGCCCATCCCGCCCGATGAGAGGCCTACAATATCAAAAGCCGGCGCGGCCGCCTGAACGATCGGCAGGAAACTGGGCGGCAAGCTCAGCCATTGGCTGAAATGCCCGGCGTGAGTTCTGTCTTCGACCGCTTCGCTCAACCCCAAGAGGATGAAATGAATCTTCGCTCTTTTGCTTCTTCGCTGCTCGCCGCTCTGGCATCCGCGGCCACGCTTGCTTGCATCATCCTGACCCCAGCCCGGCCGGTGTTTGCCCAGCGCCTGCCGGATACTGTCCGCCCCGAGCACTATACGCTCACCCTCACGCCCGACCTGAAGGCCGCAACCTTCTCCGGCGTCGAGTCGATCGACGTCACTATCGCTGCGCCGGTGAGCGCAATCACCCTGAACGCCGCAGAGATCGCCTTCCAGAGCGTCTCCGTCACTGAGAACGGCAAGCAGCAGACAGCTGCCGTCACTCTCGACAACAGCAAGGAGCAAGCCACCTTCACCTTCAAGGAAGCGCTGCCCGCCGGCAAGGCGACCCTGGCCATCGCTTACACCGGCATCCTGAACAATGAGCTGCGCGGCTTCTACCTCTCCAAGACCGCCCGCCGCAGCTACGCAGTCACCCAGTTTGAGCCTACCGACGCGCGCCGCGCCTTCCCCTCCTTCGACGAGCCGGCCTTCAAGGCCACCTACGATGTCTCCCTGGTCGTCGACAGCGCCGACACCGCCATCTCCAACACCCCCATTGAAGCCGACACGCCCGGCCCCGCCGCAGACAAGCACACGCTGAAGTTCTCGACCACCCCAAAGATGTCCACCTACCTGGTGGCCTTCCTGGTTGGCGACTTCCAGTGCACCGCGGGCGAATCCGACGGCGTAGCCATCCGCGTTTGCTCCACTCCAGACAAGGTCGCCCTCACGGCCTACGGCGTCGATGTGGCCAAGTGGGTGCTGCATTACTACGACAACTACTTCCGCATCCACTACCCCCTCAAGAAACTCGACTTGATCGCCCTGCCCGACTTCGAGGCCGGCGCTATGGAGAACTTCGGCGCCATTACCTACCGCGAGACCCTGCTGCTCATCGACCCCAAAACTGCCTCGACCGGCGCAAGGAAGGAGGTGGCCATTGTCATCGCCCATGAGATGGCCCATCAGTGGTTCGGCGATCTGGTGACCATGCAATGGTGGGACAATCTCTGGCTCAACGAGGGATTTGCCACCTGGATGGAGAACAAGTCCGTGGCCGCGATGCATCCAGAGTGGAAGATCGATCAAACCGTGGCCAACGACGAGGACCACACGCTGGATTTGGACGCTCAACCCACCACGCGCTCTATCCGCGCCAAGGCCGAGACTCCGGAAGAAATCAACCAGATGTTCGACGGCATCGCCTATGGCAAGGCCGGCGACGTGCTGCTCACCGTGGAGAACTACCTCGGCCCGGAGACCTTCCGTAAAGGTGTGCATGCCTATCTCACTGCCCACCAGTACGCCAACGCAACCGCGGAAGACTTCTGGAACGCCCAGACGGAAGTCAGCCACAAGCCGGTGGACAAGATCATGGAGAGCCTGGTGGCCCAGCCGGGCGAGCCGCTGCTCACCTTCAGCGAGCCGGCCAAAGGCTCGCCGCGGCGAGTTGCGGTGGCGCAGAGGCGCTTCTTCCTCAGCCCCGGCATCCAGCCCGATCCCGCCCAGAAATGGACCTTGCCGGTGTGCTTCAAAACTGACAATGGCCAGAAGTGCCCGGTGCTCACACCCGCTGACGACACCTTGCCCGCTCCAAAAACGGGCCTCTTTTTTGCCAACGCCGGGGGCAAGGGGTATTATCGCAGCGCCTATTCGCCCAGCCTCTACGCTGCACTCGTATCCAACATCGAGACCGGGCTGGAACCGGCGGAACGCATCAGCCTGATCGGCGATGAGTGGGCGCAAGTTCAGGCCAACAAGGCCACCGTCGGCGACTATATGAACCTCGTCGCCGCCGTGAAGAGCGACTCGAACGCCGACGTTCTCGGCATTGCCCTCGTCGGCGCCGCCAGAGCCGATCAAAGCTCCAGCGTTCTCGGCATTGCCCCCGGAGGCGTTGGCGCCGTCTACGACCGGGTTGCGGCCACACCGGAAGAAAAGGCAGCCATTTCAGCCTGGATTCGCGCGACCTTCGCTCCGGAGCTCGCCAAACTTGGTCCCCCTTCCGACGCCGATTCGGCCGATACCCGGGAGTTGCGCGCCCAGCTCTTCGCTGTCCTTGGCTACTACGGCAAAGATCCCGCGGTTCTTGCCCAGGCCAATCGGATCGTTGAGAAGTACCTCGCCGATCCCGCCTCAGTGGATGCCACGTTGGGCGAGACCGCTCTGGCCATCGCCGCCCGCAACGGCGACGCCGCTCTCTTTGATAAGCTACAGAAGGCCGCTGAAACCTCAACCAATCCCGAGTTCCATGAGAACGCCCTGCGCCTGCTCGCCCAGTTTGAGGATCCCGCCCTCGTCCAACGCTCCCTGGACTACGCCGTCTCAGGCAAGGTCCGGAACCAGGATGCCGCGTTCCAGTTTGCCATCGCCCTCCTGATCGACGGAACCCGCGACCTGGCCTGGAAGTACATCCAGGCCAACTGGGAGAAGGTTCAGTCCCAACTGACCACCGAGATGGGTGGCCTGCTGGTGCGGTCCACAGGCGGCTTCTGCTCGGTCGCCGGCCGTGACGGCGTCAATCAGTTCTTTGCCGCCCACCAAGTGCCCGCAGCCGATCGTGCCCTCAAGCATGCCATCGAACGCATCGACGGCTGCATCGAACTACGCACACTTCAGGAGCCCAACCTCAAGCAGTGGATCGCCGCGCAACCCAAGCCCTAGCGGATCGAAATCGGCTCCGGCATGTTGAGCGGCGGTTTGTTGGCAAGACGCGGCGGCAGATGACCATCCAGCAACCGGCGCTGGCGAGTTGCCTTTTTCTGAAAGCGGATTGCGTGGCGAGCGGCGCGGCCGAATCCAACCCGAATGCACCATCCGCTTCAACAGCCCAACGGCTTGTGTTCGGAGTCCGCCGAGACCCAACCGGCTGGGATTAGGGGCGGAATCGGCCCCTCTATCGCGTCCGATTCGCGGCCGGAAAGCCCATGAATCTCCTCCAACTCCCTGAAAACCCTTGAACTACGGGGCGAAACCGCGTTAAATACAAGACTACCGGCAGACAACCGGAATTCGCCCGGAGGCATCTCTGCTTCCAGGAGGCAATCATGCGCAACGCCGCCGCCCGCTCCAACCTCCTCGTCCCCGAGGTGCGCGAGGTCATGGACATTCGCCAGGCCTCGGATTACCTGGCCATTTCTCCCGACACGCTCTACAAATATGCCTCCGAGGGCTTTGTGCCCGCCTTCAAGCTGGGCAACCGCTGGCGCTTCAAGCGCTCCCGGCTTGATGAGTGGATGGACCGCCAGTCCGACCTCCAGGCCGCCGAAGCCGAGATCGATCCGCACCAGAAGAAGCCGGTGCGGCCGGCGTTCTAAGGGCAGGGGTCAGGAGATCAGGGGATCAGGGACCCGAAGACCGCCTTCTCTCCTATGTGATTTCGCGAAATCATCGCGAGTCTTCCTTATTGTCGAGCCCGCCCGAGACTGATATTTCAAAGGGCTTGATGACACTCAGAGGTCTGAGTCATTACAATCCTCACGTTCATTCGAAAGAGGATTGCTATGATTCGCTCGCGATCCAAATGCCTTTGCTGGCCAGCCAAATTCGCCGTTGCTCTTGCCGTGACATTGTGGATCACCCCGGAAGCCTACACGCAAGGTCAAACTCCGGCTGGGGTCGCCGCGCTGCCTAGCGATCCAAAATCTCTTCTCATTCTCGCAGCAAAACTGAACGGGCTATCTGGGGAAGATGTAATGCCCTGGCACATGAGAATCAGCTTCACCGTCTTCGACGAAAGCGGCAAGAAACCTGAGCAAGGAACCTTTGAAGAATATTGGTTGGGTAAGAACAAGTACAAGATTTCCTACACGAGTGCTGGATACACGCAATCCGCATATGCGACCGGAGACGGCGTTCTACTGACAGGGGCGCGCGATCCGGTTCAAGAGCCTCTCGCGGGGATGGCCAGGAGATTCATCAGCCCCATTTTCCTCGATCCGGGAACCATTGAGAATTCGACCATCGATAGGCAGAAGCGCGAGATTGACAAGGTGAAACTCGTTTGCCTGACCGAAAGAGGCCATAGACCGGAGCCTCCGCATCTGGAGTTCATGGGTCCTACCTACTGTCTCGAGAACGATTCAGTCGCGCTGCGCTTTGTTGGGGAGCCTTGGTCGCGGTCCCCCGAAGATCTTCGGAATAACACTGTTCAATTCCAGGGCCACTACTTGCCTGGAGATCTGGAGGTCAAGCAGGGCTCGAAGCGAGTCTTGACGGCTCATTTGGAGCAGGTCGACTTGCTCCCGGCGAACGATGAGGCGGATATTGCGCCGCCAAAGGATGCCCGGCTTCCGCCACAAGTAGTTACTGTTTCGGAAAGCGAAGCGAGAAAGCTGCTGATTCAAAGCTCAAAACCGGTCTATCCTCCGATTGCGCAGGCCGCCAGGGTGAGCGGGGCCGTTGTGTTGCAGGTGACTGTCGGAACAGATGGCCGCGTTGTTTCCGTGCACGTGATCAGTGGCCCTGCAATGCTCCAGCAGGCGGCCCTTGACGGCGTAAGGAAGTGGACCTTCAAGCCCATGTTTTGGAACGGAGAATCGGTGCAAATCAGCACCACGATTACTGTCCCCTTTACTCTTATTTAGCGACCCTCTCAGCTCCAGTGGCCAAGCGAAACTCGAGGATGCAGCGGGCACCTATCGCCCATCGGTCTGGCTCGCCCTCTCCGTGATTTATCCTCGACAAGTGGACCACTTCCGCCGCATCGGCCAACTGCGCCGCCGTTTGACCAAAGCCGGGCTGCCGGGCCTCGTAGTCACGCATCTGCCCGACATTCGCTACCTCTCCGGATTCACAGGCTCCAGCGCCGCGCTCGCCGTCACCCGCCGCGCAGCGCGGCTGTTTACCGATGGCCGCTATACGGCGCAGGCCGCCGAAGAGGTTTCCGCGGCTCAGGTCCAGATCGCAGCAAGCTCGCCTGCCGTGGCCGCCGTGGAGTGGCTGGCAGCGCAGCGCGGAGTGAAGATAGCCGGCTTCGACCCTGCCCGCACCACGGTGGCCGAGCTGGCGCGCTGGAAGGCAGCTCTGCCGGCGCGGCTCCGGCGCGGTTTTCTCTCCGCCTTGGCCGATTCGCTGGTTGAGCCCTTGCGCTGGGTAAAGGACGAAGACGAGCTGGCGCTGATGGCGGAGGCGGCGCTGGTGGGTTGCAAGCTCTTCGAGCACATTCTGGGCTTCATCCGTTCCGGCCTCAGGGAGATCGAGGTGGCCGCGGAGCTTGAACACCGCGCCCGGCTGCTGGGCGCAGAGGGCATGTCGTTTGATACCATCGCCGCCTCCGGTGCGCGATCGGCCCTGCCCCATGGACGGGCCACCAGCGCCCGCCTGCCCCGCCGGGGATTCCTGACCCTCGACTTCGGTGTTATTCTCAAGGGTTACTGCTCCGATATGACCCGCACCGTCTTCCTGGGGAAGCCGAGAGCCAAAGAGCGGAATGCTTACCAGGCGGTGCTCGACGCCCAGCAAGCCGGGGTGGCTGCCGTAACCGCGGGCGCATGCTGCGGAGATGTGGATGAGGCCGCCCGAAGCGTCTTGCGCAGGGCGGGATTGGCAGAGGCATTTACCCACTCCACCGGCCATGGCGTGGGCCTTGAGATTCACGAGTCGCCGCGCATCGGCGCAGGTCAGACGGCCAGGTTGCTCGCCGGCATGGTTGTTACCATTGAGCCAGGAGTTTATCTGGCCGGGCAGTTCGGCATTCGCATCGAGGATATGGTGGTTGTAACCCGAACCGGAGGCCAGGTGCTGACGCCCGCTCCCAAGGCCCTGATCGAACTTTGAAACCCAGCCCCGCCCGCGCACGGGAGAGTTAAGGAACGAATGAATCCACTGAACCCTGAAGATATCGACGACCTGAAACAACTGATCGAATTCCTGAAAGAGAATCAGGTTGCCGAGTTCGAGCTGGACCGCGGAGAACTGCGCGTGCGGCTCAAGTTCGATCGGCCCCAGGCCGGACCGGCCGGATTGCCCGAGCTGGCAAGTCTGCTGGCCGGGGCACACACAACCCCGGCTGGGCCGGCAACCGCCGCTCCGCCTTTGGCCGAAGCGCCCGCCGCCGATCCCAATGCCGGGCTGCATATCGTCAAGTCGCCCATTGTCGGCACCTTCTACGGCTCGCCTTCGCCCGGCGCATCGGCCTTTGTCTCTGCGGGCGACCACGTGGACAAGGGCCAGGTGATCTGCATCGTCGAAGCCATGAAGTTGATGAATGAGATTGAATCCGACGCCGCCGGCGAGATCGTCAAGTGCTTTGTTTCCAACGGCCAGCCCATCGAGTATGGGCAGCCTCTGTTTTCCGTCCGGGTGGGGTAGGGAAGGACGAGCGGAGCTGGTGGAAGCTGCCCAGAAACTGTTTGCCGAAGGGGCGGCCTTTGGCCCGTCCGTTTGGAACCGAATCTGCTTTCGGCTTTACCCGCTGAGGGAATAAGAAAGACGTGGAAGGCTTCCCTCAGGCGCTGAAGCCCTGTTCTTTTCTTGCCGTTGATGTACGGGCTAAAGCCCGTACCCTTCGCTCAAAACCAAGTTGTTGGACAGGTTCAAAAGGGTCATGAATGTTTCGTAAAGTACTGGTTGCCAATCGCGGTGAAATCGCGCTGCGCGTACTAAACGCCTGCCGGGAACTCGGCATTCGCACGGTCGCCGTCTACAGCGAGGCCGATCGCAACTCGCTGCACGTCCGCTTTGCCGACGAGGCAATCTGCATCGGCCCGCCGCGGCTGGCCGAAAGCTATCTGAACGTGCCCGCGGTCATCGCCGCTGCTGAAATTGCCGATGTGGACGCGATTCATCCTGGGTACGGCCTGTTGAGCGAGAACGCCAACTTCGCCGAGGTTTGCCGCGCCTCGAACATCAAGTTCATTGGCCCTCCGCCCGAGGCAACCCGGCTGATGGGCGAGAAGGAAAAGGCCCGCCAGGCGATGAAGAAGGCCAAGGTGCCCATCTTGCCCGGCTCAGATGGCGTGATTGCATCGGCAGCCGAGGCTGAGATATGCGCCAGGACGGTGGGTTACCCGGTGATTCTCAAGGCCAAGGCCGGCGGTGGCGGGCGCGGCATGAGAATTGTGCGCAACGCCGAGGAACTGCCCAACCTCTTCCACGCGGCAAGCAGCGAGGCGGCCAATGCCTTTGGCAACGGCGAGCTGTACATGGAAAAGTTCATCGAGCAGCCCCGCCACATCGAGTTCCAGGTACTGGCCGACGAACACGGCCATGTGGCCACGCTCTTTGAGCGCGAGTGTTCCATCCAGCGCCGCCATCAGAAGCTCATCGAAGAGGCCCCCTCGCTACAGATGACGCCCAGCCTGCGCGAAGAGCTGAGCCGCACCCTGTGCCGCTGCCTGGCCGACATCGGCTACCAGAACGCGGGCACTGTCGAGTTCCTGATGGATGAGGAAAAGCAACTTTACTTTATCGAGATGAACACTCGCATCCAGGTGGAGCACCCGATTACCGAGGCCATCACCGGCGTCGATCTGGTCAAGGCGCAGTTGCGCATCGCCGCCGGGGAGCGGCTGGACGCCATTCTACCCGCAAGGCTCGAAATCCGCGGCCACGCCATCGAGTGCCGCATCAACGCCGAACATCCCACGAGGTTCACTCCTTCGGCGGGCAGGATCACGGCCTTCAATGTGCCCGGCGGCAACGGCGTGCGCGTGGATACGGCGCAGTATGCCGAGGGCGTCGTGCCGCCCTACTACGATTCACTGATCGCCAAGCTCATCGTGCATGGAGTCGATCGCGCCGAGGCCATCGCCAAGATGGAGCGGGCGCTCAGCCAGTTTGTTGTGCAGGGCATCGAGACCTCGATTCCCCTGCATCAGGCGATCTTTCAGGATCCCGGCTTTCGCGCCGGCGAATTCGATACCAAGTTCATGGAGCGGTTTCTGGCCAGGGAAGCGGAAGGATAGGCGCGAGAGCGTTCCCGGCGAGCTTACTTCCCAGCGTCAAGCGCCCGCTGAATCCTGGCCAGGTTTTCTTTGACTTCGGGATCGTTGTCTCCCAGGGCGATTGCCCTTTGCAAATGTTCCTTCGCGCCAGTCATCTCTTTCAATTGAGCCAGCACAACGCCCAGCGCCTCATGGGCCTGTGCGCTGTCCTCTTGGATGGCCAACGATTCTTCAAGGTGAGCGCGCGCCTGCTCCGGATTGCCCGCCTTCATATCGACGATGCCATTCAGGTAGAGCATCTTTGAGCTTTGCGGAAAGGCAAGCAACAGCCTGCGCGCAGCCTCCTGAGCCTTATCGGGGTGGGCAGCGATGAGCAATTCAACGAAATGGACCGCGGTGTCGGAGTCCTCGGGATGCTGTGCAATTGCCAGGTCGAGAACCGTGACTGCCTCATCCTGGCGGCCTAGCTGGACGAGCACAACCGCGAGCCGGTTGGCAAGCGCCAGGGAATCGGGCGAAGTATTGAGACCGTCGCGCAGTACATTGGCTGCCTCATCGAGCCTTGCCGTCCTGGCATAAGCCTCACCCAGGTTGAGGCTCTGTTGCGAGGTTCGCTGGCCCAGAAGCCGCGGATTCTCCAGCAACGCAAGCACTCCGTTGAAATCCTGATCCAGGAGAAGGTCGTTGGAGAGGGAATCCAGAGCAGTTGAAGACTCCGGGTCAAGCGTCAATGCCGCGCGCCACTCCGCCTCGGCGTCCTTGGTCGAGCGCGATGCATCCAGGGCCGTGGCCAGAATGGTATGAAGCTTGATGTCGCGGTAGCCGAGCTGCTCGGCCTGCTGGAGCGCGTCGATCGCTTCCTTGGTGTCGCCTGAAAAGTAAAGGCTGGCCCCGAACATGAACGCGACATGGGCCATATCCGGCTGATTGGGCTCCATTTGCAGAGAAGTGGCAAACGCATCGGCGGCGCAGGCATACTGCTGCTGGCTGGCGAACCAAACGCCCAGATCGTTCAACGCGGCGGCGCTGGGCCTGTCCTGAAGCCGCCCCTTCATCGACTGCGGAGGCGCGCACTGCGCCTGGCCGGGAATCGATGGGGCGCTCAAAAGCAGGAACGCGATGGGCAGGATTCTCGAGCGCATCAAAGCAAATAACTCGAACAATGGGGACCGGATTGTCATCCTCTGCAAATTCTACTTGGGCGCATCGGCAACGTGAACATCGATCTCCTCGATTCCGTCGCCATCGATGTTGACGAATTCGGGAATGTTGACGGCGCGGTTGGCGGCCGTGGTGTTGTCGATGAGGATGGCGGGGCTGTCATTGCCGTTGGAGTCGATGTGGGTGAGATACATCTGCGTGTAAGGCGATCGGGCTTTGGAGGAAAAAACCAGCCAGCGCCCGTTGGGCGAGAAGCTATGCCAGGAGTTCATCAGCCGGGTGTTGGCCCTCATGCGGCGCGCCACCCCGCCGGCGAATGGAACCATGTATAGCTGGCTGTCAGGGCGCATGAGCTGGCCGTTGCGGCACTGCACAAAGACGATCCAGCGGCCGTCGGGCGAGACCTTGGGGAAGTTATTGCTCATCCCATTCTCCGAGGCGCCCACGATCCGCTCCGCCACGCCGCCTTTGCCATCGTTGAAGGGAATGCGGTAGAGGTCGTACTGGATCTGCGTTTCGCTGGGATCGTTGGCGCGCTGCGCCCGGGCCTGCCCTGGAACGCGCGGAGGACGGGCCTCGGCACGGGCAAACACAATGTACTTGCCATCGGGACTCCAGACTCCATCGGTCTGCACATAACGGGGATCGTCGGCTCCGGGCAGGGGATTGCGCAGGCCGGTCGAGCGGCTGTACCACTCCAGAATCCCGCGCGTGGGAAAGAACACCTGCAGAAAGCGATAATCCAGGAAGTTAGTTACATAGTAACTGTCCGGAAGTTTCAAAAATGGGCCGGCAAAGGTGCTCACCACGTAGCGGCCATCCGGCGAAACCTGCGACATGAATCCGACCCTGGTCAGGCCGACCCGGCCGTCGGTATTCCAGTGCACCATATCCTTGCCCTCGATGGTCATGTGCTTCTGCACGGGAACGATGGCATAGAGGCCTTTGTCGTTGGCCGGTCCGTCGATATCCATGCCGAAGGTCTTGCCGTCGGCGGAGAAGGAGTGGCAGTTGGCGCAGGTGGGCATGTCTTTCAGAACGGTGTGGCTCTCCGGCTGGCGAATATCGCGCAGGCGCCAATGAATGAGATGGATCGCCGTGGGTGCCAGCGGGGAGACCACGCCGTTGACGCCCGCCGCGGGCATCAGCGGAACATCGCGGTAAAAGATCGGCGCGCCCACCGGATCCCGCGACGTTGTGAATTGCATGCGTGCCTGCGAAAAGGCGACGTGGTCATCGCGATAGCCGGTAATGACAACCGTGGCCGGCTGCTCGACAGAATTCGCCTGGATTGCCGCCCAGGTGGCTGCATCGGGCGTCCAGGTCCAGGCCGCGGCCTGCTGCAAAGTCAGCTTCGGCGGCTCATTGGAATCGGCGACGCAATCTGGATCGATGGCTCCAAGATGCATCCGTTCTCCCTTGGAGAAAGCATGGATTGCTGGCGCCTTGCCGGCAAAGGTGACATCGATGCTCCAGGAAGTTCCTGCCGCATCCCGCCAAAGGAAGGTGGGCGGAGTGATGCCGGGCGGAAAGATGGAGCCGTCCTCGGGGTAGTCGATGGAGATGCGGAGCAGACTCCGCGGAGCATCCTGCGCCGCATAGACCAGCGCGGAAGACGCTGCGACGCCAAAGGGGTGCGTGCGCAATGACAGATAGCCGATGGAGAAGAACGCCAGTGGAAAGACGGCCAGAAGCGCAAGCGCCTTCAGGTTTTGCCTTTGCCATAGCCGGGAATTTGGAAACACTCTTCCTCCATCGGGTCGCAATCCACGCCTCGACGATCTCGCAGACGGCCCGCCGTCTCGCGCCGGGCGCGCTCCACCAGCGCTGCCAATCCAGCGTGGCGAAGCGGACCAGGCGAATTGCGGGCGTTCGTTCTCAATTGTAGGCCCCGGCGGAGGTGGGGAATCGAGGCCTGCAACCTCAGGAGAATGCTTTCAAGAACTGAAACCGGCTGTCAAGCCGGCCCGGCGGGGCTTCCTCATGCGCGCCGGGCGAGGCATGAGGAAGCAGCCTGGCTCACTTGCTGGCTACCGTGATGGAGCTGAGCGGAATCTCCAGCGTACCCGCACGGTTGGACGAAGTAGCGTAGATGCCAGTGCGCAGGTAAACGTCGCCCGGCGGCGCATCGAAGTCGAAGTGGAATTGGAAGGGAATGCCGGAGGTCTGGCCAAACTGCGTCGGCTCGGGCCGGCTTGTGAGTCGAACGGGCCGCGTCTCCCAGTTCAGCGGCTTGCCCTCCTGGCTATAGACAACCAGCGCTACTTCGATGATCTGGCGGCGAACCCCATCCGGCCCTGGGACCAGGGTAAGACCGTCTGCCGCCAGCGAGAAGTTGACGGAATAGCGGGTGCATGGAGCCGTCAGCGCTGTGTTATCGCCGGCGCGGGGCGCACCCGCGGGCGGCTGGATCGCGGCCGGCTCAACCTTCACGCGGTAGCGAAGCTCGGTGAAGTTGGGCATTCCGCGGTCCATCAGAGGCCGCAGAGGGTCTTTGGCGGGTGTTGCTTCGGCCGCTCTTATCTGCTTGGGAGTTTCCTCAAGGTAACCGCGGCGGTAAGAGAGTTTGTAGCTCCCGGAGGCGGTCTTTATCTCGATCTTCCGCTCTTTGCCCACCTCCTTGCGATTCTTGGGTGTATACGCGAGCGTGTAGTAGCGCGATCCGTCCTCGATGTCGTCGGCCAGCGCTCCCTTCAGATCGTTCGTGTCGGGGATGGCCTTGCCTCCGGTTTCCTCGGCAAACCAATCCCTCATGTACTTGAGGTTGCTCCGCGACTCAAACTCATTCTTCAGAGAACCTTTTTGAGAAGCGATCAACGACTGATAGTTGGTGACCTGGAGTTGCGGAACACCCGCGTCGTAAAGCGCATTGGTTTCCAATCCCGTTGCCCCGATGGGATAAACCGCGACTCGCGCGTCGGCAAGCATATGGAAGGTCTCCTCCACTTTCTCTTCATATGGACAGGGCGCGGGCCCTACAGGTAAGCAAATGGGGATGGAACCGGCAAACCAGATCAGGTTCTTTCTTCCCGGAACACCGGCGAGATAACGGGCAATCTGTTGCAGGGAGTCCAATGTCGTGAGTATCCGCTGGTTGTATTCGAAGCTGGCCTCCTGACCTAAGAAGTCCTGAAGCGCCATCGCGCTTTGCAAGCCCGATCCCTGCGGTTGGTCCGCAATGATATTCACCAGGTTTGCCTGCGCATCGCTTTCAGAAGGCGAACTGAGGAGCGCGGAAGAGTTGGGATTGGCCGCCAGGCGGGCGATAGAGGCCCGAAGAATCGCAGAATCCTGGGTGAATCCCTGAATGATGCGCAGCTTCTCGCCGAGCACGAAAACGCCCACCCGGATGCCCGGAGGGATGGAAGCGAGATAGCTGAACATCTCCTTGCGAACGTACATCTGGTCAGCGATTTGCGTATTCAGCGCATCCATGAGCAGTACATTGACCGCTTCGTTGGGGGCCGTGGCTGGGACGTTGGTAAAGGTGTTGGGCGGCAGAGGCGGAGCGGCCGGGGGCGCAGCGGACGCCGCGGCAAAGTGCGGCTCGAAGTAGTCGATGGTTTGCGGCTTGCCGTTTTCGGTGACTTGAAAATCGTCCTTCCTCAAGCCGGGAACCGCACGACCATCCTTGTCCGTCACCACGACATCCACCACGACGGTGCGGGCGTTCAGTTTGAGAGTGGCGGCGGGCACTCCCGCGCCGGGCGATACCGCGTCCTGAGCGATGATTGCGCCGGCGGAGAATGCGAAGAAAACGGAGCCGCGAAGGAGATTGCGGAAGCTAAACATACGAGACTCCTTGATTGCGAAGTTCATGAAAAAACGCGTAGGCTCTCCCCATCTCACGCTTCGACGGCGAGAGATGAGGAATTTCCCCCTGAGCCGGGGCTGCTGGAGAGGATCAGGAAACCTGCGGCTCTTGGGGGCATCCGACAGGGGTTATCTGCTGGCGACGATGATGGAGCTGAGCGGGATCTCCAGCGTTCCCGCGCGGCCTGACGAATTGGCGTAGATTCCGGCGCGCAAGTAGACGTCGCCTTGCGGCGCGTCGATATCAAAGTGGAAGGGAATGCCGGAGGTCTGGGCGAACTGCATCTGCTCAGGCCGGATGGCGAGCCCAATGGACCGCGTCTCCCAGTTCAGCGGCTTACCCAGCTGGCTATAAGCAACCAGCGCCACTTCAATCGTCTCGCGGCGAACCCCATCCGGTCCTAGAACCAGGTTGAGACCGTCCGTTGCCAGCGAGAAGTTGACAGTGTAGCGAGTGAATGGAGCCATCAGCTTAGCGTTGTCGCCGGAGCGGGGCGCATCCGCGGCCGGTTGCGAGGCGGCCGGCGCAACGCGCATGCGATAGTGGAGTTCGGTGAAGTTGGGCATGCCGCGATCCATGAGCGGGCGCAGCGGGTCTTTGGCGGGGACCGCTTCGGCCGCCTTTATCTCCTTGGGAGTTTCTTCGTAGTAACTGCGGCGGTAAGAGAGTTTGTAGCTCCCGGCGGTCTTGATCTCGATCTTCCGCTCTCTGCCCACCTCCTTCCGGTCGGTGGGAGTATACGCCAGGGTGTAATAGCGCGATCCGTTTTCGATGTCCGCCGCCAGCGCCCCCTTGAAATCGTTGCTCCCATAGGTCGCCTTGCCGCCTGTGTCCCTGGCCAGCAGATCCATGTTTCCCTGGTTGAGAGCCTCTGCCCCCAGATCGGAGTTCAGCGAGTTTGTCTGGCCTGCGATCACGGTTTGAAAACTTGTCGGCACTCCCGGCGACTTCGCGTTCTCCGCGGCATAAATGGTCTGGGTAGTCAGGCCCCTGGCATCGACGGGGTAAACCGAGACGCGCGCGTCGGCAAGAGCAACCACTGTCTTCCTGGCCAGATCGTCGTAAGGGCAGCCGCCATTGATGAGTTCCGATTCGCTGGTCATGCCGGGTACGCAAGCCGGGAAAGAACCGACAAACCAGATCAGGTTCTTGCGCCCAGGGATGCCGGAGAGATAGCGCGCAATTTGTTGCAGCGCTTCCAAGGTCAGCCGGGCCCGTTCATTGGCCTCGAACGTAGTCTCCTGGTCTTGAAACTGCTGTAAAGCCGAAGCCATAGCCTCGAGGGTCGCGTTCGGCACGCCGCCGTACCCCTCTTCAACCGCAGCTTCCAGGATCATATTCGCCGCGGCATTATTGGCGTTGGCTCCGGCCGTCGTGGGCAAAAGCGCCGAGGAGGAAGGATTAGCGGCAAGCCGGGCAATGGAAGCGCGCAGCACCGTCGAATCCTGAGTGAATCCTTGAATAATGCGCAGCTTTTCGCCGAGCACGAAGATAGCGATGCGAGTGCCCTGGGGAATGGTGGCCAGATACCGGACCATCTCCTTGTGAACATACATCTGGTCCCCCTCGGCGGTGTTCAGCGCATCCATCAGCAGCACGTTGACCGAGTCGTTCGGGGTCACAGCGGGGACATTTGTAAACGTGTTGGGCGGAAGAGCCGGAGCAGGCGTCACGCTCGCCTCGCCGGCCGGCGAAGCAAATCTCGGCTCAAAGAACGAAATGGTCTGCGGCTTTCCATCTTCAAAGACCTGAAAGTCTTCTTTCTTCAGGCCCGGAACCGCTTTATTGCTCTTGTCCGTCACCACTACATCCACCAGAACGGTGCGAACATTCAATTTGAAGGTTGCGGCTGGAACCTCAGCGCCAGACGATCCTGCGTCCTGGGCAATGGCTGCTCCAGCGGTGAATGCAACGAACACAGAGGCAAGAACGATGCAACGAAAACCGGCCATATTACGCTCCATGAAACCGAAGTTCAGGAAAAAAAGCGGAAGCCTTCCGGCTTCCCTGCGTACGTGGTGAGGTGTGAAAACCACTTCGTTCAGAGCCGGGGTTGCTTGCATCGATCGGCAACCTTCCGGCTCTTGTGGGGGGCGTGCGATTTAGCGGTTCACTTGCTGGCGACGGTGATGGAGCTGAGGGGAACCTCCAGCGTACCGGCGCGGCTGGACGAAGCGTCGTAGACACCCGTTCGCAAATAGACATCGCCCGGAGGCGCATCGAAGTCGAAGTGGAAGGGAATCCCCGAAGTCTTGGCGAATTGCATCTGCTCGGGCCGGATCGCGAGGCTGATATTGCGCACCTGCCAGTTGAGCGGCTTGCCAATCTGGCTGTAGGCAATCAGCGCCACCTCGATGCTCCCGCGGCTAATCCCATCCGGGCCTGGAATCAGGTTGAGGCCGTCCGTGGACAGTGCAAAAGCCACAGTGTAGCGGGTGAGCGGAGCTGCCAGCGCGGGATTGTCGCCGGCGTGAGGAGCGTCCGCGGCTGGCTGCGTCGCGGCGGGAATCACCCGCATGCGATAGTGCAACTGGGTAAAGTTCGGCATGCCGCGATCCATCAGCGGGCGCAGCGGATCCTTGGCCGGCGCCGATTCGGCCGCCTTCAGCTCCTTGGGAGTCTCCTCGAAATAACTGCGGCGATAGGAAAGCTTGTAATTCCCCGAGGTGGTCTTTACCTCGATCTTCCGCTCCTTGCCCACCTCGCTCTGCCGCGTGGGCGTATATGCCAGCGTGTAATAGCGCGATCCGTTATTAACGTCTTCCATAATCGCGTCTTTGATGTCGTTTCGTTCATAGATTGCCTTGCCGCCGGTTGCTTCCGCCACTGCATCCATCTGCTGCTGGGCAAAGGCGCGTTGTGAAGCATCGGAGTTCAGGGAACTCGTTTGAGCGGCGTTCAATGCTTGAAACTGAGCAACGGACGGAGTGGATGGTGCGTTGGGGTTGGTGTTGACGGAAGAGGTCCCCGCCGCGCCAACCGAGGCGGAGGGCGGAGGCGCGCCCGCTTCGTAGAGCGAGTCGGTCAGCAGGCCGCCGGCGGAGATGGGATAGATCGAAATTCGCGCGTCAGACATCATGGCCAGGGTCTTTGCGTACTTCTCGTCGTAAGAGCAGCCGCCATTGGCAAGTGAGCTGTTGCCTGAGGTCGTGCCGGTAAGAATGGCAGACAAGCATTGAGGAATGGCGCCGACAAACCAGATCAGGTTCTTGCGGCCGGGAATGCCGGCCAGGTAGCGCGAAAGCTGCTGAAGAGCGTCCAGGGTCAGGCTTGTTCTCTCATTGGTCTCGAAGCTGGCCTGCTGTTCCTGGAACTGCGCCAGGGCTTGCGCCATCGCGGCGAGCTGCGCGCTCCCGGTCTCATTGGCCTGCTGCATGATCATATTTACGGCCGCTCCCTGCGCGGAAGTACCGGCAGGGGTGGCCAGCAGCGGCGAGGATCTGGGATTGGCCGCGAGGCGGTCAATGGACGCGCGCAAAACCGTCGAATCCTCAGTGAATCCCTGCACGATGCGCAGCTTCTCGCTGAGCAGAAAGACGCCGATGCGAATGCCCGGAGGAATCGAAGCCAGATACCGCACCATCTGTTTGTGCGTGTACGCCTGGTCCTCCAGGGCAGTGTTCAGTCCATCCATCAGCAGCACATTCACCGCTTCGTTTGGAGCGACAGCCGGAACATTGGTAAAGGTATTGGGCGGCAAAGGCGGAGCCGGCGCCGCGCTGGCCGCGCTTGAATCCGCTGCAAAGCTCGGCTCAAAGAACGAAATGGTCTGCGGCTTTCCATCTTCAAAGACCTGAAAGTCTTCCTTCTGTAGGCCTGGAACCGCCTTATTGTCCTTGTCCGTTACCACAACATCCACCAGGACGGTGCGAACGTTCAGCCTGAAGGTTGCGGCTGGGGTCTCGGTCTCCGGGGTCGCCGCGCTCTGCGCCGGCATGGAGCCAGAAAGGAAGGTAACAACAGCAAGGAGCGACAGCAAGGAACGACTACGCGGCATACGGCTCTCCTCTATCGGGCAATCCTACCACATCCTCGAATACCCCTGCGTACCCCTGCGGCGACGCCATGCGCATTGCAATGGAGGGTCGCGGGCAATCCGTGGGCGCGATCGAGCATCTGAGGATTCGACGGCGCCAGCGCCTTTGCGGTTATGGCGATTCTTGCGCAGGAGCTCTTTTCTCCGGCGTCGCCGCATGGGTGCTGGCGCATCGGCGCCCTGCGGGCGCTCTCTCAAGGCAGCAGGCGAATCTCCGAGCGGAACAGGTGATATTGCGTATAGGCAACGTCGTTCAGTTGCAACTGGAGCGGCGATCCATCCTTCGGCTTCATCCCGTAAACATCCTGCCAAAGATTGAATCTGCGCGCCAGAGAGATGGCGACGCTCCTGAGCGGGCAGATGTAGCTCTTGCCGCCAAGATCCACTGGCCCATACTCAACCAGGATCTCCGCCTTGGCGACCGGACTGTTCGCGCGCGGGACCGCCACCAGCGTCAGGCGAAGGATCGAGCCGTCGGCCGGATCGAGCGCGATCTCTCCGTGGTAGGCGGTAATGGATTGCAGGAATCCAGGGTCGCCCGGAACCCGCGCGCTGTAATGCGACTTCTCCTCGGGCACATCGTAGCGGAAGACCGCCATCGGCCCGCTTCTTCCCTGCTCCCAATGGCTCCAGGTCGGGCTATTGCTTAGAACATCTTTGGTAAGAACCGCAAAAATGGTAGCGAAATCTCCCTCGGTAGCCAACTGCCTTCCGGGCGCCTCCCGCGTCCCGTTTTCCGTCCGCTCATCCACTGTCTCTTCCTTGCCGGCAAGAAAGCGCACCGTGGCGCTGGACTTGCCAAGCAGATGCAAGATTGGATCGAAGAAATCCTTATCGGTGGAACGCGAAGCGTTCGCCGGACCGTTCACAAAGGAGATCGTCTGCCGGTTCGCGTAGATATCCGGCAACCTGGAGATCGTCTTCCCTACATAATCCACGGTCTTCGCCAGCAATTCGTCCTGCGCTGCGCGGTCCAGGGGGGCCATGGCGGGAATTTCCTCTGCGGGAAGGTCAAGAAACGCGGAGGAATCGGCCACGGCGATCAGCGCTAGCTTGGCCTTCTCGCCCGGCAAACGGGTCTTCAGGCGCTCAAGTCGCTGCGTGCTCAGCCGCTGGCTCAGCTCCAGCGCGCCCAGCCGCTGCGCTGCTGCATTCTCCGGCTTGCCGTGGACCGCGGCAACCGCCTGCTCCAATCCCGCCACCGTAACCTGGCCGACTGCGAGCGCCGGCAATAAAAGCGCGGCCAGCAGCGGCAGAGGTGCAAACCTTCGCATTCCGATCACTCCAAAGACCGGCAAGAACCGGCGAAGCGAATTCCGAATTTTCTTTTGCCGGTCCTCCGCGCAGGGCCAAACACAGGCCGTTGCGGGCCAGCGAAGGCAGAATACCAGCAGAAGCCGCGCAGCTTGCCATACTGGGATGCATCGGTTATTTGACATATTTGACCAATTGGACAAGGCCGACGCCCTCGCGGTTATGGCGATTATTGCATTTTGGGGGCGGAGCGGTCGTGCAGTCGATCTCTGGCGCATCGGCTTGCTCGGACGGCGCCGCCCGCGCCTTCGCGCCGGGCAGAATGGCCGCTGGCGGATGGTCCAGCGCGCTCCCAATACAGCAAAGCCTCCGGTGCAACCGGAGGCTTTGCCGCGGATCGATGAACTGTCAAGAACGGGAAAAGCAAATCCAGAATGGTTACTTGCCGGCCGCCTTGAGCGCGATCTGCTGCCGGTCGGCCAGCGCTACCTTATCGTAGAAGTCGCGCAGTTTGCCATATTCGGTTGCGGGAAGAATGGTAAAACCGCGCGCCAGAATGCGGGCGCTGGTCAGGGAGTTGGCGTCAGCCTTGCCAATCAGCTTGTATGCCGCATTCTCTTCCCATCTCATGCTGGAGTCCTGCGGCGTTCCTTCCAGCGTGAAGCCGCTGGGGAAGATATACGCGATCTGCTCCTGTTCCTGTGCGGCAAAATGCGCATCGACGGGAAGCGTCCGCGAATCCTCGGGGGGAAATGGATCCTCCGCCTTGCTATCGAAGAAGAGGCGGGGAAGAGCGAGGTGGCTGCCGGTTCGAGTTCCGAGCATGCCGGTCACGCTGAGAACGGCCACCAGTTGCCTGCCGGGATCGTCCAAACCCGAAATGTGGTCGATATGAATCTGGGTTCCTTCAGGAACCTGTCTCTGGAGTTCCCGCTCCAGTTCCGTCTTCACTGCATCCGGGGTAGCGCGGAGCGTCCGTTGCCTCCATTTCAGCGCCTCCTGGCCGACGAATCCAACTTTTAGCGATCCGGAAACCGAACCCTCCGGACCGATGGTGAGACTGCCGACACGAATGGTCGTGTTCTCCTGATTGTCCTGCAAGGGCGTGATGATGCTCTCGATCTTGCCATCGGCCCCCAGCGCCACACCTGCGGCGCCGGTATGCGACCAGTGCAGAGTCTGGAAGGGAGCCATTTTGCAAGCGGGATCTACAAGCACCTCCTTGGCGTTGACGGTAACTCCGATCACTACGGCATCCAGTTGCTCGGTATTCTGGAAATTGACATCGAAGATGCGGTGATTCCGGCTGGCAATCCGCTCCGGCCTGGCGTCCAGGCCCGCGGCCCGCGCCAGCGCCAGGTAGAGTAGCGCGATCTCCTTGCTGTTGCCGCTCTTGCGCTGCAAGACCGCCTCCGCGTTGCCGGCCGGAACCAGGTCATTGCTGAACACCTTCGCGGAGTTGCCGGAGTAGTCCGTATTCTCGAACTTCTGCACCAGATCATAGAGCTTCCTGGCCTTGTCGATCTGGTTATCGGAGGAGGATACCGTTGCCGCGACCGCCTGGCGGATGGCGTCGGTTGGCGCTGTGTACTGATCCACATTCTTGATCCAGAACTGCATCCCCTTTTGCCAGAAATCCTTCGACACAGCGGCGAAGGTATAGTAGAAGGCCACCTGGTAGATTTGGCCTTCGAGCGCAGGCGAAAAGGCTTCCCGCGGAATGGGAGGCACATCGGTGACATCGAGAACCCACTGGCCCTGGGCATCCTCCTGAACGGTCTTCCCCAAAGGAAGAACGCTAGCCGCCCGAAGGTCGGTCAGAACATCGCCGTGCGAATCCACGAAGTACCCCCCTCCGATGCTGCCTCCGACCGCGTGGTTAGGCAGATAGACCTCCGAGGGCCGGAAAAGATAGTGCTCCTTATGCACAAAATAGGGAATCTGGACCTGCCACTGCGGAGAAGCATAGAAGCGGTCGTAGCGCAACTGATAGCGGTATTCCAGGATGCTGCCGACCTCGACGCTGGGCAGGTTGAGGGTCACCGTGTTGACCTGAGTGTTCCCGCTCTTGACACTCAGGAGATCGGCAGCCTGCCCCTCGGGAAGCGGAATTACGGTTCCGTCCGGGTGGATGGTTCTTGCCGAAATTGCCGCCACCTCAAAGTGGCCGTTGTAGAGATCGATGTCACGGGTCGGGCTTTCCTTGTCGCGGTTGGCCCCCTTGTCGTCGGCGTCAGAGACGGCAAAATTCTTCTCGTAGCCGATCCGGACGGTGGCCAGTTCCTTGCCCTTCTCCGTCAGCACTTTGATGCGAGCGTAATAGGACTTGTAATGCTGTGGATCGTTCTCGGTCTCTTCGCGGTTGAGAAAAACAGCGTCCGCGCCAGGAGCCTTGGGGTCGGAGGTCATCTTCAACTCGTCGGCCGTCGGAGCCTGGAATTGTCCAAATGCAGCAAGAGGAGCCGCTGCCCCAAGCAGCATCGCTCCATGACACAGAAGCTTATGAAAACGCATTCGATCTCTCCTTCAAGCCGGTTCCGATTAGCAGCCAGGGAATCCGGCGCAAAAACCGTCACTGGAATTCTAACCTCGCCAACCCTGAGCAAGCGGTGGCTCGCAACATTGCCCGTTCCATGAGGAACGCAGGCATTCGCGTTCCCCATTACCCCCAAGAAACCCGCAAGCGCAGGGCCCCCGGTTGTTATTTGCCGGCCGCCGTGAGCGCGATCTGCTGGCGGTCGGCCACCGCCACTTTGTCGTAGAAGTCGCGCAGCTTGTCATACTCGGATGCATTGAGCAGCGTAAAGCCGCGCGTCAGAAAGCGGCCCGTGGTAATCGAAGTTGCGTCGACTTTTGAAATCAGCTTGTACGCAGCATTCTCTTCCCATTTCAAACTGGCGTCCAGGGGCTTGCCTTCAAGGGTAAAGCCGCTGGGAAATACATAGGTGATTTGCTCCTTCTCCTGAGCGGGATAATGCATGTCGATGGCCAGCGTCCGGGAGTCGTCCGCGGGAAACGGATTCGTTTCTTTGGTCTCGAAGAAGAGCCGGGGAAGGACGATGTGGCTGCCGGTGCGGCCGGCAAGCGAGCCGGTAAATGAAACGACGGCCACCAACTGCTTGCTGGGATCGCCCAGGCCCGAAATGTGGTCCACATGGGCTTGAATTCCGTCAGGAACCTGCGCGGTGATCATCCTTTCCGTCTGCTGTTTCACCGAATCGGCGTCGGTGGAAAGGGCCAACTGGCGCAATTGCAAGGCCTCCTGCCCGGTGAACCCCACCTTCAGCGTACCGGCGACGGATCCCTCCGGGCCGATGGTCAGGCTGCCTACCCTGACAACCGTGTTGTCCCCATTGTCCTCCACGGGCGTCATGAAGTATTCGACCTTGCCATCCGCTCCGATCGCAATTCCGTTGGCGCCGGCGTGCGACCAATGAAGAGTTTGGAAGGGGGCCATCTTCTCAGCCGGATCGAGGACGATCTCTTTGCCGTTGACAGCAATCCCGATCAGCACGGCGTCAAGCTGGCTGGTATCCATAAAGTTGGGATCGAAGAAGTTGCGATCCCGGCTGACAACCCGCAGCGGCCTGGCGTCCAGTCCGGCGGCCCGCGCCAGCGAAAGGTAAAGGAGCGCGATCTCTTCGCCGTGACCGCTCTTGCGAATCAGAGCCTTCTCGACGCTATCCTGCGGAACCCAGTCGGAGGCGATCGGACGCAGCCCCCTGGAGATGTCTGTGTTATTCAGCGTCTGCACCAGCGCGTAGAGCTTCCTGGCCTTGTCCAACTGACTATCGGATGCGGAAATCGCCCCAGCAGCGGCGCTCTTGATCGTCCCTGTCGGCGCGGCGTACAGGTTCACAAACTTGGTCCAGTTCTGCATCCGCTTCTGCCAGAACTCCTTCTGGTCCGGCGTGCTGGTGTAAAAGAAGTTGACCCGGTAGCTATTCGGGGGCGGCGCAAAGACTTCCTGTGAGATGGGGGGGATGTCGGTAAGGTCGACAGAATAGCGGCCCGTGGGATCCTTGATTACCGTCTTTCCCTCCGGAAGAAGATACGTTGACCGGAGATCGGTGAGGATCTCGCCGCCCGGTCCCAGTAATGCGCTGTTTGAAACTCCGGGCCCTGAGCTCTGGGCGGGAAGAAACTGATCGGCCGGGGTGAACATATAATGCGCCTTGTGCACAAAATAGGGCTGCTGTATCTGCCATTGCGGTGCCTGTTGGAAGCGGTCGTAACGCACCTGGTAACGGTATTCCAGGATGCTGCCCACCTCTACGCTGGGCAGATTGAAGACCATGTCGTTGAACTGTTCGGCGCCGCGCTTGACCTTCAGCAGATCGGCGGGAGAGCCGGTCAGAGGGATTACTGTCCCGTCCGGATGAATGGTCCTACCCACAATGGGAGTAACTTCGACACGCCCAACGAAGGCATCCGGGTCCAGCCAGGGATCCTCGCCGGTATGGTTCAAGTCTGGCGCGTCGAAGTGGTTCTCCTGACTCGCGCTGCTTCTGCTCGAGTTGTCTCCAGCCGCGAAAAAGACAAAGTTCCGATGGTAGACGACATGAACGGTACCCAGTTCCTTGCCTTGCTCCTTGAGCACCTTGATGCGCGCGTACACGGTGCGGAAGTGATGCTGTTCGTCTTCCGTTTCTTCCCGGTAAAGATAGACGGCTGCCGCTCCGGGAGCCTTGGGGTCGGAGGTCATATGCAACTCCTCGGCCGTCGGAGCCTGGAATTGTCCATGAGCAGCAAGAGGAACCGCTGCCCCCAGCAGCATCGCTCCATGACACAAAAGACTGGAAAAACGCATTCGATCTCCCCCTCGGGCCGGCTCCAAAAGGCAACCGGAGACTCCGGCGCAAAACCACCACTGGGAATTCTAACCCCTCCGCATCGCAACAAGCGGTGGCCTGCGACAGGATGCGATCGAAGGAGCGCCAGGAGCGGCGGGCGCCGGATCCCGGAATCCTCCGTGATCGCCAGTTCGCCGAAGGCGCCGCGCTGAGTGGGGCCGGTTTGGAGCAAAACCAGAGTGAACGTGCCCCAGCAAGGGGTGTGCGAGGTGGCCACTTCTTGAGGAAAAAGCCGCTTGGCGTGGTGCTTCCTGGGTACAGCCACTCTGGTTTTGCTATAGCGTGAGCCGCTCTTCCGCGCCCTTAACGGCCCTCCGCTGCTCGGAAAAAGGCTTTGGATTCTTGTTGTTGCGGCGGGACAACTGGCCGGAGCCATTGCCTCTTCCGGCCCTTCCGGAACGCTCTTCCCCGCCCTGCGGCGCCCCCTTTGCGGCCGACCGCGCATGGGTCGAGCCATCCTGTTTCGCGCCGCCTGTTGTATGCTTTTTCCTGTGAGGGCCATCACTGAGCCATCGATAGACCGTTCGGTGGACAGCACCATCTTTCGCCGCCCGCCAATACCATCCGCCCGGGCCGCTTCGGGAGCCAAATGAGGTCTAGTTCAGCCAATCTTTTCTTCGCGGGGGTAGTCGGAGCTGCTTCGATCTTGCTGATTTGCGGAGCCGCGCTGTCCTCCTCTTCCAGAGTGGGAGCTGCACCCTCCGCAAGCCAGCCGGCGAAGATTGCGATCGACTACCCAATCGAGGGCTCCGTATTCCCCCCCGAGATCACGCCTCCCACATTTCTTTGGCACGACCCCGAGGAGAGCGCCGCACACTGGGTGGTTGAGGTCTCCTTCGCCAAGCGCTCCGACGCCATACGCTGGGAGAAGATCAAGCGGCTGAGCGTGAAATCGCCAGCAAGGATCACCATCACAGGCTTTGCGGAGGGCAATTCAACCGCTCCGGTATCGGCCGCCAGCGTGACGATTTCTACTTCGGTGGACCCGGTCGGCGCTCCCCTTTTTTACCGCGATGTTCCCCTGCTGCTCCCGTCCCCGGATGAGAAAGGCCCGATCGCGCCCCTGCCGCAATCCGCTATTCCCCTCATCAAATGGGAGATGCGGGATATCTCCAAGCCCCAGAGCCACACGGTGATGGAGAATCTGCCCACCTGTGCCAATTGCCACTCGTTCTCAAGAGATGGCAAGACGCTGGGGTTGGATATGGATGGCCCGCGCAACGACAAGGGCCTGTACGCGCTGGTGCCGGTGACCAGGAACATCACCATAGCCACCAAGGATCAAATCCGCTGGAGTTCTTTCCAGGTGGACCCCGAGGAGAGAAGCGATGCGCCGGCCGTCAAGCGCTTCGGCTTCATGTCCCAGATCTCGCCGGACGGCCGGTACGTGGTGACCTCGATCGGACCGCCGAAGAACGCCAACACCCATCAAAACGAAGTCCCCGGTTTCGCCCCTGGGATACTGGATCGCCTTTACAGCACGAATTACAGGGACATTCAGTTCAGCCAGGTCTTCTTCCCCACCCGCGGCATCCTGGTCTGGTATGACCGCCAGAAGAAGGAGATGCGGCCGCTGCCCGGCGCCGACGATCCGCAATTCGTGCAGACCAGCGCATTTTGGTCGCCGGATGGAAAGTACCTGATCTTCAGCCGCGCCCAGGCCCGCGACCCCTATCCGCCCGGAGTTCCGAAGGCCCTTCATGCCAACGACCCGAATGAGACGCAAATTCAATACGACCTTTACAAAATTCCATTCAACGAGGGGCGTGGAGGCAAGGCCGTGCCGGTCGAGGGCGCATCGGGAAATGGGATGAGCAACGACTTTCCCAAGGTCTCGCCAGACGGCCGCTGGATTGTGTTCGTGCAGAACAAGAACGGATTGCTCATGCGCCCTGACAGCAGGCTCTTCATGGTGCCCTTCGCGGGCGGCAAGGCGCGGCTGATGAACTGCAATACGCCCCTGATGAACTCGTGGCATACCTTTTCGCCGAATGGCCGCTGGCTTGCTTTTTCGTCCAAGGCGCGCGGACCTTATACGCGTCTCATGCTTACGCACATCGACGCGAACGGCAATGACACGCCCGCGATCATCGTGGACAACACCACCGCCGCCAACCGCGCTGTGAACATCCCCGAGTTTGTGAACATGCCGCTCGACGGTATCGATAAGATTGACCCCCAGGCCACAGAGTTCTATCGCATGTTCGATGAAGCCTATGCCATGGTAATAAACAAGCGGATGACAGAAGCCATTGAGATCTTGCGCAAAGCCATCCAAATGGATCCTGACGATCCCCTGGCCCATTACGATTTGGCTACTGTGCTTTCTGGAATCGACCAGGAGCGCGAGGCGTTGGAGGAGTTTCGGAAGGCTAGCGACCTGGAGCCTGGCAACACGCTCTATCTCGAGCACCTGGCGGTCTCGCTGGCGCTCAACGGCGATCTGAACGGGGCGGCAGAGAAGCTGCAAAAAGCCGTTTTGCTCACTCCCACATCTCCAGAGGCCCAATTCAACCTCGGATACGTATTGGTGACGAAAGGGGATTTTGCGGCCGCCCTCGCGCCACTTGAGAAGGCCGTGGAGCTGAGTAAAGGCAGGAATGCGCGCTTCCTGGGCGAACTGGCCAGGGCCTACGACAAGACCGGCCGTCCGGCCGAGGCTGTCCAGGCCGCGCAACAGGCGCTCGATCTGGCCGTCCAGCAGCACGACGGCCAACAGGAAAAGCAGCTGCGCGACAATCTCGATGGCTACCGGAGCGATGCGGCGGCGGCCAAGCCCCAGTAGCCAACAGTCTGACTCAATATCCAACTGCTGCGATTACCCCCGGTATGAGCGCGCGACTGGCCAGGCCTGGCTGTTGTATTCTGGCAGCCGGGAGATACTGCCATGGGCTTCCAGCGCGCACGAAGGGCACAGTGGATTCTGCTGGCTGCCTGTATGAGTTTCACCGGGATGGCTCATGCCGTCCCATGCAACGCCCCACCGGCCATCATGGCCAAGTTGCGCGCCCAGCCCACAACAGAGAATGCCATTCTGCTGGGCAGCTGGTTTGCCAGCCACCAGCAATTCGAATGCGCGGTCCAGACCTTCCATGGCGCGATGACAGCCGATCCCGGATCGGCTCAACTCTATTATCTCGAGGGGCTGGCGCTGGTCGGGTGGGGGCATGAACCCGAAGCCATCGCCGCCCTGCAGGAGTCGATCCGCCTGGAATCGGATGTCATCAAGCCGCATCTCATGCTGGCCCACCTCTACGATCAGGCAGCGCAGCGCGACAAGGGGGAGGAACAGTGGAAACAGGCGGTCGCAATCGATCCCAAATCGGTTCCCGCGCTGGAAGGGCTGACTGCGGACCTGCTTGCGCGCCAGGATTACATGGATGTGGTCGCGCTCTTGCAGAACGCTCCCCGAACCGAGAAGCTGGCCATCGACCTTGCTCAGGCCATGGGAATGCTTAATTACCTCGACGATGCCAAGAAGGTGCTCACCGAGGCCTTGCAGGCGTCTCCCGGTTCCGTGCCGCTGGCCAGCGCCATGACCGTCGTCCTCGTCAAGCAGCTTCATTACCAGGAGGCTATCGATCTTCTGCAGCAGACGGTGGAGAAGAATCCCGGCAACCAGGAGGCGGAGGTGGAACTGTTTCGCGTTCTGGTGCTCACCAACCATGTAACCGCCGCACGCCCCATGGGCCCCAAGCTGCTGGCTGAGCGTCCCCACGACCCCGAAGTTCTCTATTTGAACGGGATTGTAGAGCGCACCGTGGGCGATTACGCCCAGGCCAAGGAGCACCTGGAAGCCGCGGTTGCTCTCGATCCCAACTTCTTCAACTCCCGTTACAACCTGGGCATGGTGCTGGTCTTCCTGCGCGAATGGCAGGAGGCCAAGGAGCAGTTGGAAAAGGCCATTGCCCTGGGCGCCACGGAGCCGCAAGTGCACTTCGAGCTGGCCAAGGCTCTGCGCGGCCTGGGCGAAAACGACCGCGCGCTGGAGGAGATGAAGCAGTATCAGCAGCTCAAGAAGACCGAGGAGGCCACCCTGGAGGCGGCCACAAGTGCGGCCCAGGGCGATACGGATCTGGCCGCGGGCAAAGTGCAGGAGGCGATCGCGCACTACCGCGAAGCCGCGGATGGGCAGCCGGAGGTTGCCGGCTACAAGTTCAAGCTGGCCGTCGCGCTCCATCAGGCCGGCGACACGGCAGGCGAGCGCGCCCAACTGGAAGAAGCAATCAAGCTCAAGCCGGACCTGGCCGCCGCCCAGGAACAACTCGGCTATCTGCTTTCGCGCAGCGGCGATGCCGACGCGGCTATCCTGCATTTCCGCCTGGCGGTTCAAGCCGCTCCCACCTGGGTCCAGGCATGGATCAATCTGGCCGGCCAGCTGGCTGAAGACATGCACTTCCCTGAAG
>JBEKDH010000013.1:0-39135 GCA_050014455.1 Occallatibacter sp.
CGAAGAGGATCACCGCATAGGGCCGGCGATGCACGGCCTCGGTCAACTGGCCGCCTTCGTCGTAGCCCACGTAGCCCGGAGGCGCGCCTATCAGCCGCGCCACCGCGTGCTTCTCCATGTACTCGCTCATGTCGATGCGCACCATGGCCTGCTCGTCGTCGAAGAGAAACTCGGCCAGCGCGCGCGCGGTCTCCGTCTTGCCCACGCCCGTGGGCCCCAGAAAGATAAACGACCCGATGGGCCGGCGGGGATCGCTCAAGCCGGCGCGGGAACGGCGAATGGCGTTGGCCACAATGGTCAGCGCAGTATCCTGGCCGATCACCCGCTCGCGCAGCCGCTGCTCCATCTCCACCAGCTTCTTCACCTCGCCCTCGAGCATCCGCGAGACGGGAATCCCCGTCCACTTGCTCACGATCGAGGCGATGTCCTCCTCGTCGACCTCGTCCTTGAGCATGCGCGCCACGCCGGCATTCCCCTCCTGCGCGGCGGTCAACTGCTTCAGCTCGGCTTCCAGCTTGGGCAACTCGCCGTATTGAATCTGCGCGGCGCGATCCAGCACGCCCTTGCGCGTCTGCTCCTCGGCCTCGAAGCGCAGCGCCTCGATCTTCTTCTTGACGTCGGTGATGCGGCTGCTTGCCTCGCGTTCTTTCGTCCAGCGCGCCGACAAAGCCGTGATCTCTTCGTTCAATCCAGCTATCTCGCGCTCGACTTCGTTGCGGCGCTCGACGCTGTTCGGGTCGGTCTCGCGCTTCAGCGCCTCGCGCTCGATCTCGAGCGAGGTTCTCTCGCGCTCCTTTTGATCGATAGCCGTCGGCTTCGAGCCTTTTTGTATGGCCAGCGAAGCCGCCGCCTCATCCACCAGGTCGATGGCCTTGTCGGGCAGAAAGCGGTCGCTGATGTAGCGATGGGAAAGCGTGGCCGCGGCCACGATGGCCGAGTCCTTGATGCGCACGTCATGGTGCGCTTCGTAACGATCCTTCAAGCCGCGCAGAATGGCGATAGTGTCTTCCACGTTGGGCTCGCCCACGTAGACGATCTGAAATCGCCGTTCGAGCGCCTTGTCCTTCTCGATGTATTTGCGGTACTCGTTTAACGTCGTCGCGCCGATGGCCCGCAGCTCGCCGCGCGCCAGCGCCGGCTTGAGCATGTTGCTGGCGTCGATGGCGCCCTCGGCCGCCCCGGCGCCAACCAGCGTATGCAGTTCGTCGATGAAAAGCACAATCTGGCCGTTCGATTCCTCGATCTCCTTCAGTACCGCCTTGAGCCTGTCCTCGAACTCGCCGCGATACTTGGCCCCAGCCAGCATCGAGCCCAGATCGAGCCCGATCACGCGCTTGTCCTTGAGGCTTTCAGGCACGTCGCCGCTGACAATGCGCCGGGCCAAGCCCTCGACGATGGCCGTCTTGCCCACGCCCGGTTCGCCGATCAAGACCGGGTTATTCTTTGTGCGCCGGCTGAGCACCTGGATCACGCGGCGAATCTCCTCGTCGCGCCCGATCACCGGGTCCAGCTTGCCGCGGCGCGCCAGTTCGGTCAGATCCTTGGCGTACTTCTCCAGCGCCTGAAATTTCGCCTCGGGATTCTGGTCCGTCACCCTCTGCGAGCCGCGCACCGCCGTCAGCGCCTGCAGAATCGCCTCATGCGTTGCGCCCAGCGCTAGCAGCGCATCGCGCGCCGGGTCGCCCTTCAGATGGGCCGCGCCCAGCAGCAGATGCTCGGTGGAAACATACTCGTCCTTGAAGTTGGCCGCCTCGCGAAAGGCCTGCTCCAGCGCCTTGTTGAGCGCCTGGCTCACGCCGGGCTGCGCGGCGGAGCCGGCCACCCGAGGCAGTTTCTCCTCGATCTGGTGAAGCTCGTGCTCCAGCCGCTCGATGGGAACGCCGATCTTTTCGAGGACCGCGGGAATCACGCCCTCGCGGTCCTCGACGAGCGCCAGCAGCAGATGCGCCGGTTGGACTTCCGGATTTCCCAGTTCGGTTGCCCGCGCCTGCGCCTGCGCCATCGCCTGCTGCGACTTTACGGTCAGTTTCTCCCAACGAATAGCCATTATCTCTCCAGGGATCAGGGTTCAGGGATCAGGGGTCAGCCGCAAGCCGCATCTGCCGCCGCATGATCACAGAGAATGCTGATCTCTGACCCCTGATCCCTTGTTGCCGCCGTCAGGCGGCAACGTTGATCTTGATCTGCTTGGGCTGGGCTTCCGGCTTCTTGGCCAGCTCCAGCTTCAGCACACCCGCATTGTAGCTGGCCTGGACGTTCTCCGTATCCACGCTGGACGGCAGCGTGAAGGCCCGGAAGAAGCTGCCATAACGCCGCTCGATGCGGTGGAAGTTCTGCTCCTTCTCCTCGGCCTCGAACTTGCGCTCGCCCTTGACGGTCAGCGTGTGGTTCTCGACGCGAATGTCCAGGTCCTTCTGGTCGATGCCCGGAACCTCCAGCTTAAGAACGACCTTCTGCGGATCTTCATAGATATCGACCGCCGGCACAAAGCTGGCAGCCGCCACTGGATCGTCCGCTTCGTTCATGTCGCGGAAGAGAGAGTTGACGCGATTCTGCAGTGATACGACTTCCCGGTATGGGTCCCAACGAGTGATTGCCATGATTGTATCCTCCTGATGGAATTCTGGAATTTGCGGGGCGGGAGCATGAGTCCCGGCCACTCAACAAATCTGATACAACTATATCACAAACGATTCAGAAAATGTGCGCGTTCTGCACTCATATTTTTGCTCGATAATATCTCTTTCAATACCAACCGTTTGCGCGAACCCGCAGACTTCCAGACCGGTTTTCGAGCCCTTTTTGCCCACCGCGACCGGGTTATTACAAACGGGAGACCCCCGGTTCTGCCGGTGTTTGACATTTGCGGGAGTCGCCCCGTTCTGTTCTTCTTCATTCTTCCCGAAAAAGCGTTAAAGGGGCGCGGAGCATGAGCGCCGTCCCGACGGGACTCCGGATGTATTGTTGGCTTCGGCAACCCCACGCTGAAGCGCGGGGCTTACAACCACTGCGCCGACGGCGCGGGGGACGCGCTGCTGCCGGCATGGAGCGAATCAACACAAGTTCCTTTGAGGGGCCGCCAATCATCAAGCCTCCGGCCATGCCGGAGGATACTTGCTGAGGGGCCGATGGAATCGGCCTCCGGCGCGACAGGTCTTTCGGCCTTCAACTGATTACTGACCACTGGCGGGACGCCTGATCCCTGATCCCTGACCCCTGATCTCTGATTTCCTGGTCCTTGTACTGGAGTTGATAGAGCTTCCAGTAAAGTCCGCGGTTGGCCAGCAGTTGCTGGTGGCTGCCCATCTCGCGCAACTGCCCCTTGTGCAGGACCAGAATGGTGTCGGCGCGCTGCACGGTCGAGAGCCGGTGAGCGATCAACACGCTGGTGCGCCCTTCCACCATGCGCTCCAGCGCGCAGCGGATGCGCAGCTCGGTGTCGGTGTCCACGCTGGACGTGGCTTCGTCGAGGATGAGGATGCGGGGATTGTAGGCCAGCGCGCGGGCAAAGTTGATCAGCTGCTTCTGGCCGGTGGAGAGCGAGTTGCCGCGCTCGCGCACCGGCTCGTCGAACTTTGCCGGCAGGCTCTCGATGAAATCGAGCACGTTCACATCGCGGGCCGCTTGGCGCAGGCCGGCCTCGGTAATCTCCTGGTTGCCCAGGCGAATGTTCTCGGCGATGGTGCCGGTGAAGAGGAATGGATCCTGCAAAACCACCGCAAAATGCCGGCGAAGCGCATTCAGATCCTGTTGCCGCAGGTCCACGCCGTCCAGCAGGATCTGGCCGGCGGTCACGTCGTAGAAGCGCATCATCAGGCTGGTGAGGGTGGTCTTGCCCGCTCCGGTGTGGCCCACGATGGCCACCGTCTGGCCGGGCTCGACGGTGAAGGAGACATCCTTGAGAATCCACTCGATGCCGGGGATGGCGGCCAGCTTTGCGGCGTCGGGAGTTCCCGTTCCCGCAGGGGCTAAAGCCCCCGGTCCCTTAGCGGAGTCGATGTACGGGCTAAAGCCCGTACCCTTCGCCGCGGCCTGTAAAGCAATCTCCTGCGCCTCGGTCAGCTTCTGATAGGTGAACCAGACGTGGCGGAATTCAATTCTGTTCGATCCGTCGCCCTCGACGGGGTGGGCCGGGCTGACGATCTCCGGCGCCGTGTCGAGCAGCTTGAAGATGCGCTCGCAGGCCGCCATGGCCGCCTGCAGAATGTTGTACTTGTCGCTCAAATCCTGGATGGGCCGCCAGAAGCGCTGCGAGTACTGGATGAACATGGCGAGCACGCCGATGGTGACTGTGCCCGAGAGCACGCCGAATCCGCCGCGCCAGATGACGAGCGCAATCGCAATGGAGGAAAGGAGTTCGACCGCCGGGTAATAGAGCGCGTAGGCGAAGATGGTGTCTTTGAAGGCGATCATGTGCAGGCGATTGACGGCTTCGAAGTCCGTGTAGGCACGCTGCTCACGGTTGAAGAGCTGCACGATGCTCATGCCGGAGATGTGTTCCTGGGTAAAGCTATTGATGCGGGCGATGGCGGCGCGGACGCGGCGGAAGCTTTCGCGGACGCTATCGCGAAAGAGGCGGGTAACGACCAGGATGAGCGGCAGCACGGCAAAGGCGATCAGCGCCAACTGCCAGTTGATGCTGAGCATGACGGCGGACATAATGACCAAGTTGAAGAAATCGTCCACAATGGCCAGCACGCCGGCGGTGAACATGTCGTTGATGGCGTCCACATCGGAGGTCAGCCGCGTCACCAGGCGGCCCACGGCGTGCTTGTCGAAGAAGCCGATGTCCATGCGCTGCATGTGGCGGAAGATGTCGCGGCGCAGGTCGAACATGATCTTCTGGCCGGTCCACTGCATCAGGTAAGTCTGAATGAATTGAAAGAGATAGGAGAGGCAAAGCGCGCCCATGTAGATCGTGGCCAGCACCGTGATTCCGTGGTAGGCGTCGGCCGGGAGGCGGCGGGTGAGCCAGTTGGTGGCGGGACCGGGCGCGCCGGTCAGGTAGCGGTCGATGGCCACCTTGACCAGGTAGGGTCCGGTGACGTCGCTCATGGACTTGCAGGTAATGGAGAGAGCGGAGACGGTGGCTTGAATCCAGTAAGGGCGCAGGTAATGGGCGAGGCGCCGGATCAGGCGGGAGTCGTAGACCTTGCCGACCGGGTCTTCATCGGGCTTGTTGGGCTTCTTCTTCTCTTCGTCGGCCATCGGCTGAGGGATGCGTCCTCATTCATTGTACGGGGCGGCGCGGTGGGTGGCCGGGCGCTGAGCGGGGTCGCGCGCTCTCCCGAGCGGCCGAGCGCGGGGGCGTCAGAACAGCCCTGGAAGCATAGCCCAGGAATCGGCTCGGTAATCTCGATACTCCGCGCCGAAGGCCTTCATCAGATTCGCCTCCTCCAGCCGTATCTTGCGCAGATACGCGAGTATAACCAGCGCCAGACCGATCAGCGCGTGCAGTTCGCCCGAGACAATCGCCGTGCCTGCATAGAGGCTAAGCAGGGCAGTGTAGATGGGATGCCGCAGGACGCGGTATGGGCCGCTGCGAATCAACTTGTGCTCGACCTTGATGGTAATCTCCCCGCTCCAGTAGCGGCCCAGGCAGCGGCGCGCCCATATCGCCAGCGCCAGACCCATTACATTGAGCGTGAGCCCCGCTGCTGTGACGATGGCAGAGGCGGGCAGACAACGCTGTCTCAGCCCATGAATGGGAATGAAGATCAGAATTTGGGCGGCGCTTGTCAACAAGAGATGCCGCCACCGCGATGCCCGGGACTCCGAACTGGAGGCCGGAGCGGCGCTCTTTCTGGCCGCGTCCCAATAGATTTCGATGACGCACCACATGGCGATGGATGTCCACATGGGCCAGCCATACCCGAAGGGTTTCATAGGCCAGTTATACACGCCAGGGTTGGGCAGTGGGTCAGTTTCCGGGTTGCCGGTGATACACCCGGAATCCTGCGGTGATGGCCAGATCTAGATCAGAAGTAGAGCCAGGGCTTCAACGAATAAACGCGATCAATTTCCTGATGGCGGCTGGTGTTAGGAACATGCAGCCCAATTCTACCGGGACCTGCAGCTGAAAGGCTGCCCTGACTTGCCCCGTCGAAGTAGTCGAGAGTCCTAAAAGCATAAAGCCCGGGAACAATGATCCTGCGTTGTTCTAACCTTACGCCGTGCGGTCCCAACGCGCCCCCTGCGCTTTCTTCCCACGCCAGATGGACTGAATAGCGTCCCTGCTCTACAGTGCCCAGCTCTCTGCTCAATTGCCGATGTCCCACCTCAGCTGGAATATCGAAGATCGCGATCGCCGAAAGGCCTAGCAATGACATAGCCAAAATGGGCGCGAGAACAACTGCTGCCACCACTATGGCCCAAGGACGCAGACACAGAGCAGCCCGGACCGCAAGGAATGGGAGCAGAAGAAAGAGACAGACGAAAGCAATGTTTAACCAATTGTTCGAGAACCGCATGGCGCACATACAGATGTACATGACAACCATTAGCAGGCCTAGACCAATGAATTGCCGGACCGGATTGGAAGGTTGATCCGAAGGTACGAGTTCTGTCATCTACGCAGCCTTTCCTGGAACAGCAGTTGCTTCATGGAGGGGACGAACCGAGCAGGTCATTCGCTCGAAAACCCCCAAACATTGGCAGTCTTTCCGGGATTGCATGAGACGATTCAATAAAGTCTACCATCACGAAGAGCTCTCGATCGCGAGTGGTCGCCTATTCGGAAACTGCCCCACCACCCACGGTTGGAGAAATCCATCTTCGTCTCCCTAATCGCTATCTACCGTTGGCTTTGTAACAAGGGCACGGCTTCAGCCGGGCCGCTACGGAAGCGCAAAATGATAAGGGCTTTAGCCCCTGCCAACCTTTCCATGCCCCCATTTCCGTTTGCAGGCCAATTCAGAAAGCAGGGGCTAAAGCCCATCGTGCATCATCGCCCAGGTGCAGCCCGGCTGAAGCCGTGCCCTTGTTACAAAGCACATGAATTCAATATTTTGCGCGGTATGCCTGCTTCTCGTTCACGAGTGAAATTGGATGTGGCTGCCCTGACTCCACCATTGGGATCATTCCCAGTTTGCCGGCGAGATCTGTATACTGAGTGCGAGAGAGACTCAACGATGATTCAGGACCGGCAGCGGCGCGGATGGATACTGATTGCGGCTATCGCAATCGGAATTGCGCTCCTGTTCATGCTGCTTCCGCATGGCCATTCCGGGGGCTCTCCCGATTGGCTTGCGATTCTGCCGATCCTGTTCGTTGGCGTCATCTCTCCTCTGAGCCTGCTGTCGCCCTTGGCCTTCGCTTACGCTGGCCGCACGCCCGACGCGCCGGCTCTGCCCTCGCGCTTCCAGCGTCCGCCACCCTTCCCACGCGCATAGCTTACTCGAAACGGTCCGGATGTTCAGGGTGGCTCACGCTGCTTTGCATCCGCGACCGATTCCTTCGAGAAGTCTTGCCTGTAATGCGCGAGGGTGCTTATGCATGTGGATGTTTCCTCTATTTTGAGTCTGTTCTTCTCCGCGCCATTTGTGGTGATTGTCGCGATTCTGTGCCTTTACCTGATCCGCCGCGTGCCGTGGGTGCGCCAGACGCGGAGGGGAAGACGGCTCTTTGGTGTGCAGCCCTCCGCCGTGGGACTCGGAATGGCGTATCTCTTCCTTCAAGCCTTTTGGCGGCCAAGCCTGTCACATGCCATCGAGGCCAGACAGAAAGTGGACGTGGAAGAGGACGAAGAGGGCGAACCCGAGAGCCTGATGAAGCAACTGCACCGGCAGCTCAGGCGGATTCGCAGGGGCGAGCGGGTCGACCAGTTGGTGTTACGGCTTTGAGATGACAGAGATTCGTGGTCTCCCACCCTTGCGACAAAAACAAGAACGTCGCAAGGATGGGGCACCCGAGTGGTAGAGATTCGTGGGCTCCAATCCTTGCGACAAGAACAAGAACGTCGCAAGAATGGGGCACCCAAGTGGTAGAGATTCGTGGTCTCCCACCCTTGCGACAAAACAGGAACGTCGCCAGGATGGGGCACCCACTTTGAAGCCATGAGCGCCCAAAGCGCGAAAGACGGCCACAGGTCCTACGACTTCGCTGCGCTCCGCTCAGGATGACAGAGTTGTTGGATCGTTGCCGCAACCCCCACCATTTACACTGGGAAACGGAGAATACTGTGTTTTTCGATAAGATTCTTACCAAGATTTTTGGCACTGCGAACGAGCGCACGATCAAGAAGCTGACGCCGGTGGTAGCGGCGATCAGCGGGCTTGAGCCGGCCATCAAGCAACTGACCGACGAGCAGTTGCGGTTGAAGACGGTGGAGTTCCGGAGCCGGATTGCCGAGCGGGTCACAGAGCGGCTGAAGGGAATCGAGAGCCCCGAGGAGTTGCGGGCGAAGGGGCTGGAGGACGATGCGCAGGAGGCTGAGGAGCGCAGGGCGGCCGCCCAGGGCGAAGCCGAGCGGGCGGCTCTGGACGAGCTGCTGCCTGAGGCCTTTGCGGTGGTGCGCGAAGCCGGCTGGCGCGCTGTGGAGATGCGCCACTTCGACGTACAGCTGATCGGCGGCATGGTGCTGCACCAGGGCAAGATCGCCGAGATGAAGACCGGCGAAGGCAAGACGCTGGTGGCCACGCTGAGCTGCTATCTGAACGCGCTTGCCGGGCACGGGGTTCACGTGGTTACGGTGAATGACTACCTGGCCAAGCGCGATGCAGAGTGGATGGGCAAGATCTACGAGTTCCTGGGGCTGACGGTGGGCGTCATCGTCCACGACCTGGACGACAACGAGCGCCGGGCGGCTTACGCGGCCGACATTACATACGGAACCAACAACGAGTTCGGGTTCGACTACCTGCGCGACAACATGAAGTTTGAGTTAAAAGACTGCGTGCAGCGCGGGCATTACTACGCCATCGTGGACGAGGTGGACTCGATTTTGATCGACGAAGCGCGGACGCCGCTGATCATCAGCGGCCCGACGGACCAGACCACCGACAAGTATGCGCGGGTGCGGAAGATCATTCCAGAACTCGAATTGGGCGAGGAGATTGAAGCCAGCGATACGCAACGCGTGGCGGAACTGGGGCTGCAACTGAACGAGGGCCAGAAGTACCTGACCGGCGACTACATTGTGGACGAGAAGCAGCGCACCATCGGCGTGACCGACGAGGGCTGGGAGACGATCGAGAAGCTGCTGGGCATCGGCAACATTGCCGACGCCGAGAACTGGGAACTCAAGCACTACGTGGAGACGGCCATCAAGGCCCACGCCCTCTACAAGCGCGACGTGGAGTACGTGGTGAAGGACGGCGAGGTGATCATTGTGGACACCTTCACCGGGCGGCTGATGCCGGGCCGCCGCTGGAGCGACGGCCTGCACCAGTCCATCGAAGCCAAGGAGGGCGTGAACATCCGCAAGGAAGACCAGACGCTGGCCACCATCACCTTCCAGAACTACTTCCGCCTGTATAAGAAGCTGAGCGGCATGACGGGCACGGCGGAGACCGAGGCGGCCGAGTTCGAGAAGATCTACAAGCTGGAGATCGTGGTGATTCCCACCAACAAGCCGATGCGGCGGCTGGAGAATCCCGACGCGGTCTACCTCTCAGAGAAGTCGAAGTTCAAGGCGGTGGCCGAGAACATCGCCGAGCTGCACGAGAAGAGGCAGCCGGTGCTGGTGGGCACCACGTCGATTGAGAAGAGCGAGCGGCTGTCGGGAATCCTGCAGCGCAAGGGCGTGCGCCACGTGGTGCTGAACGCCAAGTTCCACGAGCGCGAGGCGGAGATTGTGGCCCAGGCGGGGCGACTGGCCACGGTGACCATATCCACCAACATGGCCGGCCGCGGCACGGATATTCTGCTCGGCGGCAACCCGGATTTCATGGCCCGCCAGGAGCTGGTGAAGAAGGGGCGGGCGCGGGCCATCAGCGTGGCCGAGGGCGCCATCAATCCCATGGCGCCGGCCGGCTTCCTGCGCTTTTATTACAACGGCCAGGAGTTCGAGATTGCCGAGCCGGAGTGGACCGAGGTCTTCAAGGTCCACGCCGAGGCGGCGCGCGAGGATCACGAAAAGGTGATCGAGGCGGGCGGGCTGTTCATCCTGGGCACCGAGCGGCACGAATCGCGGCGCGTTGACAACCAGTTGCGCGGGCGCGCTGGCCGCCAGGGCGATCCGGGCGAGTCGCGCTTCTATCTCTCGCTCGAAGACGACCTGATCCGCATCTTCGCCAAGCAGTGGATGAGCACCATGATGCAGCGCATGGGCATGGAAGAGGATGTACCCATCGAGTCGAAGATGATTACCAAGCGCATCGAGGGCGCGCAGAAGGCGGTGGAGGCGCAGAACTTCGAGTCGCGCAAGCATTTGCTGGAGTACGACGACGTGATGAACAAGCAGCGCGAGGCCGTCTACGGCGTGCGGCGGCGGCTGCTGGAGGGGATGGACCAGCGCGAGCTGATTCTGGAGGATTATGCCGGCGGGATTCTGAGCGGATTGCTGGACGAGTTCGCCGGCGAAAAGCTGCATCCCGACCAGTGGAACCTGAAGGGGCTCGACGAGAAGCTGGTCGACCACTTCGGCATGAGCATGGCCCGCGCCGGCATAAAGCCGCTGGAGCTGGGGCGGCATGAGCTGGGCGAGGCCATCTTTACTCGGCTGAAGGCGGATTACGCGGCCAAGGAGAAGATTCTCGGGGCCGAAACCATGCGCTACCACGAGCGGATGGTGATGCTGAGCGTGATCGACGGGCTGTGGAAGGAACACCTGCTCTCAATGGACCACCTGAAGGAGGGGATCGGGCTGCGCGGCTATGCGCAGCAGGATCCGCTGGTGGCCTACAAGCGCGAGTCCTACGACATGTTTGAGGCCATGATGCTCAAGTTCCAGGAGGATACGGTCCGCTATCTCTTCCGGATGCAAATCCTGGGAGCGGATGGGCAGCCGGTAAGCGCCGCGCCGGAGATTCGGCGCGCCGTTCCGCCGGCTCCGCCGGTAGCCAGCGCGGCTCGCCCGCAAACGCCGGATGCGGCTCCGCGCGAGATCGTGATCAACACCCGCCAGCCTTCCACCACCATCGACGCGCTGGAGAAGGAGTTCCAGCGCAAGAAGCAGCGCGAGATGGCGGCGGCCAGCCTGGCCGGAGCGGGCGCAGCCAGCCAGCCCACGCAGCGCCGCACCGGCGAGAAGGTGGGCCGCAACGATCCCTGCCCCTGCGGCAGCGGAAAGAAGTACAAGAAGTGCCACGGGGCTGAGAAGTAGAGCGCGGGTCCCCCGCTCTTCGCTAGAAAAAGGCGCAGGATGGGCATCCTCTTTCGCGGTTAGTTTATGGGTGGGGCACCCGGCACAGATGCACCCAGGCTCAGAGTCGAAGCCGGTTGCACGGATTTTTGTTCATGCGAGGCCGGGGACTGTCCGCTAGCACTGCAAAACTCATCCAGCGAGCGCTAATTGAGCGGTTTCTCTCCGAGCGGCTTCTCTCCCCTCGCACGTGCTTCGCGATCCTGTTTGGCCATGTCCTTCGGAATATATTCGTCGGCCGCACCTTGCGCTTGAGGGTCATCGAAACACACCAAGGATTTTGCAATGACGGCTGCCGCCTCTGCCGGCGTCCTCCTGCACGTCTCGATAATCAATGGTATAGAATCCTCGTCCCTAGTCTCAGCTAATCCAAGCGCCGCCGCGACTTCGATCTGGTGATTGGGCGACAAGAGGGCTCGCCGGAGTAACGGGATCGCCCTCGGATCGCTGGTCGAGCCTAGCAGCAACACCTTTGCTGGGAGCCAATACAACGAATCCTCGCCCACTGATTGGGGAGAGACATTGTGGGCCTTCGCCCACGCGACAAACTCCGGCGACGGCCCAGGCTTAGCCCTTCCATCCGAGTCGTAGTTCATGAAGTCAGGGGCGTCGCTCTCCACCGCCGGGGTTGCCAATTTCACCAGAAAGTCCCAATAGGTATTGTCCTTGTCCCCCAGCCTGACCACGGCGCTCGCTATTTTGGCCTTGAGGAACGGGTCCTGGCTACGTGCAAATTGCTCTTTCAGGATGGGGATTGCCTCCGCCGCTCCAGCCTCGGCAATTATCTCCACATGTACGCCATTGAAATCGCCCGATTTTACCTTTGCAATTGCATCGGGCACATTGGCCTTATTCGCGGCATATGCTAGCGTATTAGATTGACCTTGTTCCTCTTGCCCGTATGCGACGCCTGTTAGCGTCAGCAGCGCACACCACACAAAAAGATTCAAGACCTCGCGCATCGCAGCGCCCGAATGAGAGTTCCCTGCCTTCGACATCCTATCCTCCATTCCGCTCTCTCTTGCACCCGGCGGGTGGCGCACCCTAAGCCTCTTTGATTCTTAACTTTCCACAAATGCGGGTGCCCCATCCTTCGCCTCTTTTCTGGCGAAGGGTGGGACGCACAACTGATGGCCCGTCTGTGCTTCCCGCTTCGGCGCCGTCCATTCCGACTCGATCTCAAGGATGCCAACTGCCCCCGTCGCGGAGTGCCGGAAGCTCGACCACTGCCAATCCTCCGGCTTCTCCACCAGCCCGCGCTTGACCGGATTCCGGTGCATGTACCGCAGCTTCTCTACACGCTTCTCCTCGCTCCACACGTTGAAGTCATAGTACCGCCGCTGCCAGAACTGAACCTCTCCACGTTGCTTCAGCTTGCGCCATGTCTGCTGTTTCAAAACCTGGAGCGCAACCGGCAGCGACGACCGGCGCGGCTCTCCGACCTGCAGATGAACGTTCTCCGGCGTTAAAACATACCCGGCAACCGCAAAGCCGTAGCGCACGCGTACTGCCTCAAGCTCACGCACGAAGACGCTAAAGGCTCCCTCCCGCGTCAACAGCTCTTGCCTGCGATAACAACTGAAGGTCAGAAGGTGAAAGCAGCCGCATTGCTGATAGCGCGCCAACTTCGCCATGACGAAAGAATTTTACACCCGATCCGGCGGTCGAGATTCGCGATAACCCACCCTTCCGCACAGAACGCGGAAGGATGGGGCACCCAATCTTTTTGGAAAGGATAAGATCCCGAGGAACTAGGGTGCGCCACATGCCCGCGGCGGGGAGCGACTTCTCCTCCGGCGGGAAGCCAAGACCGCGAAGTCCCATGCGCGCATGACAAAATTCACTGACAAGGATCGCAATGTTGAGGTACAGTGATCCCACCGGAGTGTGTGTGAGAGCGCAAGCCATGCCGGCACAGGAGGCCGACCATGGCCAACATTTCTCCATGGCGAGGCGGTGCTATCGGGGCGACGCAGTTTGCGGCGGCAATCGCAATCGTCCTATGGCCGGCTAGCGGATGGGCGCAAAAACAGGGCAGCGTTCAAGCCGCGTTCACGCCAGTCATCCAGCAGGAGCTCGATGCGCGCACCTCTTCCGCCAAGGTCACCAGCGAAGACGAACTCGCATTGGAGAGCAAGGGCTACGTCAAAATTGGGACGGTCCGAGCCTCGTATCCGGGCAACAAGAGTGGCGAAAAGGCAGTAGGCGAACTGGAAGCAGCCATCCTGCGGAAGGCAGCAGAGGCAGGGGGCGATTTCGTTCGCTTCAGCGCAGAGGGCCGGTTGGAAGAGGCAGACGTGCCTACAGGAAAGACGAAGGCCAAGGCTAAATGCGAGCTGACCCAGACCACCAACAAGGTTGTGAGCCAGGACTGCGCACAAAGCTGCATCGTGAACTCTGTCGGCATCAGGGAATGCGTAAATTCAAATTGCACCCCGGTATACGGGACAGTTGAGCAGTGCTTGAGGTGGGGCCCAATGGAGAAAGTCCCAATAACAAAGAAAGAAAAGATACTGGTCAGCGAGGGCACGGTGTGGCGGGCTGGCGGCCGGCCCTTGGTGGCCCACGAATAGGGGTGGGAGACCACGGGCTTCGGCCGTCCGTTTCCAGTTTCCCCCGATAGCACAACCCCGTCGAGCTACAGGCCCTCCGTCGGCCGCTCCCTTGGCCTGCGTTCCTTTCCGCCTGGTCAGTTAGCCAGCGAGATGGCGGGCTTGCCGGCCAATCTCTGGCCGATGTGCCGGCCCAGGCGGTCGGCAAAGCTGCCATTTTGGCCGATGGAAGTGTTGAGCAGAACCACGGCGGCGTAGTCGCCCTTGGGATTGAAGAAGGCGAAGGAGCTATAGCCTCCGGTGGCGCCGTCGTGCCAGTAGATTCCGGATTCAGTTGCAAAGAGCCAGGCGAGCGCGATGCGGGTTCCGGGCATGGCATCGGCGCGCAGTTCATGCTGCAGGGTGAGAGCGGCGGAGAGCGTCGCGGCGGCGGGAGATTTGACGGCCGGCTTGAGGGCCTCGGGATGCAAGTTGGCTTCAAGATAGGTGAGTATGTCTCCGGCGGTGGAGCGAATGGCTCCGGCTCCGGCCAAGGCGTCCAGATCGTCGCCATGCGCCGGGCGATGATCGCCGCTGTGGCCGGGGATGAAGCGGGCCAGTTGTTCGGGAGTGAGAGAGATGGTTGTGTCCTTCAAGCCGAGAGGATCGGCGACCTGCTCCTTGAGGAGCGCGGGGTAGAGAATTCCGCAACGAACGGCGAGGGCCTGGCCGAGCAAGCCGAAGCCCAGGTTGCTGTATAGAAAACCGGGGGCGGAGGGTTTGGCGACGCCGTGCTTGGCCAGAGACTCGTAGAGATCGGCCGCATGGTAGTCGGCATAGGGGTTGGCTGGGTTGGCGGGCTTGAAGTTATCCGGCAAGCGCGGCAGGCCGGAATGCTGCGTGGCAAGATCGAGGAGGGTGATCTCATCGCCCGCGGGCTTCGAGACGGTTCCCGGCGGCAATAACTCGCGCACCGGTTCATCGAGCTTGACTTTGCCCTGCTCGACTAACTGCGAAAGGATGAGGCCGGTGAAGGTCTTGGTGATGGAGCCTATCTCGAAGATCGAATCCGGCCTGGCTTCGCCATAACTGAAGACGCGGTGCACGCCGTGCTCGACAACGGCGATGGAAACTCCCGCGCCGGTGCCTGGAGCAAGCTGGCCGCTCTTGAGGGCTTCGGCCAGGTCCTTGTCGAGGACCGATTGCAGATCGGCGGCGGAGACGGGCGGAAGGGCCGGATTGTAGCTGGGTGGGGGGATCGGCGCGGGTGCGAGCGCGACTGGCTGGCGCTTGAAGTTCAACGCCATGGGGCTGCCCTGGTTCCACGTTCCAGAAAGGGAGTTGCCGTCGGCGGAGAGCTTGCCGGCCCAGCTTCCGTGAACGATGGGGACGTCGAAAGAGAACTCAGGGGCGGCGAAGACAACTTTGGAGCATTCCAGGCCCATGGCGCGCTGATCGAGGCTGTCTAGAGTGCAGTATTCCTTGCCGGCGGCGTCGCTCTTGACCTGGAGCTGGAGGCGAAGAGACTGACCGCCGGCTTCGAGCGCGCCCAGCCAGATGCCGTCGACGGGCGAAGGCTTGGCCGCGGACACGAATGTGTCGCGGGCGAAGTTCAGGGGCTGGGGCGCGCCTTGATCCCAGGTTCCAGTCAGGGCCGCTCCGTCGGCGGAGACGGTTCCCTTCCACTTACCGTTGACGGCGGGAACAGTGAAGGAGAGGGACTGCCCATCGAGACGGATGTCAGCGCAGGGAATGCCCATTGCGCCCTGATCGGTGCTGTCGAGAGTGCCGGTAACTGTGCCCGCGGGATCAGCCTTCAGATGCAATTTGAGGTGTAGCCCGGCGATGGTTCCGGCGTAGTCTCCGGCGATGGATGGCTTCTGCTGCGCAGGGGCGGACAGCGCCGTCAACGCAAGCAGTGCCCAGAAAAGCGCCAGCGTGGTTGTTTTAACTGCGAGAGAGCGCGCTGATAACAACTGCATGAAGAGATGCATCGCAAAACTTCCATTTCTGGCCGGTGGGCCGGTTGGTCTTGCAATTCGATATCAAGCTGGGCTGAGAAAAGAGGGAGAAACTGCGTCCCCTCAAGCATGACTCGCAATAAGCTCGTCTTACTGTCAAGACTCGATCCGTGCCGCATCCAGCGCGTCGATTTGTCTCTGAAGTTCCTTCGCTGCCCTATGGTTCATGGCCCCAACCAGGACGAACACGCCCGCACAAACCGCAAAAGTCGCGCCGAAAACCAGCGCAATCAAGCCATAGTGCAGGTGCGCGGCCGGCTGTTCCATGACAGACAAAAGCAGTCCGAGAAGAAACAGAATCATCCCCGGAGCGAAGGGCAGAAGATACCACTTCCAGATGGTTGCAAGCAGATCGCGCTGCCGCACGAGCTCCATGCGGTAAAACTCCAGGCAGTTCTTCGCTTCCAGCCCGGCTGCCATCTCCGCAGCCGAACCCTTCCTGTAAAGCTGGAAGGCCATGAACAGAGCGCCTGCGATGGTGAGGCTGGCGCCGGCGCGAAGCATCATGGCATGAAAGCGATAACCGTAAAACGAAAACACAGCCACGACCACGGCTACGGCCGCGTATTCTCTTAGGTTCCGCCATTGAACCCTCCTTGCCAGCCTGTTGGAGGCTTGACGAAGCTCGTCCACCGGCATGGGGATCAACTCCGAACTCTGGCTCTGCCAAAGGTTGCACAAGCCGTTTGAAGGGTTATCGTTTTTCATGGTCTCCTCCACTGCGAAAACGTTTGGTGAGAATCGTCTTGATGCGATGAATCTTGGTGGCGGCGTAGCCGGAAGAGATGCCGGTAACATCGCCAATCGAAGCGGCGTCCATTCCTTCCAGGTACAAAAGAATCACTTGCCTGTCGAGCGGATTCAGGCACTGAATGAACGCGTAAAGCCGCTCCAGTATCTGGCTACGCTCGACGGAGCCGCCGGTATCGTCCCTGGCCGCAATTCCGCCCTGTTCCTCGATCTCCTCAAGGCTGACGAGCGTCTTGGACCTGGCTCTGCGGCTGCGCAGAATGTGCGAAGCCGCCGCGTTGTGCGCTACGCGGTAGACCCAGGTACGAAGCGAACAGCGCGCATCGAAACCTGCAAAGCTGCGCCACAGGGCAAGGTGAATCTCCTGCAGCAGGTCGCGGCGATCTTCCGCATCCGCCTCGTAAGCTCTCGCCAGGCGGCCGAGCGCGGGGCCATGCGCGGAGATCGCTTCCTGGTATAAGCAGTCGCATTGATCTTTTGAGCCGGGCATCGTTCAGATTCTCTCTTGTATAAGGTAGTCATTCGCGTGGGGAGTTTCTTACACAACTCTAAAGAAATAATCGGATTCGTAGAGACAAATCTCCGACCGAGCCAAGGTCCGATCCGATGCGGCGGCCGAAACATGCGGCACCCGACCTTATCCGCCTCAGATTCGAGCTACATGCTACACAGATAGAAGATTCTTTCCTTACTTGCGCGGATACTCCCTGGTCTGGCCGGTGCGGGAGTTGGTGATGGAGAAGCTGCCGTCGGGCGAGGCGACGACCTTGATGTAAGCGCCGTCGGCGGAGCCGGGGATGTTGGCGATCAGCGCGGCGGGGCTGTTGTGGGCGGCGTCGGAGCCTTCGGCGGTGTGAAGCTGCCAGAGGTCTTCCAGGCCGGGGCTCTCATGGATGGTCTGCCACGCCTCGGGGCTGCCGGCCTTGTGGGCGCCGTTGTCCATGATGGCCACGCGGGGATGAATAGCATCGACGAAGGCGCGCGCGTTGGAGAGATTCATGCCGTGATGATCGGCCAGGTAGAGGTCCACTGTGCCGATGAGGTTGTCGGGGCAGACGAGGGGGATCTCCTTGGCCTTGGTCAGGTCGCCAAGGTCGAGAAAGCGGAAGCTCCCGAAGGTGACCAGCACGCCGGCCGAGCGGGGATTCTCGGTTGCATCCAGCTCCCATTTGGGCTCGGCGGCGCAGTATGGGTTGGGCGCGGGCTTAACGCCGGGAACCGCCGCGATGTGTTCGCCGTCGGCGGTGAGGAAGATGGTGGTGAGGCCGGGGATGGAGATGGTGTCGCCGGGATGCACGATGCGGCGCGGCTTGCCTTCGATGGCTTTCAGGTAGGCGGCATAGTCGGTGCGCGTGATGTCGGAGTCTTCGCGGTTGACGCCGTGGTCGAGGAACTCGCCGACCGGGACGCGGCTGACCAGCTCGGGGACGCCGCCGACGTGGTCGTGATGAAAGTGCGTGACGAGCACGTGGTCGAGTTTGGCGATGCCCGCGTCGCGCATGGCTTGCTGGATGCGCGTGGCGTCGCGGCTGTCGGGGGTGGGCCAGCCCGTGTCGACGAGCAGCGAAGCGCCGGAGGGCGCCACCAGCAGCGTGGCCTGGCCGCCCTCCACGTCGATGGCGTAGATGAGCAGGCGATCGACCGGTTTGGCCTGGGGAGACGCGGGCTGGGGGCGCGCTGCCTGGGCGAGGGAAATCGTGAGCAGAAGCACGGGGAAGATGCGTGCCAGGCGCGGCAAAGGCCGGCGGCAGAGGTGGGCGGAGCGGGAATCGGCGGGAATCAGCATTTGGAGAACAGTGTACCTCGATTGGGCCTTGCCACGGGAGAGGGGATGGGCGTGGGGATGGGTGGACCGGTAGGATGGGCCCGAGCGATCGGCCCAATGCTTGAGCGGTCTCTCCCTTCAAGCCTCTTTGTTTTGAAGACAAACGATCCATGGGCGCAGAGGGGCCGCGCTGGTGTAAACTGATCTGGACCCCACAGCCGGCTCCGCGAGAGCCGGCTCGATTGTGTCGGGACGTGGCTCAGCCTGGTAGAGCACTCGCTTGGGGTGCGAGGGGTCGGCAGTTCAAATCTGCCCGTCCCGACCATTAAACCTATTTAATTTGTTTCTTATCCGGCTTCCGCTAACGATCGGCAAACTCCTCCATTTCTCCAGTTGTGACGCGATTGTGACGTTACCTGTCGCGGCCACGGCCTTACGATTGGCTTTCTGGTGGATGTGCGAGTAGTACTCCAGCACCTCTCTGCCGGCGTGTCCGGCGACCCTGCACAAGACTTTTGAGGACACAGAGACCCTGATTTCGCTCTATCCCGCGGCGAACGCACGCCGAGGCCCTCGAGAATCGCCTCTGCTTATGAACAAGATAGTTGGATGAGGCTGTTTGTAAACAAATCCAGCAAGTTAGCCACCGCTTCGCGGTGATTGCGTGTTGGCAAGTTGGCGGCAGTTCATTGCAGTCGTTACTTGAAGTTTCAAGCCGCGCTGCTTCTACTGCGCGTAGCGCTTGCGGTGCCAGAGCCAGGCGGTGCGGACGATCTCGTCGAGCTGGGTGTACTTCGGCTTCCAGCCCAGTTCGCGGATCGCCTTCTCCGAGCTGGCAATCAGAACCGCGGGGTCGCCGGGGCGGCGGGGATGGACTTCGGCGGGAATCGGATGCCCGGTCACGCGGCGGGCCGATTCAATGACCTCGCGGACGCTGAAACCCTGGCCGTTGCCCAGGTTGAAGATCAGGCGGTCGTGCCTTTCGAGCTCATCGAGAGCCAGCAGGTGGGCGTCAGCCAGATCGGAGACGTGGATGTAGTCGCGTATGCAGGTTCCGTCGGGGGTCGGATAGTCGTCGCCGAAGATCTTGATGGATGCGCGCCGGCCCAGGGCGACGTCGAGAACCAGCGGAATCAGGTGCGACTCGGGCTCATGGGCCTCGCCGCGGGTCACGCCGTCGGGCCCCTCGGGCGCTCCAGCCACATTGAAGTAGCGCAGCGAGGCGCATCGCAGGCCGTGAATCCTGTTCAGCCAGCCCAGCATGTGCTCCACCAGCAGCTTGGACTCCCCATAAGCATTGGTGGGCAGGAGGCGCGCATCTTCCTGGATGGGCACCGACTCCGGTTCCCCGTAGACGGCCGCCGTGGAAGAAAATACCAGCCTGCGGGGACCGTGAGCCAGCATCGCCTCGAGCAGCGAGAGGGTGGAGGCGGTGTTGTTGCGGAAGTAGATCTCGGGCCGGATCATGGACTCGCCGGCTTCAATGAGGGCGGCAAAGTGGAGGACGCCGTCGAAGGGCTGGCCTTGCTGGCTGGCGGCGATGAAAAGGTTTTCAAGAGCCGCCCGGTCGGCCAGCTCCCCTTCGACAAATTCCACCCCTTTCGGCAGAAGATCGCGCCTGCCATGGCTCAAGTTGTCAAAGACAACAGCTCGATGTCCCAATTTGACAAGCAGGCCGGCCACTGTACCACCTATGTACCCCGCGCCGCCTGTGACCAATATCTTCACAAATAAACCGCTCCTTCAGGAACGCTTTGGTTTAACTTGAGTCTATTACAGTGTGGCCGGGCTGGAGCCCAACTCCAGCCTCAGACCGTGGGAGAAACGGCTGGCCATGGGGCATGGCGCGTGCATCGCAATCGTTCCGCATGGCATCTGCGCCGGCGGCATTCGATGGGAGCAAAGCCGTTTCTTTCCGGGTTCCTTCCGTGTGGGGTGGGATTGCGGGCTTTTTTATCTGCCACAGTTCTAGTAAAATGGTTGCGTATCGTAGCCTACTGGGCTTGTGCAGCCGATAATCCGCCTTGGGTTAAGCAGGTCCACGCGGGAGAGCAGAAGCGACCATGCTCCCTCCCGGCGGACGCAAAAGAGGTTTGAAACATGCGCGTTCACGGTTCCCCAGGCAGGCCCGCACTCGGATTGCTCCCCGAGCCCGAGCGTTCGCCCGGCTCGTTTCTCGTCAGTATCGCGATCAACGGGTTGATGCTGGCCTTGATGCTCTACATCGGAGCGGCGGCCAAGCATGTGATTGATGAACACAAGTATGAGATGACGGTGTTGATCATCCCCAAGCCCGAGCCGCCTCCGGAGAAGCTCAAGCTGCCCGAGCCGCCGAGGATCGAGCAGCCCAAACTGCCGGAGATCAAGCTTGAGCAGCCCAAGATCAACATACCGCGGCCGCCCAAGCCGGACCTGAAGCCGATCCAGATGGAAGCCAAGGTAACGCTGCCAACGATCAAGGAGGCCAAGCCCTCGGTGATTCTGGCTCCGCAGCCCAAGGCAGCGCTGACGGCGGCCATGCCGGCGCAGGACAGCCACGTGAAGCCCTCGACTGCCCCGGTGCATCTGGGCGAGACCTTCGGCGTGACGCCCAATCCCAACGCCAAGGGGCCGGCGACCATCGCGGCGATCGGAAATCCGTATGGCGGCATGAAGGGTCCGGCGGTAGCGCCACATGGGGTGGTTGGCTCAACCGGCATCGGCAATGGGCTCAAGTCCGGCTCCAATGCAGGCGTGGTGGGCAAGGTGGCCTCGGCAGGGATTCCCGCCGCCGCCGCGGTTCCCACCAGCAGCTACACGGGCGGCAAGGTGGCCTCGGTCGTCATGCCGGCAGCACCCGTCGCCGCGCCGGCAGAGAAGGTGGTTCAGGCTCCGGTGACCTCCACCGATCTGGAGATTGTTACCAAGCCCAAGCCCGATTACACCAGTGAAGCCCGGCAGTTGAAGGTTCAGGGCGATGTCGTCCTGCGCGTCACGTTTACGTCGGGCGGGCGGGTGGTGGTACAGAGCGTGGTGCATGGGCTGGGCCACGGCCTGGACGAGGAGGCGCGCCGCGTCGCCGAGCAGATTCACTTCCGGCCGGCCACCCGCAACGGTCAGCCGGTCGACCTGACCACAACCATCACCATCACCTTCCAACTGGCGTAGCGTTTACACTGCCCATAGGAACAAAAGCTCGACTCAGCCGCGCGATGTCGGACCCGAGTTCGCCGGCAGACGAAGAATTGCAAGAACTCACTCTAGGAGCTTGACATGACGTTTCGGAAGATCTCCCTCCCCTTCCTGATCCTTACCCTGGGCGCGACCTGCGCGTTCGCAAAGAAGACGCCGAAGTTCGAGCAGGCGCACCAGCTCACTCCTGAGCAGGCGGCGCTGGTTGAGCGGGCCATCGGACGCGAAAAGGTGCTGATCAGGAACATCCGGCAGCGTACGCCACTGGTGGAGACCTACATCCAGAACACCAAGCCGGACGTCAAGCTCTACGAGGTGCCGGTCGAGGACCAGTACACCCTCAGCCGGGTGGATTTCGGCAAGAGCTTCGTAGACAAGACTTACAATCCGCGCACCGATAGGGAGCGCGGCAAGCGCACCTTCTTCAAGGGCTCGTTTGCGGCCATCACCGGACTGACCAAGGCGCTGGGCCTGGAGCGCTTCACCTATTCGCCCACCGGCTTCATGCAGATGATGTTCCTCGACCCCACCGGATTCGACAACCAGCACTATGTCTTCAGCTATGTGCGAAGGGAGTTTCTGGGCTCGGTGCGGACGTGGGTCTTCGACGTGCACCCCAAGGTCAGTGGCATGGGCCGGTTCTATGGCCGCATCTGGATCGAGGATGTGGACGGCAACGTGGTGCGCTTCAACGGGACGTATACCGGCCCCACCAGCGAGGACTCCTCCAAGTACTACTTCCACTTCGACAGTTGGCGCATGAACGTACAGCCCGGAATCTGGCTGCCGGTGGCCATCTATGTCGAGGAGACCAACCGAATCGAAGGCGATACCAAGACCGTCGGGCTGAAGGCCCAGACACATTTCTGGGGTTACTCGCTCAAGCTGCCCACCCGCGACAGCGAGAACGTCAGCGTCAAGGTGGACGACGCCGTGGACAAGAGCGACGACTCGCAGGACGTGGGCCCCTTGCAGGCCACGCGCGCCTGGGTTACCCAGGCTGAAAACAACGTGATCGACCGCCTGGTGGAAGCCGGCCTGGTGGCGCCGCTGGATCCGGGCGGCTATGAGAACAAGGTTCTGGACCAGATCGTCGTCAACCTGGTGGTGCCCAACAACCTGGCCTTCACCGACCAGTTGCACACCCGCGTACTGCTGTCAACCACCATCGAGACGACCACGGTGGGCAACACCATTCTCATCAGCAAGGGGCTCATCGACAGCCTGCCCAACGAAGAGTCGATCGCCTCGGTCATCGCCATGGAACTGGCCCACATCGCCATGGGCCACCATATCGACACCCGCTACGCCTTCAACGACCGGCTGATGTTCCCCGACGAGTCGACCTTCCAGCGCATCGATATGTACCACTCCGACCACGACAACGCGGAGGCCGCCAAGAAGGCCATGGAGTATCTGCAGAATTCGATGTACAAGGACAAGCTGCCCTCAGCCGGCCTCTATTATGCGCAGTTGGTCGAACGGGAGAAGGTGCTCAAGGGTCTCAACACGCCCAAGCTGGGCGATTCGCTGCTCAAGACGGACGGAACCCCGTGGATGGCCGACTTGCAGCGGATGGCGCCCAGAATCAACTGGGACGACCTGGCCCAGACCGCCGCGCTGCCCCTGGGCAGCTGGATCAAGACCGATCCCTGGGACGACAAGGTGCACATGCTGAACGCCAAGCGCTATGCACCCATGAACGCCCGCGACAAGATGCCCTTCGAGGTCACCCCCATCTTCTATAAGCTGCAGCGCTACGAGACGGTCAGCTTCACAGCTCCGGCAGCCCCCGCCGCGGGCGCTCCAGCCGCTCCGGCCCCGGCAGCGCCCGATCCCGCGCAGCCGCCGGCTCCTACCGCTCCGGAAGCGCCGGCTGCCGATTCCGGCGCGGCTCCGCAATCGCCTCCGCCCGCGGCCCAACCGGCCCCAGGCGACGCGGCCCAGCAGCGGCCCGCGCAAGCTCCGCCGAACCCGCAGTAGAACCGGCTCAGGAAGCTCCTGGCCGGAAGCCGCGCGGCTTGCCCAAGCCAGGGTGCTCAAAAGAGGGAGCCGGATTTCGAAGGAAACCCGGCTCACGCAACCCAAACTCCCCCCGATTGGACGTGCTTTGTGCCTACGGCTCTTGTGATGATGAAACGACCGATCCTTGCAGCGACCCTAGCTTTCGTCTCCTTCTGTTTTGCCGCTGGAGCCGCCTCCGCCCGCGCGCAAGTGGTTCCCTCAGCCACCAGGGGGCATCTCTCTCTTACCGCCGGCGCCCTGGGCAGCATCTATCAGCCCGACTACGCGGGATTTGCGGTGGCCGAGACGGCCCCCAACCGCCTCTACGGCGTGGGCGCCTTCGTGGATATGCGGTTCACCCGCTGGGTTCAAATTGAGGGCGAGGGGCGCTGGCTGCGCTTCAACGAGTTCGAGGGGATTGACGAGGACAACTACCTGATCGGCCCGCGGCTGCCCATCCACCATTTCCGCTTTCTCAACGCCACCCCCTACGCCAAGGTGCTGGCCGGCATGTCCAGGATGGACTTCGAGGACAACAATGGTTCGGGCCGCTATGCCGCCCTCGCCTATGGCGGCGGCATCGATTTCCGCTTGACCAAAAGGTTCAGCGCGCGGGGCGACTTCGAATATCAACAGTGGCTCCAGTGGCCAAACATACCGGGGATTCCGAACTCCCCGCTCTTTCCGTATGGCGCCAGCGCCGGCATTGGCTACAAGATATTCTGAAGACCCTGGCCAGGCACTCGCTCTTGAACATTACTGCGGTTGCGGTTACAAAGTCATGCGCGACGCACGGCCTATAGACCGCAGATTCGGCCCGCGAGAGCTGCGGAATCGAAGTCTTGTCGGATTCAAGGCTGAAGCCTGAACTGGAAGCCGGAGTTGCAAGGAATTCCGGGTTGCGGAAGCGGGGCCTGGGGCGCCCGCCTGTGGGAAGAGGTTTGGTGCTAAGCTGATCACTGGGGTGGTTCCATGAAGATCAGCACGGTGCGCGAATTCCGGGAGAATGCCGGGGGGATGCTGCGCGCGAAGGATCCGATCCTCGTTACGCGGCGAGGCCGCCTGGCCGGCATCTTCTTTCCTCGGCCGGAGTCCACACTGCCCTTGGAGTTGAAACGGGAGTTGTTTGCCGTTCTGAGCGCGGAGGTGGCGCGCCAGATTTCGAGGTGCGGACTCAGCGAGGAGGAGATTCTCGCCGATTTTCAATCCTGGCGAAAGAACCGCCGTGAAGATAGCCGCCGACGCTAATGTACTGCTCTCATCCGTGATTGGCGGCCGAGCCCGGCTGGTCCTCAGCCATCCCGAGATTGAAGAGGTGGTCACCACGGAGGCGACCTTCGCGGAGGTCAGGGAATACGCTCTCCTGCTTGGCCGCAAGAAGAAACTCACTCCGGATGCGCTCTTGCTGGCTGTGGCCGCGCTTCCTGTTTCGATCGTCTCCCCTGAAGTTTACGAGGGCGCGATGGCTGAGGCGCGCAGCCTGATTGAATGGCGCGATCCGGAAGACGTCGAGATTCTTGCGCTGACGCTGCAATTGAAGATTCCGCTGTGGTCGAATGACAACGATTTTGAAGACTGCGGAATCGAGCGGCTTACCACCGCTGAGATCCTTCGCAGACTAGGGATCTTCGAAGCGGGATGAGACCGCGCAGGATGGGTTCCCCGCGTATTGCTTCTGGATGTGGCGGGACTCGACGACGATAAGATCGATGGCGCGGCGCTTTCAAGCTCCAATCTCTCCGCGAGCGCCGGGCTCGAACTATGGTAATATGGCATCTCCGGGACCGCGCAGACGCTGGCGTGTCTCCGGTATCCCTCGCGTAACTGGCGATTCAGGTGGGCCACCACCGGGGAGCGCGAGGCAGTCCGAGAGCGGTTCCACAATTCACGTGCCCTTTCCGGCATTGTGCAGGGTGGCATTTTCTTGGGGAAAATGCCACTTGAGTGCAGGGGTTTCGGGGTGCGGCAATTGTGGAACCGCTGGGAGCCGATCGCCTGGGCAATCATTTCCATGTCCAGCGACATCCCTGAAAGGACTGCCCATGACCGCTTCACAGACCAGTTTCCGCGATTTCCTCTTCGCATCCGATCCTGAGATCTTCACGGCAATTGCCGGCGAAGAGCTCCGCCAACAGCAGGGAATCAACCTGATTCCCTCAGAAAACTACACTTACCCGGAGGTACTGGCCGCGCTGGGCTCGGTGCTGACCAACAAGTATTGCGAGGGCTACCCCGGCCGGCGGTACTACGCCGGGCAGGCCTTCGCCGACCAGGTGGAGAACGCCGCGCGCGAACGCGCCTGCCGCCTCTTCCGCGCCGAACACGCCAACGTGCAGCCGCTCTCCGGCTCGCCCATGAATCAAGCGGTCTACATGGCCTTCATGAGACCGGGAGAGACGATTCTAGGCATGGACCTCTCCCATGGAGGGCACCTGACCCACGGCGCTCCCGTCTCGCACATGGGCCAGCTCTTCAACTTCGTCCGCTACAAGACGAGGCCGGATCGGGCGGGCGCCATCGACTTCGACGAGGTGCGCAGGCTGGCGCTGGAGACCCGTCCGAAGATCGTCCTGTGCGGCTACACCTCTTATCCGCGAGAGTACGACTATGCGGCCTTCCACTCCATCGCCTCCGAGGTGGGAGCGCTGGCCATGGCCGATGTATCCCACGTGGCGGGCATGATCGCCGCCAACGTTCTGCCCAATCCGCTGGACGCGGGCTTCGACATTGTGACCACTACCACCCACAAGAGCCTGCGCGGCCCGCGCGGCGGCATGATTCTCTGCCGCAAGCAATACGCCCGGCAGATCGATAACTCGGTCTTCCCCGGATTGCAAGGCGGGCCGCACATGAACAGCATTGCCGCCGCCGCGATTGCCTTCCGCAAAGCAGAGACGCCGGAGTTTCAGAGTTATGCGCGCCAGACTCTTGCCAATGCCAAGGCTCTAGCGGAAGAGCTATCCCGAGCGGGCGTATCTTTGGTCACCGGCGGCACCGGCAATCACATGATGGTGGCCGACACCATTGCGAGTTTCGGCCTCGACGGCAAGCAGGCGGAGCAGACCCTGGAGCAGATCGGGATCGCCACTAATAAGCAAGTAATCCCGGACGATCCCAACCCTCCGCTGCGGCCGAGCGGCATCCGCATCGGCACCCCAGCCTCCACTACGCGGGGAATGCGGGAAGAGGATATGCGCCGCATCGCGGGTTGGATCGTGGATGCCCTGCGCCACCCCGCGGACGCTTCCCGGCTCTTGCGGTTGGCGGGCGAGGTGAGAGAGTTGAGCGCCGCCTTCCCGATACCGGGCTTCGATTCGCTGCCGTGGTAGATTGCGAATTTAGATAACTTCCGATTTTCCACAGGTGGCTGGATCGAGAAGGCCTACCGCCAGGAAAGTTGCCACGCGCGCCGCCAAAAGGTAGTCTTCTGGGGGGATGACAACCTCTTCGAATACGGAAGCCCATAAACTCGGCAGCGAGGGCGACCCGATACGGCAAGGACTGTTCGCCTGCGAGCCGATTAAGGAGCTCTTGCGGCGCGTAAAGCTGGATGGGAGGCCGGGACCGTTTCAGAGCATCGCCGATGCCACCAAGCTTGCGGGCGAGGGAAAGAAAGAAGAGGCAAAATCATGCCTGCGCAGTGTGCTGGCTCTTCCCATGTTGGAAACGCGGACGCAACTCTGGGTTTGGTCGGGACTACGCGAACTCGGCGAGCAGCCGGATCCGCAACCGGCATGGGAGATTCTTGGCGTCGTTTTTGAGCTTCCGGTGCAAGGAGCGTACGATACGCTGGCTGCATACCAGGACGGCTCTGCGCGCTACCTTAATTTTTCTGGTCGCGCGATCTTCTGGGACGCGCCCGATGAGACGATTAAGACGCTGTGTCAGGCTTTGCTTGCTTCGACGGTTCCCGCTGCCTCGCGCGCCGTGCCGCGCGCAAGCGTCTCACTGCCGAACTCCGGGATGCATGCGACGTTCCTTACCCGCTCTGGCATGTTTGTGATTCCCAACCCGCGTCAGCTTGTTGTAGATGCCGCAACAAGCCTAATGAAGGAGCTGATTCGTCGGGCAAGAGCGGCTCAGGGCCAATGACTGCGGTCAGGCGCGGACCGGCCCTCTCCCCGTTACCATGCTTGGCTGCAATTCCCTGGGTTGAAGATCAGCCCGCCTTTTCCAGCAGGCAGAGCGACAGGTCGCGGCGCTCGACCATATCCTTGGTGATCTCCAGGTCGCGGACGCGCTTGTTGCTGGGCAGGTGGTACATCAGGTCGAGCATCAGCTCTTCCAGGATCATGCGCAGGCCGCGCGCGCCCACCTTGCGGGCCAGGGCCTCGCGGGCCACGGCGCAGCAGGCTTCGTGGGTAAAGTGCAGGCGGACGTTCTCGTACTCGAAGAGGCGCTGGTACTGCTTGAGGATAGCGTTGCGGGGCTTGGTGAGGATCTCGATCAGCGCCGCCTCGTCCAGCTCGTCGAGGACGCCCATGACCGGCAGGCGGCCGACAAACTCGGGAATCAGGCCGTACTTGATCAGATCCTGCGGCTCGGTCTTGCGCAGCAACTCGGTATCGCGATGGGTGCGCATCGACGCTTCGGCATCGCTCTCCGTAGCCTTGAAGCCCAGGGCCTTCTTGCCCACGCGGCGGCCCACCACGCGCTCCAGGCCCACAAACGCTCCCCCGCAGATGAACAGGATGTTGGTGGTATCGACGGCGGTGAACTCCTGGTGGGGATGCTTGCGCCCGCCCTGCGGCGGCACGTTGGCCACGGTGCCTTCAAGGATCTTGAGCAGCGCCTGCTGCACGCCCTCGCCAGAGACATCGCGGGTGATAGAGGGGTTTTCGTCCTTGCGCCCGATCTTGTCGATCTCGTCGATGTAGATGATGCCCTGCTGGGCGCGGGTGACATCGCCGTCGGCGGCCTGCAGGAGCTTGAGGATGATGTTTTCGACATCCTCACCCACATAGCCTGCCTCGGTGAGCGTGGTCGCGTCCACAATGGCGAAGGGAACGTCGAGCATCTTGGCCAGGGTGTGCGCCAGCAGCGTCTTGCCGGTTCCGGTGGGGCCGATGAGCAGGATGTTCGACTTGGTGAGCTCCACTTCGTTGTTGCGCAGGCGGTTCATCTGGATGCGCTTGTAGTGGTTGTAGACGGCGACAGCGAGCTTCTTCTTGGTCTGGTCCTGGCCGATCACGAAGTCGTCGAGAAAGCTCTTCACCTCCTGCGGCTTGGGCAGGTGGCCGGCGGCGGCGGCGGGAGTGGCTTCACCCCGGTCATCCTCGAGGATCGAGTTGCAGACGGCCACGCACTCGTCGCAGATATAGGCGCGCGGGTAGTCGCTGGGCGACGAGATGAGCTTGGCCACGGCGTCCTGCGACTTGTGACAGAACGAGCAGCGCAATGCTTCTTCGGGTCCCGTGCGCGTCTTCATTGAAAGGCTCCCTCTTGAACGATGTTAGCAGTGTTAGTCGGGTTAGCGGAGTCAACCCCGCCAGCCCGGTGATCGAGCTACGTGCGCGGCCGGTCGATGATTTCGTCGACGATGCCGTATTCCTTGGCTTGCTGCGAGTTCATGATGAAGTCCCGCTCCACGTCGCGCTCGATGCGATCGAGGGGCTGGCCGGTGTGCTTGGCGATCAGGTTGTTGGTGATCTCGCGAATGCGCAGAATCTCGCGGGCATGAATGTCGATGTCGGTGGCCTGGCCGCTCAATCCGCCCATGGACGGCTGATGGATGAGAATGCGCGAGTTGGGCAGGGCGAAGCGCTTGCCCTTGGTGCCCGCCAGCAGCAGAAATGCCCCCATGCTGGCCGCCTGGCCAATGCAGTAGGTGACCACGTTGTTCTTGATGAACTGCATGGTGTCGTAAATGGCTAGGCCGGCAGTGATGGAGCCGCCGGGCGAGTTGATATAGAGCTGCACGTCCTTCTCCGGGTCTTCGCCGGAGAGGAACAGCAACTGCGCCACAATGAGGTTGGCCACCATGTCGTCGATCGGGGTGCCAAGAAAGATGATGTTGTCGCGCAGCAGACGGGAGTAGATGTCGTAGGCGCGCTCGCCTCGGCTCGTCTGCTCAACCACCATGGGAACCAATGCCATTGAGTCTTCTTCTCACCCTTCGGTTGGGGGCCGTTCGTCCCCGTTGCTGGTTGGCCGCGCGGTCTATATGCCGCGCGACGCCTGTTGCCCGTCCCCCGCCCTAGCCAGGCAGACGTTCGTACAGCAAATTTGCGGTCTTCTCCCGCCGCAATTGTTCCCGGAGTTTAATTAGCCCGCCGTCCTCGGTCAATCGCACTTTTAGGGTATCGACCGGCTCGCGAGCCTCTACAGCAATCAAACGCAATTGATCGTCCACTTCCTCGTCGCTGACCGAAATCTTCTCCAATTCCGCGATGCGGTCCAGCAGGATGCCGGTCTTCACCTCGGCGGCAGCGCCCTCGCGCTGGGCGGCGCGAAGCCGTCCAAAATCCAGCTTGCGCATCTGGTCCGTGTTCATGCCCTGGGCCGCCAGGGCGCGCAGGCCGCGGTCCAGGCGAGCGTCAATCTGCTCCTGCACCAGCGACTCCGGCAGCGCGAACGAATAGCGCGCGCCGAGGGCAGCAAAGAGCCGGTTCTTGGTCTCGCCCACCACGCTGCGGCGCTTGCGGCTGGCCAGGTGCTCGCGGACGCGGGCTTCCAGATCGGCAAAGCTCTCGTATGCGCCCAGCTCCGCTGCAAAGTCGTCGTCCAGCTCGGGCAGGGTGCGCTTCTTGATGGCCTTCACCTCGACCTCGTAAGCCACGGTCTTGCCGGCCAGCTTGGCTTCGCCGTAGTCGGCGGGATAAATGACCTCGGCCTTCAGCTCCTGCCCGGGCTTGGCGCCAAGCAGGGCGTTGGTAAAAGCCGCCACCGTGTCCTTGCCGCCGATCTCCACCAGTGAGTCCTCGCCGGCGATGGGAGCGGCCTCGGCATCGCCTTCAATCTGGCCCTTGTAAGTAATCTGCGCCCAATCGCCGTTCGCCAGGGCGCGGTCTTCCTCTACCGGCTCAATGGTGGCTCGCGATTCGCGCAGTTGCGCCATCTCGCGCTGGAACTCTTCTTCGGTGATCTCAACCGGCGGCTTCTCCACCACCACCTTTTCGTAGCCCTCGATGGAGAAATCGGGAACAAACTCGAAGATCGCCTTGACGTGCAGCGGCGCGCCGTCCTCGACGGTCAGCTCGGTCACCTGCGGCTGTCCGACCAGCCTCACGCCCAGCTCGGAGACAGCCTTGTTGAACCGCTCCGGCAGAAGGCTGTCAATCACTTCCTTGCGAATTTCGCCCGCAAACCTGCGCTTGATCACCGTATCCGGCACCTTGCCGGCGCGGAAGCCAGGAATCTTGGCGTACTTGCGGTAATTGCCCACCACCCCGCGATATGCCTTCGAGACCTCTTCGGGGGGAATGTCCAGCACCAGCTCACGGGTGCAGTCGGGGTTGAGGACCGGGGTTCCCGCGTCCGCCGCGGCGGATTCGCTCCTGGGGTGATCGTGGACCGGACCGTGCTGGTGGTCGTGGCCTTCGTGGTCGTGCTCATGGCCTTCGTGGGCGTGATCCGGCGTGGCCTCGGCCGCACCAAGGGTAGGGTTGTTCTCAAGTGTATCGGTAGAACTCAACGTTTTGCCTTCCAGGCTCGCCGCTGCGAGCCGATCGAATTGGCCATTTGGCTGCCCATCCGGCTGCCATCCCCAGGCTCAACACCGCCAATTCGGACGATTAACTGCCGATCCCGAGCTACAGACTGCAAACTCACGCCGCAAACGGCCGCCCTCAAGCGCCATTCGACGCGAATCCGGCGCACCCTTGGCCGGGAAATACCTGATTTCATGGTAAGGGGGTTTGCTGGCAGGGTCAAACCCGGGGGCTCGGTTCCGGCGCGGGGAGCATCGCGAAAGGCACGTTACTGTTCAGTGACCTGGGGCTTACGAACGTACGGGAGAAAGCGGGGATGGGCCGCGCCGCACTGAGCATAGTGCTCGCGAGCTTCGCTCAGACTGAGGTCGCCGTTCACGGTCAGGCGTATCTCGCCGGCGGTGTCGTCCTCCTGGCCATCGTCCTCCCACCAGCAGACGGGGCACAAGGCCAGCGCGCCGGCGGTCTCCAGCGTCCTGCATCCGCAACACGGACAGCGAAAGCGAACCTCCACCCTCTCCCCCCCAATATAGGATGGACGGGCGCCAGCGCTTGCGGGTTTACACGAAGGGCCGCTGGCAGCCATCAAATACAGCCTCCGGCTGGCGGCATTGCTCGCCGCGCCATGAAAGCTGGCCCCAGGCCCCGATCCCTAGCCCCTAACCCCTGCTTCCGAGCGTCTCATTTCCCTTCCACGTCCATACGTTGTAGCATTTTGTCGGGTGGGCCGCGCACCTCCGGCCCGCTCCAAGAGGCACTGGAACCCCATGAATCGCAAGTTTTCGTTCTGTATTGGCCGCGGCGGCGCGCGAGACTCAAGATCGGCCGGAGGCCGCGAGCGCTCCAACGGATTTACGCTGATGGAATTGCTGATCGTGATGGCCATCATCGCCATCCTGATGCTGATTGCAATTCCCACCGTCGGCAGCTTGAAGAAGAGGGCCAACGATCTGTCGGCGATTCAATCCATCCGCGCCATCCAGCAGGCGGAGATGAATTACGAGTCTACTTATCCCGCCAATGGGTATGCCTGCTCGCTCTCGGCACTTGGCGGCGATCCCAGCGTCGGCGCTCCCTCGCCCACAGCGGCGCAGATGCTGCAGGGCGACTTGACCTCCGGCTTCAAGTCCGGCTACGTCTTCACCATTGCCAACTGCACCAAGGTGACCATCAACAGCACCGACCGGTATACCGGCTACACGGTGACGGCCGTTCCCCAGACCGTGGGCAAGACCGGGGATCGCGGCTTCTGTAGCGACCAGTTTGGCACCATCAAAGCCGATCCGGCAGGCGGCACCAACTGCACCCAGTCGCTGCAATGAACCCGTGCAAGCTTTTGCGGCGCGGCGGTTTGATTTTGGCCGCCGCGCTGATCTCCGGCCTCCCTTCTTTTGGACAGGGTTCGCTGCCAAGCGCGCACGATCTGGCGCAGCGCGTCGACCGCCATTACAACCAGTTGCGCTCGCTCAAGGCAGGATTCACCGAGAGTTACGAGGGCCTGGGCATCAAGCGCACGGAGAGCGGAACGCTGCTGCTGCTCAAGCCCGGCCGCATGAAGTGGGATTACAGCTCGCCGCCCGGCAAGCTCTTCCTGCTCGACGGCAAGTACGCCTGGTTCTACTCGAGCGGCGACTCCCAGGTGCAGCGCATCCCGGCCAGGGAACTCGACGACCTGCGCTCTCCGCTGCGTTTCCTGCTGGGCCGTACCGAGCTCGAAAAGGAAATGGACAATTTGACGCTGCTGCCCGCGGGATCGAGCGGCCTCTTTACGCTCTCCGGCCAGCCCAGGGGTCAGGAAAGGCGCGTGGCGCGGCTCACCCTCGCCGTAACCGCCGAGGGAGCCATTACCGGCATCGAGATTGAAGAGACCGACGGCGCGCTGACGCGTTTCACCTTCACCGGCGAAGCAGACAACACACCAGTTTCTCCTGAGACCTTCCACTTCACGCCGCCCGCCGGGATTCCGGTGGTGGATGCGCTGCCGCCGGTGTGAGCAGGAGGAACGAGCCGGGAAGCGTGCGCAACCGCCTGGGTATAAGTTCAGGGGCGGACTGAAGAGGGTCCGGAGAGAGTCTGACCGCGCCGATCCGGTGACGGATGATCCGCGATTGGGCGGGACGCGGCGGCTGTATACTGGCTGCGAGTTTCTTGAGGCCCCGAAAGCGGAGCATGGGGGTATAAAGCAGATGCTGCCGAAAGAACTAGAACCCACCGAACCCTGGGGCGAACTCATTGAACCCTGGGGCCCGGTCAGTCGCAATATGCAGCGCCACGTGTTTTGGGTAGGAGCGTTGCTCTTCATGTGCATCTCCGAGGCATTGGTGATCCACGGGTTGTGGTTCACTCCGAAGAGGCGCTTCTCCACTGAAAGACTTTTCTTCGTCCCGCTTTTTGTTTTGCTTCCTTGCCTCATGGGTTTTGCCACGCAAATCGGGATCGCAAAGATGTCGAGGACGGGCCAAATCAGCTTACCTGCCGCCGCAAGCCTCAAGCTAGGACTTGGCGTCCTGCTGATGATTGCCTATATGACGATACTTGAACTCGCGGGAATAGCCTTTGACTAGCGCGCGGCGACCTTCCTTTGTAACGCGCATTGCACAATATAGGATGACCGGGTAAGCCCACGGGCGCGGGCGCGGCGGTCGATCTCCGCAATCTGGCTTTGGCGGGCGGTAATGTTGATGCGGACGGTTCTCTCCGGTTCGCGGAGTTCAGCCAGGAAAGCTACAGCGCCCTTCATGGCCGGGTCGGCGCGCAAATCGTCGAGCGTAGACGGCTCGGGAATCTCTTCTCCGTCTTCTCGCATTCCGGCAACGTGCAGCGCGAGCGCTTCGGCGGCCATAGCGCGCGCCTCCTCCAGCGTGGAACCGGCGGTTACGCAGCCGGGAAAGTCGGGAAAACTGACGCCGTAGTCCGAGTTCTTGTCCTTGTGAAGGTAGGCGATGTATTCCATGGTCCCTCCTTTACCTGAGCCTGAGGCCAGATTGTTTCTCGATGCTCCTGAGAGTTCCTTCAGGAACATCTTTTGGGGGTAAACGACCGTGACCCGGCCGGGCTTGGCAGGATGCTTGAATTGCTTGTGGCTGCCGGATTGCGCAACCTCGATCCAGCCGTTCTGTTGGAGCCTGCGGATGACCTCCCGCCTGTTCATGCTGTCGCGCCCTTCGGTCTATAGAATACACACTTCGTGTACACTCATCAATGACCGGAGTTTTTCTCCGGCGGAGCTCCGATATGGGCGCGCGGCGATTGAAAATGCTGCGCGGCGTCGAAGATCCGGAAGATTGCGGTTGCGACCAAGCACCAGATCGTAAGTCCAGCCGGTGAGGCCATAGAATGAACAAACGTTTCTTGGTGAACTTCTTCCAGGTCGTCTCGCTGCTGATGCTGCTGGTGGCGGCGGCGCTGCTGGCGGCCATCACCACCATGCACTTTGCCATTCACGGCGCGGAGGTGCAGGTGCCGGCGCTCAAGGGAATGACCATCGCCGATGCGCGCAGCGAGACCGCCGGCCTGGGTCTGAACTTGATGGTGGACAACCGCTATTACTCGGGCGATGTGGCCGCGGGGCACATTCTGACGCAGATGCCGGCGGCCGGAACGGTGGTGCGCCGGGAGTGGCTGGTGCGCGTGGCCGAGAGCCTGGGGCCGCAAAAGGTGGAAGTCCCGGATATGGTGGGCCGCGCAGAACGGGTGGCGGCGCTCACCTTGCGGCGCGCGGGCCTGGAGGTGGGCGCGACGGCGCGGCTCCCCTACGCCGGCGCTGGCGAAGGAACGGTGCTGGCGCAGGATCCGCCCGGCCATGCGCAGGGCATTGCCAGGCCCAGCATCAACCTGCTGGTGGCCGCGCCGAGCCACGACGAACCGGATGGATTTGTGATGCCCGAGCTGATTGGGTTGCCGGTGGTGAGCGCGCAGGCGGCGTTAGCTGGCGTGGGCATCAAGACGTCGCCGCCCACTTTTGTAGATGTGCCGGTGGGGCCGGTGGGCAGTCCAGACGCGCCGCCCAGGCTGCCGGCCAGGCCGGGAGCGGTGCTGGCGCAGATGCCGGAAGCCGGTTCGCGGGTTGACCAGAATTCGCTGGTGCGGCTGACGGTGGCCCAGTGAACGGTTGTGCGAGCCGGTGCATCTGGGGGTTGCCCGCTGTCTGAGTCGAAACCTAGTTGGTCGGCTGCGCGGGAGCCGCCGGAGGCTGCGTCGTTGTGGCGTCTGGCTGGGCGGGAGCTGTCGGGGGGGGCGCTGGTACAGCCGCGGGCTGTGGCGGCGCAGCGTCAGGCGGTGGCGGAGCGGCCGCTGGTTGTGCCGGCGCCGCGGGCTGCCCCTTGGACAAGCCGCGAATGTACAGGATGAGGTTCCACACTTCGTCGTTCTTGGCGCGGCCCGAATCCTCGGGAGGCATCTTGTCGCCCTTGCCCTTGCGAATGGTATTGAAGAGATCCTGGTCCGATTTGTTGGCCAGCGCCTTTGCCTCGGTCCAGTCGTCGAGCGTCACCGACATGCTGGCGGCAACGTCGGTCTTGCCGTTTCCATTCTCCCCATGGCACAACGCGCAGTCGCGCAAAAAAAGAACCTTCGCCTTCTCCTGCGAGGCTGCGGTCCCCTTCACCGGATTGGTGCTTGCGGGGGCAGCCTCCTGCGGCGGACGTCCCTCGGCGGGCGCGGTGGCAAACACGAACAGGGTCATTGCGGAAAACAGCAAAAAGGGCTTCAGCATTCTGGCCTCCCCGGTTGCAGCCGCCGGAAAATGGCGTCTTGCGACCGATTGAATGGAACGCCCGAATTATAAGCCAATTGCACGGGTCTGTGTTCTATCAATCCGCTTACGTTGCAGATTCGGAACGAAACGGGGCGGGGAGCGGCCTCATTCCGCAAACTCCACGACCGCAGATCGCCCTCTGGCCGGGAGTGTGCCGATCGATCTGGCCGCAGGAAGATGCGGCAGCGAATCCCACCCTTGCCGCAGAAGCAAGGACTCGGTGCCCAGAGGGTGCCCAGGTGGAGCACCCGAATGGACGCGGCAAGGATCGAGCGCCCAGTCTTGTGTTAACCGGTCAGGCGCCTGCTAAATCAGGCCAAGTTCGGTGGCCAGGCGTTCCAGCTTGAGGCGCGTGGCTGGGGTGGGCGGAACCAGCGGCAGGCGAACGTGGTTGGTGGTCCGTCCCATCAGATTGAGCACTGTCTTCACCGGGCCGGGATTCGACTCCCAGAAGTTGGCGTCAAGCAACTGCGCGTATTTACGCTCGATCTCGCGGGCCTCGGCCCAGCGGTTGCCGAGGGCGAAGCGAACCATGCGCCCCATCTCCGCCGGAATCTCGTTCGAGGCTACGCTGATCAGCCCGTGCGCACCCACTCCAATCGCCGCCAGCGCCAGATTGTCGTCGCCAGAGAAGATCTTGAAGCCGTCTGGCAGGATGTGTGCCAGATGGGCGATCTGAGTCACCTTGCCGCTGGCCTCCTTGATGGCCTCGATATTCGGTGCGGCCTCTGCCAAACGGAGAACGGTCTCCGGATCGAGGTTCACGCCGGTTCGGCCAGGAACGTTGTAGACGGTCACCGGCAGCGGGGAGACGGCCTTGGCGAGGGCTAGAAAGTGCTGGAACTGGCCCTCCTGCGAGGGCTTGTTGTAGTAGGGATTGGCCGAAAGCACGGCGTCCACGCCGCGAATCAGGCCGAGCCGGCCCACCTGGCGCAGCAGTGTCCGCGTCGCGTTGTGTGTGCAGCCCGCCCACACCGGCACGCGCCCGCCCGCTGCCTCCACAACCAGGTGGACGGCCAGCAGCCACTCATCTTCATCCAGGGTGGCCGCCTCGCCCGTTGACCCGCAGGCCACCAGGAAGTCGATCCCCGCGTCGATCTGCCAGCTCACCAGTTCGCCGAGCGCCTGTTCATCGATCGACCCATCGGCCCGAAAGGGCGTAACGATAGCTGTGCCGCAACCTGTAGTTTCCATAACACCTGAGATTATAACGAAAGGGAGCGTGCGCAAAACTCGTCGGGGGAACGCCTGCGCGCCGTAAGCCGTAGTCTCCCGCTCTCTATCGCGGAGCCAGGCGGCTGCGAGCCGCACTGCGCTTCCGCGCCCGCCATTTGACGGCCAGCCAGGCCAGATAGCCCAGTTGGATGATCCAGGTGATGGCGTAGGCGGCAACGGTGAACTGGTGATCGAGAATGGCTCTTTGATCCATCTTGTCCTCGCTTTGGAGAATCTCTGCGCGTCGTGGTGAAGGCCTCTAGTTGTCGTCGAGAGCCGCCTGAGCCTCCTGGGCGGCAAGCTTTTGCTGCTGGCGCTCGACGTGGTAGCGGAGGCCGAGGATGAGCAGTCCCCAGGCCAGCCAGGCGACGACGTTCCAGCCGAATGCGGCCAGCATGGCGGGGTCCTTGATGCCGGAGTCGGGGCCGCCGCCAAAGACCGGGGCGGGATGCTGCGTGCGCCACCAGCGGTTCGACATATAAACGATGGGCACATCCAGCGCGCCGAAGATGCCCAAAACGGCGGCCATGGTCTGCACCTGCGGCCCGGCGGCAAAGCGGCGCAGCAGCAGATAGCTGACATAAATGAGCCACAGAACCAGCGTAGTGGTGAGGCGGGCGTCCCAGGTCCACCAGATGCCCCAGGCGCGGCGGCCCCAGATGGGCCCGGTGATCAGAACCACGGTGCAGAAGATCACGCCGACCTCGGCCCCGGCCAGAGCCCATGCGTCGCAGATCTGCGCCCATTCCGCGCGGCTGCGGCGAAAGGCGAGAAAGCCGATGGAGCCGGCCAGCGAGATGCCGAAAAAGAGGAAGGCGACCATCGCCGAGGGCACGTGGTAGTAGAAGATGCGCTGGACCTCGTGCATCGTCTGTTCCTCGGGGGCGGCGTAGATGGCCTGGTAGAAGCCCCAGCCGAGCAGGGCGGCGGTGATGGCGGCGTACAAACCGATAGCAAGTTTCTTCATGGGGAATCCTGATAGGGAATCCTGGTACGACGTTTTCAGTTTACGACGCCCGGCGGCGATGCGCGGTCGCCGCGCTGCATGGAGAACGGAAAACCGGGAGTTTTTCCTCTGCCCATCCGGCAGGATTTTTTGAGCCAGGGTTTCCCTTTTCCCGCGCAAACCCTCCCCCGCCAAAAGGGAAAATATTTAGAACATTGACGTGCAAGGCTTTGCATATTGTCACTTTTTGCTACTCGCAAACTATTGAATCTAAATGAATCGAGTTTGGCACTCCAGTTGCACATAAGAGGACCAGCGCTAGTGGGGCGTGTCGATGGGGATTCTGTATAATCCCTATAAACGCGTAGTTTCGGGTTTCCCGTTCTTCCCCAGGATTTGAGTCGATGCGCCGAAGGCAGAGTGAGCAGCTTCCCGATGCGAATCTCTGCAATGGCAAGCTGTTCTGCGAGATTGGCAAGCTTCGCAGGGCAAGACAATGGAACCGAGGACCTGCCCTTTGGCGGCACTTCGCAGAGGGTGCGAGCAGTACGAAATGCCCCCAGGGCGATTCTTAGGAGGAAAGATGAAGAGATTCACATTAGGTTTTCTCGCATTGGCAATGGCCCTTGCGATCACCCCGGCTGCCTTGGCCGACGCGTACGTCACGGGTCAAATTGGATTGAATCTTGACACAGCTACATGGACTTCAACGACCCCAACGGTGGTCACATTCCGTCCCACCGACAACTCTATCGGCGGCAAGAGTGGTGCCTTCACCGCGTTCACCTCCGGCGCCTTCTGGGGCGCGGCCAATCCTTACTCCATGGCAACACCCGACGAGATATTCCTCACCGTGAACCTGGGTAGCACGGTAGCCACATTCACAATCGCTGGCCCACTCACCGGCGTCATTGTTGGCCCCGGGGAATATGTGTTCGACGCCACCGGGACAATCAGCATGACCGGCTACCTCGACACTCCCGGGAATATTATCGTCAACATCGATGACGGAGGGGGAACCTACG
>JBEKDH010000014.1:0-39688 GCA_050014455.1 Occallatibacter sp.
ATCGCCCTCGATGCCGCCTTCCGGGGCGGGCCGGGAATCCTACAGATCGCCGGAACGGGATCGAATACCATTGGCCGCGCACCGGACGGCAGCCGGGAGAGCGCGGGCGGCTGGAGCTCGCGCCTGGGCGACGAGGGATCGGGCTACTGGATCGGGCTGCACAGCGTGCGCCGGGCGCTCAACGCCTATGACCGCGAGGAACCGACGCAGATTCTCACGCGAGTAGGCGAGATCTGGGGCACGAGTAGCCTGGAAGACCTGATCAACCTGGGCGACAGCACGCCGGGACCGGACTTTGCCGCGCTGGCGCCGGCGATAAATGAGCTGGCAGAGGCCGGCGATCTGGTCGCGCTCGATGTCTTGCGCCAGGCGGCGGCCGACCTGGTGGAGTTTGTGCTGCTGGTGCGCGTTAAGCTGCGCCGCAAGCACGGGATTGCGGGCGAGGTTCCGGTGGCCTGGACCGGCGGCGTGGTGGAGAAGATGGGCCTGGTGCGCGAGGCCTTCTTCGCCGGGCTCCACGCCGCCGCGCCCCAGATGCCGGTGGGACGCGAGGCGGTGGTGCCGCTCGAAGGCGCGCTATGGCGGGCAAAGCGTCTGGCGGATGCGGCAATGTAGCGCATCCCGGTTTGCGCAGAGCCCGCATTTCCTGTGGTCCCGCGGGGATGACAACCGGAAAGCCATTGTCTTGATGCCCTTTGCAACACGGCGGAACAGACTGCGAAAAGAGGCCGAATTCCCTGCAAGAAGACAGTGGAGCATTTCTCGGAGGCTAGAACCCGTTGATGTTGGTGCATGGATGTGACCGGGTTTGAAGCCCATCTAAAGTTCGGCCTGCCGCAAAAATGAGCTTTTCTGTAGCCTGCTCAGTTCTCCCGCTTGTCTTGAGTCCGGGGCGAGGGATGCGCGGACGTGTCTCCGCTTGTTTCGGAAACCAGCATGATGGCCTGCAGAACCAACTGCGCATTCCGGTTCGATACGCCGAGGATGGCTACGGCCAGCCCGCCCGTCCACCAGGTCAGCCCCACATAGGTCGCGATGTACAGCAGTCTCATGTCTTGCAGGTAGACCATGCCGAGCGCCGCGCTGGCGCATGCAAAAACAACCATCACGATGGCGATGATCTTCATCCACCTCTGCCTGCGATCCACAGAGTCCAGCGATTTGCGGAGGACGGCTTCATAAGCTTCTGTCATGGAATTCACCCTTTCCTTCCGGTTGCGTTGCGTAAACATTTCAAACCGTATGCGAGCCGCGACTTGACCGTGCCCGCGCTCAATTGCAGGATGGCGGCGACCTCCTGAATCGTGAGGTCTTCCAAATAATGCAAATCCAGCACCGCCCGGCTGGCCGGGGAGACCTGGTCGAGAAGAGCATGCAATTCAGCCACCAGGATTGCCGCATCCTCCTCATGGCTGGCGGAGAGATCGTCCGCCTCAACGCCGTCGTCATGCCTCTCCTCCCAGAGATGTTTTCGGCGGAGAAATGCGAACGAGGCGCGGGTCGCGATGCGGTAGGCCCAGGCGCGAAAGAACCGGGGCTCTTGCAGCGATCGAAGTTTGCGGCAGATCTGGAGAAAGACCTCCTGCAACACGTCGCCCGCTCCTTGTTCACCTACCAGGCGGCGGATATATCGATACAGGATCGCCTGCATCCCGCGCAGCAGCTCCTCGAGCGCCTCCCTGTCGCCGCATTGGGAGCGGAGAACCAAAAGCGTCTCATGCGTGGAACTGTCCAAGATTGCCCTCCACTAGCTGAGAGGCGGTCACGGGCCAGAATGTTCGATCGGCCATTGAACAATCCCGATATTCGTCTGGAACCCACCGCTGCCAGGCGCTGAAAACCGGGCGCCATGCACAGAAAACTGCGAGGGGAACGGCCGCCCGCTCTTCGATTCTAGGATCTGGAATTCGAGGCCAACCGGCCTCTGCCACCCCAAAACACCTCGACCGCGCTCCCAGCCGCTCGCGGCAGTTTCCCCAGCGCACCGTCGCTGGTCTGCGCCTCGCCGATCGCTGCCGCGCCTTCAGCCATGGCGGCCTTGTTTGAGCCGGAGCTTCCTGACGCATCCCCACCCAACGGGACCGGAATCGGCAAACCGAGGAAATATTCTTCCGTGCCGTTGCCAAATGGGCGGATACTAACGTCTAAACCATGGAGCGAAGCGGCGCAACCCCTGCGTCCTGTCTTCGCGCTGGAGGCGAGGTCATGAGAGCTGGTTTCAAGAGCTCGAAAGCAGTTGCGCTGGCGGCATCGGTGCTGGCGCTGGCTACCACACTGTGGGCCCAGTCCGTTCCCCAGGCGGGTTCGCCACAGACGTCGGCCAATCCAACGCAGGCCAGCGGCCCAGCGGCCCAACCCGCGCCTGGAACTTCCCCTGTTGGCGGCGATGCTGCGCCTTCGGGCTCTGTGCAGCCGGGTGCAGCCGCGGCAAGTCAATCCAACACTCCCCCTGCAGGGCCGGCGCAAGCCGGCGCGCCCGGAAGCCAACCGGCCCCAGGAACGTCTCCCGTCGGGGGCGACACTCCGCCCGCGACGACCGGCAAGCCGCCCGCGCCCGGAACTATGCCTGTCGGCGGCGATACGCCGGCTGCCGCCGTCAATCCCGACAAAGTGATCGAGCCGGGCAGCCAGAAAGTCAATGTGAAGCCGGGCTCGATCCAAGACGTGAACGCCGTGGGCAATCGCGATATCGGCGGCCGCGGCGTTGGCAACTGGTACTCGACCGACTACGAGATCAAAATGGGCAAAGGGTACGCCATGGAGATCGAGAAGAGCACCAAGTTCATTACCGACCCGGTCGTTGTGGAGTACGTGAACCGCATCGGCCAGAACATCGTGAAGAACTCCGACTGCAAAGTTCCCTTCACCATCAAGGTCATCGATTCGGATGTGATCAACGCCATGGCCTTGCCGGGCGGCTTCTTCTACGTCAACTCGGGGTTGATTTTGAACGCCGACGAGGAGGCGGAACTGGCCGGGGTGATGGCCCATGAGACAGCACACGTTTGCGCCCATCACGCGGTGCGCGAGATGACGCGCCTGAACTACGCACAGATCAGCATGGTGCCGGTCATGATTCTGGTTGGAGGGTGGACGGGATACGGCATCTACGAAGGCGCGCAGCTGGCCATACCCATGACCTTCCTCAAGTTTTCGCGCGAGTTCGAGGCGCAGGCCGACTACCTGGGCGTGCAGTACATGTACCGGGCCGGTTACGATCCGCAGGCCTTTATTAGCTTCTTTGAGAAGATTCAGGCATTGGAGAAGCGCAAGCCGGGAATGGTGGAAAAGGCCTTTGCCGACCACCCGCAGACCCCCGATCGCATCCTTCACTCGCAAGAGGAGATTGCCCAAATCCTGCCGGCCAGGGATCAGTACACGGTAACCACCTCGGAGTTCGACGACATCAAGGCGCGGCTGGCGCGCATTGAGAACAAGCGCCGCCTGACCGACTCGAAGGGCGCGCCGAAGCCGTCGCTGCGCCGCCCTGGCACCAGCACCGGCGACCCAACCGGCTCATCCAGCCCATCGAGCACAAGCAGCGGCTCATCGACCTCCGACGACGGCCCGCCCACGTTGCACCGGCGCGACGACCAGAACTAACCGGCAACCCGGCGCGGCAGTTTCGGTGCTCAGCTCTTCTTTGCCTTGGGACTCTTGCCGGCCGCGCTCTTGGCGCGCTTCTTCCTGGCGGGCTCTTCCGCGGTCTTGAGCGCGGCCTTTTTTGCGGCTTTGCGGCGGCGGATCTCCTCCTTGGAGTACATGGTGCCGCGGCACTTCGTTGCGCCGCAGTTGCACAGGGCCTCGTCTTCACCGCCGTCGTAGAGGCAGTAGTCGTAGGTGAGCTCCTCGCCGGCGGAGATGCTCTTGATGGCTTTAATCCAGATGCGGCCGCGCACCTCGCTGCTCTCGCAGTTTGGGTCGCAACTGTGGTTGATATACCTGGCCGGACCCTGCCCGTCGATGACGATGGAGCCGTCGCCGAGTCCAAAGAGATAGGTGATGGTGGAGTCCTGGTAGAGGGCGTCGGCCTCCTCTTTGCTCAGGCGCGTGCCAGTGTATTCGGCCACGCGCGCGCCTTTGCGGATGGGAGTGGTGGTAAAGCAGCCGGTGGCGTGGATTGCGGAGGGGCGGATGATGAGTCCCATGCGAATGTGCGATGCTTTCCTTTGGCGAGGATTGGCCTGTATGGACCGCATACTATCATTGACAGGGCCGTTGACGAAGTGAGGGGAAGGGAAATGAGACGGGGTTTTGCGCTTGCGGTGGTTTTTGGGGGCTGGATGGCTTGTTGCATGGCCGCCGGGCCGGGGGCTTGTGCACAGAGCCCCGCCGGTGGAGATGCGGCTGGAGCGGGGTCCGCGCCTGGCCAGAGCAAGCCCGCCGGCGATGGGCAAAAACCGGCCGGTGCGCAGTCCGGGGCCAATCCCTTTCCCGAGGACATCAGCACCGTTCCCGTGATGCCCTCCAAAGGGACGCCGGTCTTGCCGGAAGGGACATACAACGGGGGGGATAACGGACACGTTTCGCTGCCGGGCGACGACCTGGACCCGGTGCGGAGTCCCGACGACCCAGCGCCGGCCAGCAGCGCGCCGGAGCCGGATTCCAGTTCCAGCCTGAGCGGCCTCGACAAGCTGCTGCCCAGGCTCGATGACGATCAGCCGGATGGAAGGAGGAAGCTCGCCGTCAAAGAGCAGACGCACAAGGAGTCCGCCTCCAACGACATCGACGTGGGAAAGTACTACCTGCAGACCAGAAATTGGCGGGCGGCTCAGTCGCGGTTCGAGTCGGCGATGGTCCTCGATCCTGAGAATCCTGAGGTCTATTGGGGATTGGCCGAGGCCCATCGCCATCTGGGCGACTTTGTCCAGGCGCGCGCGAATTACCAGAAGCTGCTGGACTACGATCCGGAGGGACCGCACGGCAAGGAGGCGCGGAAGGCGCTGGCGGACCCGCAGATAGGGAATGCAAAGAGCGCCGCAGCCACAGCGCCGGCGACGGGGATGGCGAAATAGCCCCTGTGCCGTGACGCCGCAGCGTAGGCGAAGCTCTGAGAGACCAGACTGGAGAAAGCGAGGGCCGGAGCATTGTGCTCCGGCCCTCGCGCTCTTTGCTCCTCATCCGATCAAAACGAGAATGCGGCCTGGAAGAAGATGCGCCGAGCCGCCGAGCTTGTTGGCGACGAGAACATGCCGCGAGCGAGCGTGGTCGACTTTTCAAACCGGCTGCCAGGGCCATAAAGCCCAGTGGTGGGATCGAAGGTCGGAATCAAGGTTCCAGACGGCGTGCCGTAGTCGATGTCGTTGAACAGGTTCAACGCCTGGGCGCTGAAGGTGAGCGAGTACTTGTGGCCGGTGTTGTTCATGCCGCCGCGGCCACCGCCACCGCCAAATCCGCCGCCAAATCCACCGCCGCCAAATCCGCCACCGCCGCGGCCGCCACCGCCGGGACCTCCGCCGGGGCCCCCGCCTGGACCGCCAGGAGGAGGACCGCCCTGGGGCTGGCCGCCAGCCTGATTGTTCGCCGGCGCGGTCTTGGGACCGAGGCCAAAAGAGCGGCTGACGCGCAGATTCACGGCCACCGCGGCCGGGCCGTTGGCCAGATTGGCGGGGATAATCGTCTCTCCAGCTTGTGGAACCGTATCGAAGTTACCCATGATGGTGGTGACCACGTCGCTCGAGATCGATGCTGCGGTTGCGTAGGACGGCCGGTCGTTGAAGAAGCTGTCGCCGGTCAAATCGTTGTTGGTGACGATGTTGAACGGTCTGCCCGATTGGGCCATCAGGAAAGGATTGAAGCTGATGCCCCACGGGCCGGTATAGTTGCCCATCAGGAAAACCATATTGCGCGAGGCAAACGGAGCGCGGCCATAATCCTGGCTCAGGTTGTAGGAGTTCGATGCCGTTCCCGTGTCTGAATTCACCACGTTGAAGTTATAGAACCCCATCAAGCTGAAGGTGGGCGAAAAGCGAGCGTTCACATTTACTATCACCTGATTCTGCTTGAAGACGGCCTCGGGATAAAACTCCTTCACGATGCCCAGATTCGGATTCGGCCGGCTTCCGGAGTTGGCGGGGTTGCTGAAATCGTAGGTTCCAGGAAGATAGGCATTGGAGTCGCGCGTGGCCATCTGGTGCACGCCAAAGGAGTGCAGATAAGTCAAAGTAAGAGTGGTGGTCTTGGTGGCCTGGCGCTCCAGGCTGGTTCCAACCTGCTCCATGGTGGGCGCGCGATAGCTGGGGTCGATCTGGTAAATCTCCGGCGCAACCGTCTTGCCCGCGCCGCATGTGGACAGGTTGATGTTGCTAAGACTGGTGGCATTGAAACAAGTCGGGTCGGTTATGACGATCGGTTTCTGGCTGTTAACGCTGCCGTTGAATTGCTCGAGAGACATTTCGCTGCCCACCCCGAAGCGGTCATAGAAGAACCCAAAGCCGCCGCGCAGAACTGTCTTGGCCTGCTTCTTGTTCTTGTGCCCATCCAGCGCATAGGCAAACGCAACGCGCGGGGCCCAGTCGCTGTGATCCGCCGTGTGATTCTGCGTCTCCCAGCGCAGGCCGCCGGAGAGCGTGAGAAACTGATTGAACTTCCAATCGTCCTGAAAGAAGAGCGCGGCGTCGAAGACGTTGGCCGTGAACCCCTCTCTGCCAGTTGTGTAACTCAGACTGTTCGGGAGGCACCCACCGATTTGACTGGCCGGGCAAGCCGCGGCAATCTGCGCGAAGGTCTCACCCTGCGCAAGTCCATTGAGCGTGGCCACATAGGCGGGCAACGAGGGGAAGCTGAAGCTGCCGTTGAAGTTCGCGTTCGATGAGTCGGCGTCCCGATTGTCGCGCACCCAGGTGCCGAACTTGATGGCGTGCGCGCCGGCCGACATGGTGGTTATGTTCTGCAGCTCAAGATGATCGGTATGGTTCGTATCGTATTGCCCGCCCGAGCCCCCGCCCGAGAAGTCCCCCGGAACATTGATCGTTGGCGTCGTACTCACCGGTGTCGTGGTAGACAGATTGCGGCGATATTGAAAGCGTGTCTCGTTGACGATATGCTCGTTGACGATCTGGGAATCCATCAGTTGGACAGAGTTCTCCGAAGAGGTTCCGGACGTAGCCTGCGCGGGCAGCGATGTGGAGCCGAGACTTCCGCTCGAACTGCCGCGTTCGAACTGGTAGCGCAGGGTCAACGTGTTCTTCTGCCCCAGTTGCAGATCGATTCGCGGCGAAACCTCGATGCGGGTCGACGGGCTGTAGATGGAACCCGTAACCGGAATGATGTTGCCGTTGGCGTCGGTGGGAATGGAGTAGAGGCCGGTGACTGGATTCAATACCGCGGTGCTGGCGATGTAAATGCTCTCGTCCTCGATGTTGCGCCCTTCCACGCTGAGGAAGAAGGACGACCACTTGTTCATCGCTCCGCTGATGGTGCCGTTGTACTGGACGCTGTCATAGCCCGGAACCGGCGATAAAAATGGGTTGCCGGTGTTGAAGACATTGTCGTTCCCCATGACAAACCCGCGCCCGTGCAGCTTGTCGGTTCCCGGTTTGGTAAGAATCTCGATCCGCCCGTAACCGATGTGGTCAAACTCGGCGGAAAACGGATTCTGGTTAATGCGAATCTCGCGAATCGCCGACTTCGGCGGCAGCGTCCCGCCGGTGAATCCGTCAATATAAATCTGCCCGCCGTTCGGTCCAGCCGCGGGTCCGGCCAGCGCCGTCAGCTCGTTCGACAGTTCATCCGGATCGTCTGAGAGCGCTTCGAGATCCTTGTCCTTGAGAATAATGGCGCTGGCGTTGCCGCTGGCTTCGGTATTGACCGTGGGCGACTCGTCGGTGACCTCGACGCTCTGCTGTGCCACTTCGATGGCCATCGAGATGGCGACGTGCTTGACCTGGCCGGCCGCCACCGGAATGGGCTGCGAAACAAACGGAGCAAAGCCCGGATAGCTGGCCTGCACAACATAGCTGCCGGGCGCCAGACCGGTCACTTGATAGGCGCCCGCGGAGTCGGCAGTTGTGGTGGTCACTACCTTTCCAGCCGGCGTGGCGATGGTAATGGCTGCGCCTGGGATCAGCGCGCCGGTGGGGTCGGCGACGTGCCCGCGCACGGTGGCCGTAGTCACTGGAGCCGCGGCCGGCGCGGGGGTCTGCATGGGCGGCGCGGGGGTCTGCAGCGCCGAGGCGGGCGTCTGCGCGGGCGGAGACGCCGCCTGCCCGTGGGCCGCAAGCACCCCGGCAACGCCGAAGGCCAAAGTAATGAGAAGTCGATCGAAGCTATGCAATCTTGAATACACGAGTCCCTCGCTTATTTCCCTTGAAAAGTTGGGTGCGATCACTGCGCTGCCGCGTCTGCCGCGGCTGCGCCTGAGTTCATGCTCCAGTTGCTGAGCAGGTTCTGGCTGGCGGCGGGAGCTTCAAGCAATGGCTCAACGCCCGCCAGGAGCGTGATGGCGGTAACGTCCGTAGCGCCGTCGGTTGAAACCAGCATCACGGCGTCGCCCTTTTTGAGATCCGCAAACTGGATGGCCGGCGCTCGGCTAAGCATCTGTTGCGGATCGCCGCCGCCTGACCCGCCTGAACCGGTCCATTGGCCACGGCCGGCCCATTGGCCGCCGCCTTGACCTCCGCCAGCTCCCTGGCCAACGGCCTGGCTTGTGCTTGCGCTGCTGGGCTGCGCCGCACCGCTGTGCTGCGAGGACGCCGCGGCGGCCGCGCCGTTCGACGCTCCGTTGAGCCGCATAGCCAGCATGCGCGCCATCATATCGGGCAAACGGCGCAACTGCGCGTCGGGAGTAATGTGAACGGTGACCGGCTTCTTGGTCGTCAGATCCTTCAGGACGAATGTGGAGCTCGCGGAATCGAGAGAGCCGATGACGCCGGAGATATTGCGGAAGGTGCCGGAGACAATCTCTTCCGCGGCGATTTCAGTTCCGTCGGCATTCTTTGCTCCGCGCGCACGCAGTTGATCGCCGGGGTGAATGGCATCGATGGGCGCTGGCTGAGCCGCATCGTAGCTCACGCTAGCCGACGCGTAGCGCTTGATCACGGTTGCCTTCGCGGTGTGAACGGTGATGGTCTTGGCCGTTGCGCCCACGCCTGAAGTGAGAACAATCGCGCCGGAAGCGCTGTCAATACTCTTCACCAATCCGCCCACGCCCCGCTTCTGCCAGTCCTCACGATCCTTCTGCTGCTTCAGCGCCACGTCTTCCTGCTTGATGGCGACGACTCGCAAGGCTTGCGGCGTGGTAGCGGTGGCGTTCGGATCCAGCTTGACCAACGCGCGGTCGCCAACTGCGAGATCGCCGAACTGGATGGTCACCGCAGTGCTCAAATCCTTCTGGCCGGGGGCGATGCGCTTGACGGCCGCCGTGGCGGGAACCTCGACCTGGCGAAGACCGTCGGCATCGGACTTTACCGTCAGCGTGTCGCCCGCGATGGCCGCGATGGTGCCTAGAAACTGCGAGGGCGGAGGCGCGGCGGTCTGCTGCGCAAAGGCCATGGGCACGGCAAGCAACAGAGCGATCAGCCCGGCGAGCGCAATCGAGTTTGGAAACCGATTCTTCATCTTCTTCAAAGGCCATTTCTCCTCGGGCCGAATCCTGCCGGCAGCCGGGGTGGGAAAGTCATTGCCATTTTTGTAGACGAAGCAGCGCGCCAAAAGGTTGAGTGGAGCATCCCATTGCGGGAATGCGTGTGAGATCTCCCATGGATAGAAGAAGTTACGCTTTCCATGTCTTGACCTTTACGAAGATCGATTCTCAAACGGATTGGAGGCCGGTGCGGATCAGCGATCGAGTTCGGCGTTTTCCAGAAAGGTATAACTGCCAGACGGAGAGGGATGCACGTTAGCCAGCCGCCGGTTGTGGACCACGATGGTATCCATGTACCAGAGATCGATGGCGGGCAGATCGCGAGCCAGAATCTGCTGCGCCTCCACGTACTCCGCGCGGCGGCGGGCCAAGTCTTCGCTTTGGGCCGCGTCGTCGAGCAGGGCGTCGAGCCGCGCGTTCGAGTAGTGGCTGCGGTTGAGACCCTTGGGAGAGAAATTGGCGGTTGAGTAGGCGAAGCTGAAAATGTCCGGCTGTTCGATTCCTGCCCAGCGCAGCGAGTACATCTGAAATGCCCCGCGCGCAATATCGGAGTAAAAGGTCGCGAACTCGTAGCTGCGAATCTCCAGCGCAATCCCCACCGCGCCCAATTGCTGTTGCAGCACCGCGGCCCGCAGGCGGGCTCCTTCGTCGCTGCTGGTCTTCATGGTCAAGTAGAAGCGGAGTCCATCGGCGCCGCGCCGGTACCCGGCCTCATCGAGGAGCCGGGCGGCGCGCGCCGGATCGTAGTCGTAGCGCGCCACATCGCCGCTCCACGCCCAATGACTGGGAGGAAGCAAACTCGACGCAGGCTGCGCATGGCCGCCCATCAGCGTCTGGATGATCAGCTTCCGGTCGATGGCGCAGGCAATCGCCTGGCGCACGCGCGCATCCTTGAGCAGCGGGTCGAGGAGGTTGAAACCGAGATACTGAATCTCCGTGCCGCCCGTATCCTCAATCTGCAGATTGGGGCGCGCGGCCAGAACCGGCAGCGAATCCATGGGCAGGGAATTGACGGCCACGTCGGCCGAACCCTTCTCCAGTTCCAGCGATTCCGTGATCGCGTCCGGCACCACGGCGAAGCGGACCCGCTCGATCTTGGGCACAACCGACCAACTCCGGGGATTGCGCTCGACAATCACATCCTGATCGATCTGCTGGCTCACGAAGCGAAATGGCCCGGTGCCTACCGGATGCTGCCAGAAGTCGCGCCCGCTGCCCTGGGGAACAATACCGATGGCGCCGGTAGAAAGGTTGGCGAGGAGAAAATTGTCGGCGTGCTTAAGATGGAAGACAACCGTGCGCTCGCCGGACGCCTCGACATGGTTGACCGAAGCGAAGGAGTTTGCCCTGGGCGAGATGACTGCGCCGGGAAGCATCGGATCGATCATGGACTCGATGGTCCAGACCACATCTTGAGCCGTCAGCGCGCGGTCGTCGTGGAAGCGTACTCCACCGCGCAGGTGAAAGACGACTGTGAGCGGGTTCGGCTGCTCCCAGCTCTCGGCTAGTGCCGGAGCGAACTGAAAGCTGGCAGTGCGGGCGACCAGGCCGTCGAATAGCAGTCCATCGATGCGCTGCGACTGCGCGTCGGTGCCGATGCGGGGATCGAGGTTTGCCGGGCTGCTCTCGATGAGAAAGACTACTGTGGCAGGATCCCTCTGCGCCCCGCGGCAGCCGGCAATCGCCAGCAAGCAAGCGAGCGCCAATAGGCGCCAGGCGCCGAAAGGACGACATGAGTGCCCCACCCTCGCCACGTTCTTGTTTTTGTAGCTAAGGTGGGAATCCGCGAACCTTGGCCGCTGCCCATTAATCAACCTACGCATAGGTCACCTGACCCAGAATTGCGGGCCGAGCCGCTCCGGTAGCCGCTGGCAGGTTGCCGGGCAGACGATGCCAGGTTTGCCAGGCCAGCAGCGCGAAGGCCGCTGCCTCCTTGGCTTCCACCGGCAAACCGAACTCCTCGCTGGCGGCCAGTTCGCAGCCCAGCGGCTCCAGCCTCTGCGCGAGCATGGCCATGAGCGTGTGATTGCGCGCCCCGCCGCCGGAGACGATGAAATCCAAGCCGCCTTTCATCTTCGGACGGACAAAGCGCTTGTAAGCCCGCACGATGGTCTCCGCGGTCAAAGCTGTCGCGGTTGCCAATGCGTCTTCACGCTTGCTGGTGTGCAGTTGGCACTCCGCTAGGAACTTCGCGGCATACTCGCGGCCAAACGGCTCGCGCCCGGCGGTGCGCGGCGGCTTCTGACGAAAATAGGGATTGCGCAGCGCAGCCGCCAGAACCGGCGCGATCACTGTTCCCTCGGCCGCCCAGGCTCCGTTGCGGTCGAAGGGCTTGGCGAAAAGCTCCTGGGCGAGAGCGTCGATCACCATGTTGCCGGGGCCGGTGTCGAAGGCGATCACCCGATCGGCATCAGCTCCGGCGGGAATCGCGGTAAGGTTAGCAATGCCGCCGATGTTCTGGAGTACGCGCCCGCGCCTGGCGTCTGCAAACAGCACGTAATCCAGCAGCGGAACCAGCGGCGCGCCCTGGCCGCCGGCCAGCATATCCGCCGGACGGAAGTTCGAAACCACCGGAACGCCCAGCGCGGCGGCGATCGCCGCTGCTTCGCCCGCCTGCCAGGTGCAGGAAAAGCGCCGGCCCATATAGGACTGGGCTCGTGGCTGATGATAGAGCGTCTGCCCGTGGCAGCCAATCAGGTCCAGCCTTACGCTATGGCGCTCGACGGTTGCGCTCACCGCCTCGGCATAGGCCAGGCCCAGGCGCCAGTTGAGCCGCGCCAGCTCGGCCGTCGAGGTGGAAGCGGCATTCATCGCCGCCAGCACTGCCCGGCGCAGGGCTGCGGGAAAGCCGAAGCCTTCATGCGCCAGCAGGGTGAGTTTGGGTCGCTCCTTGCCAGCCGCAATCCGCACGATAGCCACATCGATTCCATCGGCGGAGGTTCCGCTCATGATGCCGGCTACGATCATGGTCTTCGCGCTCATGCGGGTTGGGCCTCCACGGCGCGTTGCGCCTTCGCGATGGCCTCGTTGAAGCGCAGAATCCGCATCCGTAGCGCCTCGAATTGCCGCGCCGAAAGCGCCGGAGCGGCCCCGCTGGCAAACAGCTTCGCCCGCTGCCGCGCGGTTCCTCTCGCCCTGGCCAGCAGCAGCTTGCGGAATGCCGCCGAGCGCGCGCCCTCGGCGATCAGAGCCTCATACGCTCTGAGAATCAGCTCCGGGCTGTGGCAAATCTCCAGCAAGTCCATCCCCGCCCGAACCGCTGCCACACCGGCCTCCTCGATGGGCTTGAACTTGAGAATCCCGCCCATCTCCAAATCGTCGCTGAAGACGATTCCTCGATAGCCGATCCGCTTGCGCAGCACCGTAGCAGTCCAGTAATGCGATACAGAAGCTGGGCGATTCTTCCCCGGCGTGCTGGGATAGGCCGCGTGGCTGACCATCACGATGGGCAGCTCGTTGCGGAGTTCGCGATAGGGCGCCAGATCTTCTCGCCAAAGGTCGCCGAGGCTGCGCCCGATCGCCGGAGTCTGCAGATGGGAATCGAGCGTGCCGGCGCCCAGCCCCGGAAAGTGCTTGGCGCAGCCTGCCACGCCGTGCCGGGCAAGGCCGGCTAGAAATGGGCGCGCATACTCGACTACTCCCGCTGCCGTCGCCGCCGCTGCCCGTGTGCCAAGCACTTGTGCGGAGGCCGGCAGCGCCAGGTCCAGCACCGGCGCCAGCGTGGTATTAAAGCCGAAGGCCTTGACGCCGCGGGCGATCAGCTCGCCTTGCACACGTGCGAGCTCCCTAGGGCGCTCAGTTGGGTGCCCCATCCTTTCGCGTCCTTTGCGAAAGGGTGGGAGACCGCAACTCCCAACCGCGAGGCTAGGTGCCCCATCCTTTCGCGTTGTCGCCGCGGCGACCGAAAGGGTGGGAAACCGCAACTCCCAACCGCGAGACAGCGCCGCCAGCGCCACAGCCTGCGCGGAGGGCAACGGAGCCAGCGCGTCGCGCAGCCGGTCCACCGTCCCGCCTTCCACGTCCACGCAGCGAAAGCTGTGCGCCGCACACAGTGCCGAACCCTCGTCGAGCAGCGCCCTGGTCTGGCGCGCATCCTCGATGTTGCGGCGGAAGAGGATAATCCCCCCGGGCCTGACCAGCTTGAGCCAGGCGCGTTCCATATTCGTCAGCTGCGTGCCCGCCAGCCCCACCACCAGCAGGCTTCCGACGGCGTGGCGCAATTCCTCTTTCATCTCCGCTCCCTGGCAAGAACCAGAATAACCGGCTGGCATGGAAACGGCGCGGCCTTTTCCTGTTTGCCGCGCGATGCCCGTTTGCAGCGTGTCCAGTGAGCCGGAACCAGCGCATACCAACGCTGCCACACACCGCAACTTCCCACTGGTGCTACCATCGAATCTGACCAATGCAAACGAAAAGACTGAAGATTATCCCCCTCGGCGGCCTAGGCGAATTCGGCATGAACTGCCTCGCCCTCCGCTGGGATGACGACATTATCGTGATCGACGCCGGCTTGATGTTTCCGGAGTCGGAGTTGCTGGGTGTGGATGTCGTGGTTCCCGATATCACCTACCTGATTGAAAACAAGGCGCATGTGCGCGCCATTGTGCTGACGCACGGCCACCAGGATCACATCGGTGGCCTGCCTTGGCTTCTGAGCGAACTCAAGGTTCCCGTCTACGCCACCGAGTTTACGCTGGCTTACGTCGAAGGCAACCTTGAAGAGAATCACCTGCTGGACGAAACCACGCTGATCGAGATCAAGCCCAAGGAGAAGTTCTCCATCGGTCCCTTCACGATCGAGCCGATCCGCGTGACCCACTCGCTGGTGGACTGCGTGGCCCTGGCCGTCGAGACGCCGGTGGGCGTCGTGATCCATACCGGCGACTTCAAGATTGACCTTTCGCCGCTCGACGGTCACGCCTTCGACCTGCACACCTTCGCCGAATACGGCAAGCGCGGCGTACTGGCCCTGCTACAGGACTCGACCAACGTCGATCGCTCCGGCTACACGCCCAGCGAGCGGGCGGTTGTTCCCCGGCTCGACGAGATCTTTTCGCAAACCAAGAAGAAGCTCTTCTTCAGCTGCTTCTCGTCCTCCATCTACCGCATACGCATCGCCCTCGATCTGGCCCGCAAGCATGGGCGCAAGGTGGCCATCGTTGGCCGCTCCATGATGGAAAGCACTGAGATTGCCCAAGATCTGGGTTATATCGAGATTCCCCAGGGGCTGGTCATCAATCCCAGCCAGTTGCGCGACTACACGCCCGAGCAGTTGATGATTTTGATCAGCGGCACCCAGGGCGAGCCCATGAGCGCGCTCAGCCGCGCCGCGGTCGACAACCACAAGCACGCCCGCATCGACGCCGGCGACACGGTGGTGCTGAGTTCGCGCATCATTCCCGGCAACGAGAAGAGCATCTTTCGGGTGATCGACCACCTCTGCCGCCGCGACGCCCAGGTCATCTGCGACGACGGGGCGAATGGATTGATTCACGTCAGCGGCCACGGCAGCCAGGAAGAGCAGCGCCTGCTCATCAGTCTGGTTCGGCCCAAGTTCTTTATCCCCGTGCATGGCGATTATCGCCACCTTCAAAAGCACGCCCGAGTGGCCCTGGAGACCGGCGCGGTGGAGCACGCCATGGTGATTGAGGATGGCGACGTGCTGGAACTGACCAAGGACGACGCCCGCAAGCGCGACAAGGTCACCGCCGGCCGCATCCTCATCGACTCCGGTTCCACCACCGATGTGGTGGAAGAGCTGGTCATCAAGGACCGGCGCATTCTGTCGGAAGACGGCATCGTGCTGGCAGTTCTGGCCATCAACAAGCGCACCGGCAAGGTGGAGCAGCAGCCCGAAGTGGTGATGCGTGGCTTTGGCGGCGCAGACATCACCGACCAGGCCCGCGAACTGGTCCTCAGGACCCTCGACGGCCTGAGCACCGAGCAGAAGGCCGACTACGGCCTGGTCAAGGAAAAAGTCCGCGCGGAGTTAAAGCGGCTGATCCAGAAGACCACCGGACGAAGACCGATGATTATGCCGGTGATTTTGGAAATCTAATTCTCGTAGAAGGACTTGCCATCGAATTGCTGCACGGTTCGTCTTACCACGTCCGACGTGTCGCAGCAGACGATTCGCGACAAGTGCTCCGTCTGGCAAGCGTCGCGGAACCGCGAGCAGAGTGCGTCAGCGATCCAGGTCCCAAATTGGAACTCGTCTGGACGTTGGCCGGACCTGGCCTTCGCGACGCTATCAATTCGACCGATTTGAAACCCTTGCTGCAACTGCTTTCTCAGATGTGAATCGAGTTGCTTTGCTTTCTGGACGATCATCATGCGCAGGGTCTTATGGAGCGCTTGCCGATGTGTATCTGTGAGGTCTTTGGGGTCGTGATAAATATCGACGATTCCAAGCACAATGTCTCGACGCATTAGTGCTGTGATCAGTTTGGCGACAGTGAAGGTGGCGCACACGGACCAGATATTGTCGCAGCGGGCCATGCCCGATACATCATCCGTCCCATCTACCTCCCCTGTCCTATAGATAGGGCTATCGAGACTCGACCTTGAGACGACTGCCCACGCGTCAACCGATTGAAGCATAGCATCGACTGAGTTGATTGAACGGTATTCCTTTCGGACATAGCTCTCCTGCAACCGTGGCAGGGATAGAAGGAAATCTTCCTGCTCAACTGCCCAAGCAGCGAAAACAAAGTCCTTTCCTGACTCAACACGAGGATATGATTCGTCCAAGAACAGATAATGCACTTGTTTCCCTCGATCCCAAGCTTACGCGTCTGGTGCATCGTTGCCAATTGGGAGAGTGCCGAATGAACCAATTGCCGGGTGCTCAGGCCTCGTTTCTGATATGGGATGCTGCAAAGATCGATTCGTTCCTCCGCAGATTCGCACAGTATTCTGCTGACTGCTCTCCGGCTTTCGATATACATTGATCCTGCACGCAAATTCCCCTGCAAGCAAAGGAGATCCCCATGTCCGCATCGGCCCCTCCAACCAAGATCATGATTATCCGCCACGCCGAAAAGCCTCCCAAGAACGGCGGTGAACCGCTGGATGTGCAGGCGAACGGCGAACCTGGCAATGGAAAGTCGCTCATTATTCCCGGATGGCAGCGGGCCGGCGCTTTGAACGCTTTCTTTGCCCCGTACAAGTCCACGCCCGCCATTGCGGAGATCGCGACTCCGGACTATATCTACGCCGCCAGTCCCACGAACGAATCGCAGCGGCCGTGGGAGACGGTGACCCCTCTGGCGGTCTGGCTAAACTATGCGCAGGGCACTCCCCAATTCAATGTCTCCTATACGATTGGCGGCGGCGAGCCAGCCATGGTGGCCAGCGTTCTCGCCCTCAGCGGAGTGGTGCTCATCTGCTGGGAGCACGATAACATCATGCCCAACGTCATGAGCGCTATCGACAAAAAGGTTCCCATCGCCAACTACGCGTCCATTCCCAATCCCTTTCCCGGCGTCTTTTACCTGGTGTGGGTTCTGGACCTGAACAAGAAAGGGACCAGCTACACTTGGACTTCAGTGAACCAGAATCTGATGGCCGGCGACGTGTAATCCCGATGGCCGGGATGTTTCATTTTGGACAGACGAATTCAGCGCACATCCGTCTACTTGGCGTGTAGGCTGTTCCATGGCGATTATGTCTCCGAGGCGCTTCCACATAGATACGAGGAAGCGACTTTGTAAACAGGCGGAAGTCTTGCGGCGCTCCCCCAAGTCCGCAAGGTAGATGACTCGGGGGGCCAATGACCGAGGGTTTGGATGGCACTCTGGAGACTCCCCCTGAAGAACCTCTTCGCGTTGCCTTCGCTCGCATTCCTCGCGGCGCTCCTGACTATGGTTACACGCGCCGTGCCAGCCCCCGCGCAGTCCCTCAACCGTTCCGCCGCCGACGTTTCCAGCGCGCTCGCCGCGGTCGGTTACAGCAGTTCGACCGGTGGCTCCGGCTTGCTCGGCTCGGGTTTACCCGGTTCAGGCATCGACGGCTCCGTGGGTTCCGCGGACCGGGACCTTTTGCTCCCTGAAGCCCCGGCCCCCGCAGCCCTTGGGGGCAGCTCGGAGCGCTTCACCATCGCACCCGCCGCTCAACGGCATCAACTTCCCTTTTCCCGCATTGGGATCGGTGCCGACGTCTCTCCGCTTGGAATCGGGCTCAAGTCGGCAATCGTTCTGGACGACTTTTTCGACGCCCGGTTGATGGGAAACGTCTTTCTCTACAACAGCGCCCGCTTCGAGGTGGAGGGTTTCAACGTGATTGCCGACCTGCATATGGCGTCGGCAGCGGCATCCTTGGATTGGTACCCGTTCAACAGCGTCTGGCGGTTGAGCCCCGGGTTGATGTTCTTCAATGCCAACCACCTTTCTGTATCGGCTGACGTTGTTCCAGGAACCAGCTTCACCCTGAGCGACCAGACCTTCTATTCAGCCAGCGCGAATCCGGCAACCGGGTCGACGCCGCTGGTTGGAACCGGCGTACTGGGACTGCACACGAACCGGCCAGCCGTGACGCTCACTGGCGGCTTTGGCAAGTTTATTCCCCGGTCTAACCGGCATTGGTCCTTTCCGTCAGAGTTTGGTGTCGCGTTCACCGGAGCGCCTTCAGCAAACGTGAATGTGTCTGGATGGGTATGCCTCGACGCCAAGCAAACCCAATGCAGCGACCTGGGAGACGCCACGAATCCGGTCACCGTCAAGTTCAACAACGCCTTGCAGTCGTCGCTCACTAAATGGAGGAATGATCTGGGCAAAGTACAGATTTACCCGCTTTTCTCATACAGCGTGGTTTACAGCTTCAATATCCGCTAGCCGATTATGAGACCAAAAAGTTGGACCGCTGCGCAGTGTCACGACTTCTTCTTCCTCTGGCGTCGGTCCGGCGCTCCGCGTCTCGCCCGAAGCCGATAATTACAGCATGGAAGAATCTCTCGTTTCAATAGGAGCCATCCGAGCCGCGGCTGCCCGCATCGCCGGCATCGCCGTCAAGACTCCGCTCGTCCGCGCCCCGTTTCACGGAATCTCCGGCCACGGAACCGGCAAGGAAATCTATCTCAAGGCCGAAAGCCTCCAGCCCATCGGGGCCTTCAAGATTCGCGGTGCGGCCAACAAAATTCTCCAGCTCACTCCCGCGGAGGTCGCCCGCGGCGTCATCACCTACTCCAGCGGCAACCACGCCCAGGGCGTAGCCTACGCCGCCCGCGCTGTCGGCGCTAAGGCGGGGGTCTCCAGCGACAGGTCTTCGTCGATGGGGTGTAAAGCGGTCATCGTCATGCCCTCGAATGCCCCGGCCATCAAGCGCGCCGCCACGCTGGCTCTCGGAGCGGAGGTCGTCGACGTGGGCCTGGCCTCCAGCGAGCGCCTGGCCGTGGCCGAGCAGCTCGTCCGCGAGCACGGCTACGTCGTCATTCCACCCTACGACGACGAGCAGATCATCGCCGGCCAGGCCACCTGCGGCCTGGAGATCGTCGAAGGCCTGCCAGACGTGGACCTGGTGCTTGCTCCGGTCTCCGGCGGCGGCCTGCTCGCGGGCGTGGCCGCGGCCGTTAAGCAGCTATCTCCTAACACCAAGGTCTTCGGCGTCGAGCCCGAGCTGGCCGGCGATACGGCAGAGAGCTTTCGAGCCGGCTCGATCGTGACCTGGCCGGCCGAGCTGACCAGCCGGACGATGGCGGACGGATTGCGCACCCAGAGCGTGGGCGAGCGCAACTTCGCCCACATCCGCGCCTTTGTGGACGGCATTGTTACCGTCAGCGAAGCCGAGATTCGCGCCGCCATGCGCGCCATCGTCGCCGCTACGCGCCTTGTTCCCGAGCCCAGCGGCGCGGTGGCCGCCGCGGCGCTGCTCTTTCACGGCAGCGAGTTGCCGCCTTATGCGCGCCCTGTCGCGGTGTTGAGCGGCGGAAACGTCGATCCTGCTCTGCTGGCCGAAGTGCTCACCGAAGGCGCGCTCTAGCGTCGTTCGATTATGATTCTGCCTGTGATGAAACCCCGCATCCTTGCCCTCGTTTTGGCCCTTGTCTTCGCCGCCTTGCCCGCCCTCGGCGACAAGAAGCAGCCGCCTGTAAAGCCCATGGCCGGCCCCCGCGCCACCGCTCTGCGCGTGACCTGGCTCTACGTCTCGCCCGACCTCGCTTCGCAGAAGGTGGACCGCGTCCAGATCGGGCGCGAGATGGTGATGGCCGAGCATAGCGGCCCATGGATGCGCGTCTACGCCAACACCGACCTGGTGGAGGCGCGCCAGAAGGATGCTCCCCTCTTTGGCACAGACGAGACGCCGCCGCCCGTCTCCGGCTGGATTGAGGCCAAAGGCGTGGTGACCGAGAATACCCCCAACGGCGACCAGGTGCTGATGGGCGAGGCGGCCAACCAGGAGTCGCTGGCCAGCGACCCGCGCGGGCCGGCCAACGCCGCCCAGAGCGCGCGGCTGCTCTATCGCCGCGTGGTGGAGATGTTCCCCAACTCCCCGCTGGTGCCTGACGCTGCCTGGCGCGCCGCCGACATTCTTTGGCAGTTGCAGAAGGCCGATGCCGCGACGCGGCCCTCGGCCAAAGAGAAGGATCCTTACCTCCGAGATCAGATGGACGAAGACGAACTGAAGAAGATACTCAAGCTCTATCCGCGCAGCCGCCAGGCCGCGCTGGCCGCTTTTGAGCTGTTCGATAACAAGCTCTGCGGAGACTGGCAGGGGTCGCCCAAATGCCCGGAGAAGGAATCGGAGCTGTATGAGAAGTATGCGGCCGAGTATCCGGACGGCCCGCGCGCCGCGCAGGCGCTCTACCAGGCCGTCTACCGCCAGGCCGTTCTGGCCGACATGTATGCGGCCGACGGCAGCGATAAGAAGGCTGACGACGCTCGCAACCACGCCAAGGATCTGGCGGCCAAGCTGAAGGAACATTTCGCGCAATCCGATTTCGCATGGCGAGCCGGGGCTCTGGTGTACAAATTGGATGAAGGCGTCCCTGTTTACGGAATCGATCGCGAGTAATCGGCTAAGCTAGAGACTGCGGAAATTCGAGATGGGTTGGAAGGGCATGGCTTTCGCCGTACCCTTGACACAAGGCAGGCCTTTTCCGCGGCCTGAGAATATTGCACGCCGGAGGCTTCTTGAACCCGTATATTCAGTCCATCTTGCTGGGCATTGTGGAAGGCTTGACCGAGTTTCTCCCCGTCAGTTCGACGGCTCACCTGCGCATCGCCGAAGCGCTGATGAAGATACCGCTGGACGACGCTTACTGGAAGATGTACACCATCGTCATTCAGCTGGGAGCGATCCTGGCTCTCGCTCTCCTCTTTGCGGGGCGCATCTTCGACTTTGCCCGCACCTTTCCCAAGGGCGAAAACGGGGATCGCACCTGGCTGAATCATCCCATCTCGCTGACCTTTATCGCATTTGCCTGCACCTCGGCGCCGGCCCTGCTGCTGCACAAGTGGAGCGAGAAGAACCTTGGCAGCCTGACCGTCATGGCGCTGGCCCTGCTCCTCGGCGGCATCGTCATGTGGATCGTCGATGCATGGAGCGAACGCTACGATCCCAATACTCTCGACGTGGAGAACATGAGCGTAGGCCAGGCCGTCTGGATCGGGCTCTGCCAGACGCTCTCGGCCGTTTTTCCTGGAACTTCGCGCTCCATGTCCACCATCGCCGCGGGTCAAATGGTTGGCCTGGACCGCCCCGCCGCCCTCGAGTTCAGCTTCCTGCTCTCCATTCCCACCATGATCGCCGCCACCTGCTGGGATCTGGCCAAGGAGCTTCATCCCAGCAAGGCAGCCGAGGCAGCCGGAGTAGCCGCCGCCCACGTCACCATGAACTCCGAGCGCTGGATTGTCCTCGTCATCGGTTTGGTGGTTTCTTTCATCGTAGCCCTCGGCGTAGTCGAGTGGTTCCTCCACTGGGTGCGCAAGCACGGCTTTGTGATGTTCGCCATCTACCGCATCCTGCTGGGCGTGGCGCTGCTGGTGTGGGGCGCGAAGTTTATCGGGAGCTGAGTGAGTTACGTTGGTAAAAGGCAGGCAAGAGTCTTTCTGGTCACGGCTGCACCGCCGGTGTCTGCAAAGTGCAAGGAGCGCCGGGCTGAAGCATTATGCACCCTTTAGTCTTGTTTTCTTTGCTGAGGTATGTGTCGAGGTTGCTGAAGAAATCGTCTCCAACCACCTGCTTCAGTTTCAAGATATATTCTTCTAGAGTCGTCTCGCGTTTCATTTCCAACGCTTTAACCTCCGGCGGAACAGGCATTTTTAATGCCGTTCTATAGCCGTACTTCACAATGTACTGATCAGAGAATTTAGTAGCTTCTTCTGTAGCTTTTTGGTCAAGTTCCCAGATCGCGCGGTTTGCTTCGACGCCGAGGGCAAACGCGGCCTCTCTTCTATCCTCCGGGAGATCATCGAATAGAACGAACCGTTCCGGCTTCGTGCCCCCACTTTCACTTTCCGCGGCCGCTCTCCGGTTACGTTCGTCAATTTGGCCAATATACTGGAAGACTTCGGTGTTGTATAAATCAGCGCAGGCCAGGTGGGTCGTCTGCCCCGGAGGAGGATTGCTATTGGGCGGGCAAGGATCGGGACGGCCTTCGATATCCACTTTTACTCCATATACGTAAGTGCCATTGAACTTGCCGCTCTTCAAATACTCATTGAGCTTCGCAAAAGACTCGTCTCCAAGCTGCGTTTTCAGTTTGGTTATGGTTGCCATCTGCATCGCATGTTTCTTCTTTTGGAATGCGATTTCGCCCTCGTGAGCGAGTTTCACAGCCTCATCGTGATCATATTGATCGAAAAGTTTGTCACTCTCTTGATTGTGTTGCTGGTCGAAGTTGTGTACCCGGTTAAAGGAGTCGACGACAATCGCCAGCATGGTCTGCTCCTCATCCTTGCTGATGCCCATGGCCGCGGCGTAATCCTGCCTGGGAGTGATCTGCGCCTTTCCCTCTCTTATGTCCGCCTTAATGTGTGCGTCCTCCTGGCCTACGATCTCAAAAAAGAACTCGTACATGCTGAAATCGAGCGGCGCCGGTTGAGCGCTTTTCGCCTGTTGGGTGGCCGCGGGCGCGGCCTGACTGTGGGCAAACGGGCTGAATGCCAGGGCGAAGCATACGCAAGCGGCCGCGATAATCAGGCGGGCAGATCTGAGGGAAATGGTCATAAACGTCTCCTTGAGCGGGCAAGAGGATCGACGAGTCGCGATCCGTGTTCGAATCGAAATTGAACGGGCGCGGCAAAAGGCGCGCCCGTCGGATACATTCATGTTGGCCACTCCCGGCCGGTCAGCCCATGAACATCCCGCCGTTCAGGTCGAGCACGTGGCCGGTGATGTAGGAGGCCTCCTCGGAGGCCAGAAATGCCACCGCCTGCGCTACATCGCGATCCGTCCCCCGGCGGCCCAGCGGAATTTGCGCCAGCATCGCCGCGCTCACCTTCTCGTCCAGCACCGCGGTCATGGGCGTCTCAATGTAGCCCGGCGCTACGGCATTCACCGTAATCCCGCGCGAAGCAACCTCGCGCGCCAGCGACTTGGTCAGCCCGATCAGCCCGGCCTTCGAGGCCGCATAATTCACCTGTCCCGCCTGTCCGGACCGGCCCACCACGCTGGCCATGTTCACAATCCGTCCCCAGCGGTTCTTGATCATCGGCCTGAGCAGCGCCTGGGTGAGCAGAAATGGCCCGGTCAGGTTGATGGCCAACACCAAGTCCCAGTCGGCCCGCTTCATGGCCATCATCAGCCCGTCGCGAGTGATTCCGGCGTTGTTTACCAATATCTCCACCTTGCCGAAGCGCTCCAGCACCGCCTTTGCCCCGGCCTCGATCGACTCCTGGCTGGAGACGTCGAGCCGAAACGCCGCCGCCTGGCCGCCGGCCGCCTCAACCTCGGCCGCAACCTGGGCCAGCTTGACCTCGTTGATATCGGTCACAACCAGCGTGGCGCCGGCCCGCGCCAGCTCCAGCGCGCAGGCCCGCCCAATCCCCTGCGAAGCTCCGGTCACCAGCGCGATTCTTCCATGCAAATTCCCCATTTCCCTCTCCTCGGAGCCCCGCGTAAGGACGGGTTCTCACCATTCTGTCCCCATTATAGGGGCATGGCTGCCGGGCTTCCGGGGCTGCGCAAGGGCCCGCTTTCAAGCCACATAACCTTGAGATTTGGCCCACGAGCTCATCCGCCGTGTTGCCACCACCTGCAGGCCATCGGGCAGTCTGAGAGCAACTGCGGTCTTGTCCACATCGCAGGCGGCTGCGGTGGGGTTCGCAAGTTGCCATCTGATCGCGGGCCCTTTGGCCCCAGCCCACCGGCTTCGGCAAATGCACAATTCAAGCGAAAGAGATACAATCGGCCTCGTATCGGCAATCCGATCCGAGGGGTCTTGTTACTATGAACAAACGCACAGGCGTGTTCAGCGTAATGCTGTTTTGCTTTGTCGCAATGGTCGCGTATGGCCAGGATTCATTTATTCGAGTAGAGATCAAGCCGGAACATGCGAAGGTCAATAACTATGTGGCTTTCCCAGTGGCGACCACGATCCGCAACACCGGCGCAGCAGAGCAGTCGGTGAAGGTTTGGTCCTGCACCTTTCCAACCCAGTGGGTGGCGGACAATCCATTGGTCCACGTAAACCTGGTTGGGTGCAAGAAGAATGAGCTTGTGGTAGTCAAGCTCAATTCCGGCAAGGTGCTGCAAAAGGTATTATCGGTTCGAGTCGAGCTGGACCCCGGCGGCGATCCTGTTGAATCGGCTACTTTCCGGTTGGGATTCAAGGCTGCAACCTTCGAAACGGGCCAGGAAAATGTGCCGATTTGGAGCCAGCCTGTGACAGTCAGAGTCACAAAATAGTTCCACGTTAGGCAACCGGCGCCCAAAGCCTGGCTCGAAGTTGCTGAAGGGATCCTGGGTCCGGCCCGGGCAGCGCCGAGTTTGCCCCCCACTATCGATGGACATCCCTGGCGCGCCTGCCGCACGGTCTGGGCAAACCGGCTCCGGTTCCCGTCCGGTGCGCAGGAACACGGCGCGCACGGAAATGAGAGCCGGTCTGCAGGTTACTGCAAAGAACAAATGCGTAAATTATTTCCACTTCCCTATGCAATTTATTGCACATTGGTATTTAGGACTGGAGCTGAAAGATTTGTGACGCGCATCACACTTATTCAGTGAAATCAGTGACCTAGCTCACTCCCGGAGTTTTTCCACAGGATAAACACTGTTTGGCGTGCGAATTGCAATAGAGAGGGTGCGGCTTCCCCAACCGCCAGCACCTGAAGCGCAACAGAAGTTGGAACGAACTTGAACAACATGCTGCCAGAAGACGCCTCAGGGTTGACTCGGCAATCTCACAAACAAATATACGAATGAGGAGCATTCCATGAACGGAACGATCAAGAGTATTGCGGGGTCGATTCAACTCCTGCGCAAGGCGGTTGCGATGGGGGCTTCCGCCGCAGCCTTGTTGATACTTGCCGCGCCAGCGCAGGCGGACCTGATAACCAACGGCGGCTTTGAGTCGACTACCAACGGTCCAGGCCAGTTGGGCTACAACACCAATGCCACAGATTGGACGGTCGCGCCGGGCGGCTACACCTTCCTGTACGCTCCTGGAACAGCGGACACAAGCAGTGCCCCGATTGGCCAATACGGAGTGAATCCCCTTTGGGGTCCGGCCAGCCCCGCTGACGGCGCCGGCCCAACGGCTAGCGACATGCCAGCAGCCAGCCCGGATGGCGGCAACTTCGTGGCCCTAGACGGCGACTTCCAGATTGCGGCTCTCTCGCAGACCATCAATGACCTTATCGCCGGGGACCAATACACGGTCGGATTCTACTGGGCAGCGGCCCAGCAGTGGAATTTTGACGGCCCTACAGTGCAAGCTATGAATGTATGCCTCGGCAGCAGCCTCGAGAGTTACAACGTTTTAAATACTGGGAGTGAGCAGCTCTCTGGCGGCACGAACGCTTCCTCCAACCTGAATTGCAACGGCTCAGGCGCCTCGACGCCTACAGTGAGCCTTCCGAGCCACGGCTTCTCCGGCTGGGAGTACGAGACCGTCAACCTCACCGCGAACAGCCCCACCGAGGTGCTGTCTTTCCTTGCCTATGGCAATGTTCAGGTTCCCCCATTCGCCCTTCTGGACGGCGTTACTATGGATCCTACGCCGACGCCGGAGCCGGCAACTCTGCCTCTTTTGGTCACGGGCCTGATGGGCGGGCTGAGCATTCTCCGTTCGCGCAAGTGGCTCAAGCGCTGATTGCGGACCACCCTCCCCTTGAACCGCGGGGCAGCGCCGGAGAAACGGCGCTGCCCCGTTCCACTATACGGGGGCTAGAATCGATCTTGCTATGGACTCCCTTTTGGATCGTATTCAGGATTTGCCCCCGTACGTCGTGGATATCCTGCGGCTGAGCGTGTGGCTGGCGATTCTGCTGCTCGTCTTCGTGCCGCTGGAGAGGCTCTTCGCCGTCCATCGACAGAGGATCTTCCGCAAATCCTTCTTTGTCGACATGGGCTATTACTTTCTCAACAACATTCTGCTCAGGTGGCTTCTGATCCTGCCGGTCGCGGCTATCGCCTGGGTGGTGCACCGGCTGGTTCCCGGCACCGTACACGAATGGACAGCGAGCCTGCCTCTGGGCGCGCGCCTGTTAGCCGCGCTGGTGGTTGGAGAGTTTGGTTTCTATTGGGGCCATCGGTGGACCCATGCGATCCCCCTGCTATGGCGTTTCCATTCCATTCACCATAGCGCCGAGGAGATGGACTGGATCGTCAGTTCCCGCGCCCATCCGGTGGATCTGGTCTTTACCCGCCTGTGCGGACTTGTGCTGTTGTATGCCGTGGGCTTGGCCCAACCGGCGGCGAGCGGCCATTTGGACACGGTGACCTTGCTCATCCTGCTGGTAGGCACCATGTGGGGCTTCTTCATCCACGCCAACCTGCGCTGGCGCTTTGGCTGGCTGAGCGTGCTGGTTTCCACGCCCGCCTTTCACCATTGGCACCACACCAACGACGAGCATGTGGACAAGAACTACGCCTCGATGCTGCCCATCATGGATATACTCTTCGGCTCCTGGTATATGCCCAGGAAGCAGTGGCCGCCCAAGTACGGAATCAACACGCCGATGGCTCCGGGGCTGGTGGGGGAGCTTGTGCAGCCCTTTCTGCCGCGGCAAGGGCAGGCCGAGTAAGCGGAAGGCTGCCTCTACAGGTTGCGGAAAAAGGCTTGCACTTGGCCGAAATACCCGAAGCAGTTGCCGCAGGGGCTGAAGCCCACATTAATTCCAATGCACTTGCGGCCCCTCTGAAGTCGTGCCCTTGTTACAAGGCGGAGTTTTTCCGCACCTGTTTAGCCGGAAGGCGTGACAGCCACGGTGACCGGCCGGGGCGCGAGCGCGGGGCGCACCAGTTCCGCCGGCCAGATGTAGATGGCCAGCCGCCGCGAGTAGTGCAATACCGGCTTGGTCTCGGGCAAGGAAAGCCCAATGGCCGAGGCCAGGTCGTTCCGCTCGATCTCTGCCTCCGCGTCTTCCAGCGGCCAGGCGACATGGTGGATGTTGGCGCGGACCGGCTGACCGGCACGATTGCGGGTGAACAGGCAATAGCGTTCGGTGAGGAAATGCTCGAGGGTCCCGCTGCGGTACTCGGCCAGCTTATGGGTCGGCCCCAGACCACGATAGCGCGCTTTGAAGACCACCGGGTGGTTCGCGAACCGCCTCCGGCTGTAGAAGGAAAACTCGCGCTCCGAACGCTGTTCCAGCCGCATCTCGGCCCAGTAGTAAGGCAGGTTATAGAAGGCGCGCGCCATGGCCACGGCCAGCAGGTTGCTGGCATCCAGCGAGAAGCAGTACAGGCCCCGCGTTCCCGTGTATTCGTCGCGGACGTAAGTGCGCAGATTCAGATCGGGAAAGCTGCGCGCTCCGGGGATGGGCGGTACGCCGCGAATCTTGATGCGGTCAAGCCAGAAGGGCACCACCCCCAGCCAGGCGGAGCCCTGAAAGGTGTCGGCCTGCAAGCCTTCCGGAAGCAGTTCCGCCATCTGCGCGGCCGGAACCGGCCAGTGCGCAAAGAGCAGATCGTTCCAGCGCTGGGTCATCTCCCAGCGGCCCGAAGGCAAAGGCCGCGGCCTGTGCGACGTGCGAATCAAATACTCCAGCATCGCCAACTCCTGCTTAGCCCAATCCCGCGCCGCCCTGTCGAGATTTTCCGGCTTCCAGAGATATGTTACCTCTGCGGCGCGCCTGTGCACGTCAGGGTGCGCAATCCTACTTGCACCCCAATGCCGTATTCTGTTCGCGAGAGCTCTCAAATGTCCAGTGAAACTTTCGTTGCCCCCGGCGCCCGTAACCAAACCGGCGTCTTCGCCGTCCACGGCGCCGATCCCGAGGTGCTGGCCTACGCCATGGCCAAGTACTCCCGCTCCGCGCTTTCCATGCGCGAGTCCCTGACCGAGATCAGCGCCCAGCGCGCCGAGCAGTTCCTCAACACCTTCTACTTTCAATACGGCCACCGCTCCATCGCCGATCTAGCCCATATCGCCCTCGCCGTCGAACGGCTCAGCCTGCTGGCCGCCATCGTTCTGGTCGACGAGCAGCGCTGGGACGGACAGGAGCGCTCCACCCGCTACCAGAACTTCCTTAAGTCCGGCTGGTTCTTCCCCGACTTTGGCGGCCATTCCGAGGCTGCGCAGCTTTACGCCAGGACCATCGAGAATCTCTTCGCCACCTACCAGCGCGCCACCACCGCCGTCCAGGACGCACTGCGCCGTCGTGTCCCATGCCCAGCCGAAATGAAGCCCGACGCCTATGAGCGCACCCTGAAAGCCCGCGCCTTCGATGTGGCCCGCTATTTGCTCCCCCTGGCCACCAACACCTCCCTTGGCCAGATCGTCAGCGCCCGGACCCTTGAAACCCAGGTCTCCCGCCTACTCTCTCACCCCGCCGCGGAGATTCGCGACCTGGGCCTCAAGCTCCGCGACGCCGCCATAGGTCCGGCCTGGAACGTGAATGCCCAGTCAGGCGCCGCTTTGGTTGCGAAGATTGCAGCACTGGAGCTGGAGGCAGCGCCGGAACTCGCCGCGGAAGCCGCCGGCCTTCTCACCCGCGAAGTGCGCACGGCGCCCACCCTGGTCAAATACGCCCAGCCCAACAACTACGCCATCCAGACCCAGGCCGAGCTGAAGCTTGCAGCGGGCGAGATTCTCAATGGGATGCCCCCCGCAGGGGCCCGTTTGGTCGACCTCGTGGAGCGCACGGAAACCCTGGAAGTGGAGCTGGCTTCCACGCTTCTTTACTCCGCCGCCCACCACCCCTACCGTCAGATTCGCGACCTGGTCGCCGAGTTGCCCGCCGCCCGCGTAAACGAAATCGTCGAGTTGGGCTTGCGCTACCGCGGCCCCCACGATGAAGCGCTTCGCGCCTTCCACGCCGGCGACGGCCTGCGCTTCGACATTCTCATGGACATCGGGGGCTTTCGCGACATGCACCGCCATCGCCGCTGCACCCAGATCGTACAGTCCTTCACCACCCTGCACGGCTATGAAATCCCCACTTCCGGCGACCTCGGCCCAGAGGACCAAAACGGCTACATAGACATCCTCATTGAAGCCTACTGCCGCGGCGATTTCCTTTCTGCCATCGATGCCGCTCACGCCGCCAGCGCCCAAATCGCCGCGAGTCAAGCCTCCGAAGCCGCCCAGTCCGCCCTCTATCTGCTCCCTCTGGCCACGCGCATCCGGTCTCTATTCAAGATGGACTTTGCCGAAGCCCAATACATCATCGAACTTCGCTCCGGCCCGGCCGGCCACTTCAGCTACCGCCGCGTCGCCTGGGAGATGTTCCTGGCCCTCCAGCGCCAGCACCCGGCTCTCGCCCAAGCTATCCGCGTCACCGACTTCACAAAGCCCATCGACCTCCTGCAGCGCTAGCGCCCAAGTTGCAATTGCAAAACCAGACGCGCCCAAAGCGAACTAGTGGCCTTTATGGCCTTGAAAGTGTGCAAAATTGACCTTTTTTCCGCAATCTTCAATGCTGCAATTGGGAACAACTCTGCGGGATTGACCAAGTGGGCGGCAGAGTTTCAAGTTCCTGGAGCGGCTGACCGATAAGCCGTACTGAAAGGTACGCATGGCGACGCAGCTCATACCGTCGAAGACTCCAACGGTGGCGTTACCAGAACCGGCGGATGCTCTGCGCTATGTGGCGCGGCAGCCGATCATGGACCTGCGCGGCAGGGTGCATGGATATGAGCTGCTCTTCCGGGCCGGACCCGAGGCTGCCTTCCGCGGAGATGGCGACCTGGCCACGCGCACCATGCTGGACAATACGGTGATCTTCGGGCTGGAGCGACTGACGGGCGGGCTGCCTGCTTTTGTGAACTGCACGCGGGAGGCGCTGACCGAGGATCTGGTTCATGTTCTGCCGGCCAGCATGACGGTGCTGGAGATACTGGAAAGCCTGGAGCCGACGCCCGTCCTGATCGCCGCCTGCCGCAAGCTCAAGGCCGCCGGCTTCCGGTTGGCGCTGGACGACTTCACCTTCAAGCCGAAGTGGGGGCCTCTGGTGGAACTGGCGGACTACATCAAAGTGGATTTTGCCCTGAGTTGCCGCCAGGAGCGGGAAACCATTCTGAAGCGGCTGCGGGCCGTCACTGTGGCGCTGGTGGCCGAGAAGATCGAGACCCAAGAGCAGTACAAGCAGGCCCGCGCGGAGGGCTTCACTCTCTTTCAGGGGTATTACTTTTGCCGGCCGGTGCTGATGGAGAACCGCAAGGTGCCCGCCAACCGGCTCTCGCAGATCGAGATTCTGCAGTTGCTGCGCGACGAGTCTATCGAGCTGCGCAAGCTGACGCAGCTGGTGAAGCGCGACGCATCGCTGACCTACCGGCTGCTGCGGGTTGTCAACTCGCCGCTGTGCGCCGTGCGCCAGGAGGTCAGCTCGATCCGGTCGGCGCTGCTAGCGGTGGGCGAGGAGGCATTCCGGCGGATCCTGACACTGGCGATCACCAGCGAGCTGTGTTCCAATCAGCCAGCGGAGTTGCTGCGCATGGCCTTTGTGCGCGGGCGATTCTGCGAGCTGGCCGCGGCGCGTTGCTCACTGGACTCTGCCGAGCAGTATCTGCTGGGGATGCTGAGCCTGCTGCCCGCCATGCTGCACCTGCCGATGGAAGAACTGACTCCGGCGCTGCCGCTGCGCAATGGAATTCGCCGCGCGCTGGAAGGCATGGCCAATCCGGAGCGCAGCCTGCTGCGATGGCTGGAGTGCCATGAGTACGGCGACTGGACTGAGTGCGATGCCTTGGTCGAATCCATTGGCCTGAGCGAGGCGCAGGTTGTTGCCTGCTATGGCGAGGCGGTGGAGTGGGCGGAAGAGGCGCTTCGCTCCATTGCCTGAGGCGGTTCTGCCGCACAGCTCAAAGCGTATGGGTGCTCCACTCCATTTACAAATGTGGGTGCGCCACTATGCGCCCTCTGGGCACTGCGTTCTTGCCGTTGCGGCTAGGGTGGGAGGCAAGCTACTTAGGCTGAGGCGGGGTCGCGGCGTCGCGGGGGACGGCCGGCGGCGGACCCTGCGCGCCCATGGCATTGACCGCAGTCGCCAGGAAGATTCCATCCTTGACGGCGCCCTCGGCGCGGACGGTGTCGCCCACCTGGATGTCTGCCAGGGTGATAGGCTCGCGGCGCTTGCGGAAGGTGGTGTTCTCGTCGGCGACAAAGACGTGCGTGGTGCTGTCGATTGCGCCCAGAATGGTTACTTTGACGCCGTCGATGGCCGTAACCTTGCCCATCAGCCAGGTTTTGCCGTAGTTGGCCTGCATCTCGCGCATCTCTTTGGCGCGCTCTGGGTCGACTTGTAAAACCCTCATCGCGGCCACTGACTTGGCCGCGGCATCGATCTCGCCGATGGCAATGATGGCGTCTCCTACCTTGATGTCAGTGGATTTAAGCATCTGCGGGGGATTGCCGCCGCGCTCGCCGCCTTCTCCTCCCTGTCCTGCTTGTCCGCCTTGCCATCCTTGCCCGCGTTCGCTGCGGCCGGGCATTCCCGCCGCCTGCTTCTGAATGCGGGTGTCGGCGCTGAAGCGGACGGTATAGCTTTCACCGGCGTCGGTCTTGATGGTGTAGTGGTCCGCGGCCGCTTCGGTGACGGTTCCGGTAAGTCCGCGGCCCATCATGCCGCCTCCGCCCCAGCCGCCGCGGCCGCCTCCGCGCTGGCCCTGACTACCTTGCCAGCCGCCGGGGCCTTGAGATGGCGCCGGGGGTTGGTTGGCGGGTGGAGCGGTGGGGGCGTCCTGAGCGGAAGAGGCGGCGGCAAGTACGGTGCCAAAGACAATCGCTGACAAGAAACGGGCTTTCATGGGAACTCCAGGCTGTGCAACTGCGTGGGGCGATTAGGCACGCCCCTGCATGATAGACGCAGCAGAGACTTGGGAGGACCACGAGAACCGCTGCAAAGAGCGGTGGGCTCGGCTATTTGGGCATTTTGCCCGGAATTCGGCTCTTTTCTGTAGCCAGTGAGCCCACACTCTTAAGAAATCGACTTCATCGGGGATCCCGGAAAGGCGCTTTCAGCGGGCAACGCTGCCGATCGTCGAGCATGGGAGTAGCTCCATTTCCAACAAACAGCCTTTGACAGGCAGGCAGATTGTGAGCGATGATAGAGCGAAGAAAAGGCGAATCTTGCCATGCCCTCCTCCGTCAACGCTCTTCGCATCCAGATCGAGCACTCCCTCGAACGCCGCTTTTCCGCAGCGCTCACGCCGGCGCCGCACGCCATACGCGAAACTGCGCCTACCGGCATTGCCGAGGTGGATCGCCTGCTGGGCGGCGGATTGCGCGTTGGCGCCATCAGCGAAGTGGCGGGGCCGGAATCCTCGGGCCGCACCACTCTGGCGCTCTCGTTTGTGGCCGGGCGAACGCGGGAGGGCCTGGTCTGCGCTTGGGTGGATGCCGGCGACGCCCTGGACGCGGAGTCGGCGGCAGCCAGCGGGGTGAACCTAAGGCAGTTGCTCTGGGTTCGCTGCCGGAGCGCGGCTCCAATCGCAAAAGGCAAGCCCTGGCCGCGCCTCGATCAGACCCTGCGGGCAACCGACCTGCTGCTACAGGCGGGCGGCTTTGCTGCCCTGGTGCTCGACCTGGGCGGCACGGCCCCGGAGCACGGAATGCGGATTCCGCTGGCAACCTGGTTCCGCTTCCGCCAGGCGGCCGGGCGCACACGATGTTCTCTGCTGGTGCTTGCTCAGGAGCCGCTGGCGCAATCCAGCGCGGCGGTGGTTCTGGAGTGCGCGCCACGGCGAGGGTTGGCGGACTGCGAGACCGTGCTGAGCAGCTTCCAGTATGAAGTTCGGACCGGCCGCGTGGCTGCGGCAACTTACACTGCGCCGGCCGCCGGCCTGCGCAAGCCGCCCGTGGCAACCTGGCAGGCAACAAGCCAATGGCAACAGGGGAAATGCGCATGAAAGAGGAGCTCTATGCCTGTGCATACGCCGCGGAGTTTCCCGCGCAGGCTTTGTTGCGCCTGCGCGCAGAGCTTAAATCGGAGCCAGTGGCCGTGCTGGAAGGCCGCGCGCCGCAGGAGACGGTCTGTTCCCTCAACAGGCTGGCGCATCTCAGAGGCGTATCTCCGGGCATGACCCGCCTGGAAGCCGAAAGCATTCCCGGGTTGCGCCTGCTCGCGCGCTCCGTTGAGACAGAGGCTGCCGCCCACGCCGTCTTTCTGGAGTGCGTCACGCATTTCTCTCCTCGAATCGAAGCCGCGAGCGAGGGAACATCATGCGCCTTCGTTCTGGACATTGCCGGCACGGAACGGCTCTTCGGTCCACCGGAGGCGCTAGCCGCGAGGCTGCGCGCGTCCCTCGCTACAGCCGGCTTTCGCGCTTCGGTCGCCGTCAGCTCCAACTTCCATGCTGCCCGCCTGAAGGCCGCCAGCGCGCGCGGAATCGCTGTGATTCCCCACAAGCAGGAAGCCGGCTTTCTGGCAAAACTTCCCATTTCGCTGCTAGACCTCGATGAAGAACACGCCGAAACCTTCGCCATTTGGGGCATTTGTACCCTGGGTGAGCTGGCCGCACTTCCTGAGAACGATCTGGTCGCGCGCCTTGGGCCGCAAGCTGCCGCATGGCGCGCTCTCGCCCGCGGCGCATTGCCCCACACCTTTCAACCCATCGAGGCCGAGTTCGCTCTCCGGGAGTTCTGCGCCTTCGATACGCCTGTCGAGCAGATGGACTCGCTGCTCTTTGTGGGCGTGCGCATGATCGATTGCCTGGTGGAGCGCGCAGCCGCGCGAGCGCTTTCGCTGGCTTCGCTTGCCGTAAAGATGGAACTGGAGGGCGGGTTAGCATACCAACGCGCGATCCGGCCGGCGCTCGCCACCGCCGACCGTAAATTTCTGCTCAAGCTGCTGCAACTGGAACTCGCTGCGCATCCGCCGCAGGCCGCCGTGCTCTCGCTCACGCTCGCCGCGGAAGCCGGCCAATCCAGCCAGGTGCAGCTGGGCCTCTTCGCGCCGCAGACCCCCGAGCCTTCGCGGCTGGATGTAACCATCGCGCGCCTCAAGGCCATCACCGGAGAAGATCGCGTTGGCTCGCCCGTGCTGGAAGACTCGCACCGGCCGGGCGGCTTCCGCATGGAGGGCTTTGCGGTTGGGAGCGGATCGGGTTCGGCCAAATCTGCTGTGGCAAACCGTAAGCGGCTGGCTCTGCGGCGGGTGAGGCCGCCGGCGCCCGTGCGCGTGCAACTGCGCGCGCTCAGACCGGCTGCCTTTGGCGACGGCGAACGCAGCTTCAAGGTCGCGGCAGCCTATGGGCCATGGAGAACCAGCGGTTGCTGGTGGTCTGCCGGAGTCTGGGACACCGAAGAATGGGATGTGCTGGCTGACACCGCCAGTGGTGCGTCCGTCGCCTGCCTGCTGGTGCGCGATTGCACGCGGAACGAGTGGCGGCTGGAGGCCTACTATGATTGACAGCCACGAATACATCGAACTGCACGCCTCCAGCGCCTTCAGCTTTCTGGCCGGCGCATCGCAACCCGAGGCGCTGATCGAGTGCGCGGCCCACCTCGAGATGCCGGCCATCGCCCTGGCCGATCGCAACGGACTCTACGGCGTGGCGCGCTTCCACACCATGGCGAAGGAATGCGGCGTCAAGGCGCACATCGGCGCGGAGATTGCGGTCAGCTCTTTTGGCAATCGCCTTACGCCGCCGTCGTGGCTGCCGCATCAATGCCCAGCCGAGCCTCCGCGCATCCTCTTGCTCTGCGCATCGCAAACCGGCTATCGCAACCTCTGCCAGCTCATCACGCGCTTCAAGATGCGCGAGGAGACAAAGGCAGAGGGCGCGGCAACGCTCGAAGACCTCGAAGAGTTCTCCGCCGGCTTGATATGCCTCACAGGGGGCGACGAAGGCCCGCTTGCCGCCGCGCTGGCGCGCGACGGACAAGAACAGACGCGCAAGATCGCCGAACGGCTCACGGCAATCTATGACCGCGGCAATCTCTACGTCGAACTTCAGCGCCACCGGCAACGCGACGAAGAGTGCCGCAATCAATCGCTGCTTGGTCTCGCATCCGCCCTCCGGCTGCCTGTGATTGCCACCAATGGAGTTCGTTACGCCACGGAAAAAGACCGTGAGATTCTCGACGTGCTCACCGCCATCCGCCACCACACCACGCTCGATGGTGCAGGCCGCCTGCTCACCGCAAACGATTCACGCTTTCTGCGCCCGGCCCGCGAGATGGAAGCGCTCTTCTCGGATATTCCCGAGGCCATTGCCAACACCCGCATCGTCAGCGACCGGCTCGACTTCACGCTCGACAATCTCGGCTATGAGTTTCCTCACTATCCCGTGCCCGACGGCGAAACCATGGACAGCTTTCTTGAAAAGCGCGTCGAAGAAGGCGTGCGCAAGCGCTACGGATCGCCAGCCAAACGGCATCTGCTCGACAAAGCGCGCGCGCAGGTCCGGCATGAACTCAAGCTCATAGCCAAGCTGGGATTCGGCGGATACTTTCTCATCGTCTGGGATCTGATCCGTTACTGCCAGCGCCACGGAATCCTGGTGCAGGGACGCGGCTCCGCGGCCAACTCCGCCGTCTGCTACGCGCTCGAAATCACCGCCGTCGATCCCGTGGGCATGGAGCTTCTCTTCGAGCGATTCCTCAGCGAAAACCGCGGCGAGTGGCCCGACATCGACCTCGATCTGCCCAGCGGCGAGCAGCGCGAACAGGTCATTCAATACGTGTATGAACACTATGGCTCGCTGGGCGCGGCCATGACCGCCAACGTAATCACCTACCGCGGCCGTTCGGCGGCGCGCGAGGCGGGCAAGGCGCTGGGCTTCGACGAGGAGCAGATCGCGCGCATCTCCGGCCTCGTCGGCCACTGGGAGTGGCGCGGCAAGAACGACACTATGGCCAGCCACTTCGAGCAAGCAGGCTTCGACGCGCGCCATCCGCGCGTGAGCCGCTATCTCGAACTCTGCCAGCGCATGAAGGATTTGCCGCGCCATCTCGGCCAGCACTCCGGCGGCATGGTGGTCTGCGCCGGAATGTTGAATCGCATCGTCCCCATCGAGCGCGCCTCCATGCCAGGGCGCACCGTGATCCAGTGGGACAAGGAAGACTGCGCAGGCCTTGGCCTCATCAAAGTGGATTTGCTCGGCCTGGGCATGATGGCGGTGCTCAAGGATTCCATCGAGATGATTCCGCGCTGCTACAAAAAAGAAATCGACCTCGCCGCATTGCCTGAAGATCCGCTGGTTTATGAAACGCTGCGCAAAGCCGACACCGTGGGCATGTTTCAGGTGGAAAGCCGTGCGCAGATGGCTTCCATTCCGCACAACGCGCCCACGCGCTTCTACGATCTCGTCGTGCAGGTGGCCATCATCCGCCCTGGCCCGATTGTGGGCAAGATGATGCACCCCTACATGCGCCGCCGCCAGGGCAAGGAAGAAGTTACCTATCCGCATCCATCGCTTGAGCCCGTGCTCAAGCGCACCCTCGGCGTTCCGCTCTTTCAGGAGCAGTTGCTACGAATGGCGATGACCGTAGCAAACTTCTCCGGCGCCGAGGCCGAAGAACTGCGCCGCGCCGTGGGCATGCGCCGCTCCATGCAGCGCATGAAGAACCTGGAAGGCCGCCTGCGCGACGGCATGACCCGCAACGGCATCGGTCCCGAGGCGCAAGACAACATTGTGCAGGGCATCAGCTCCTTCGCCATGTATGGATTTCCCGAGTCGCATGCAGCCAGCTTCGCGCTCATCGCCTATGCCTCAGCCTATCTCAAGGTTCACTACCTCGCGGCCTTCACCTGCGGTCTGCTCAACAACCAGCCCATGGGCTTCTACTCGCCCGCCGTGCTTATCAAAGACGCGCAACGCCACGGCCTGCGCGTGCGCCCCATCTGCGTGCTGCGGTCGGGGTGGCTCTGCGCTCTGGAAGAGGAACCGGATCACTCGCTCTCGCTGCGCATCGGTCTCAGCTACGTGAAGGGCCTGCGCAAGTCCTCGGCCGATGCGCTTATGGCCGCGCGCGGCCACAATGCGGCCTTCGCAACCGTGGACGAGCTGGCGCGGCAAGTGCCGGAGCTCAACCGCAAGGAACTGGTCGCGTTGGCCCGCGCCGGGGCGCTCAACTCGATAGAGAATGTGGACCATCGCCGCGATGCGCTCTGGCAAGTGGAGCAAGCCGGCCGCCCCGTCGGCCCTCTGCTGCGCCTCGCAGCGGATGCGCCCGCACAGGCGCCAAGGTTCACGCCCTTGCGGCAGATGACCGACGACGAGCGCCTGGCCGCCGACTATGCGGGAACCGGCATCACCACAGGCCCGCATCCCATGGCCTACGAACGCGAGGCCCTGCGCCGGCAGGGCATTCTTTCCGCACAGGAGCTTGAACGGAGTGGCAGCAATCGACGAGTCCGCATGGCCGGCCGCGTCATCTGCCGCCAGCGCCCAGGCACCGCCAAGGGTTTCGTCTTTCTCTCGCTCGAAGACGAAACGGGTATTGCCAACGTCATCCTCACGCCCGATATCTTCGAACAGAATCGCCTCATCGTCACGCGCAGCCGCTTTCTTCTGATCGAAGGAAAACTGCAAAATCAGGAGGGGGTGATCCACGTGAAGGCTGAGCGCATCGAGCCGCTACTCTGCGCTTTCAATCCGCGCTGAAAGAGGAAAAAGCAAACGACTGATGTAATTGGCGGCAGGTATGTAAAACGGATTACCCCACCAGCTCCACGGCGCGGATCGTCTCCTTGCGCACCGTAAGCCGCTCCACCAGCTCCGTTCGCACCTCGTAGCCGCGTCCCGGCGTATCCGGAATGGCGATCTCGCCAGCCGAAGAAACCGCTATCTCCGGCTCCACGATATCCTCATGCCAGTAGCGCGCCGAAGCGGAGACATCGCCGGGCAACGCGAAGTTTTCCAGGGTCGACAGCGCGATATTATGCGACCGTCCCACGCCCGATTCCAGCATCCCCCCGCACCACACCGGAATGCCCCGCTCCTGGGCCGCATTGTGGACCGCGATGGCCTCGGAGAAGCCGCCCACGCGCCCCAGCTTGATATTGATAATCCGGCAGGACTCCATCTCGATGGCCGCCAGAGCGTCGCGCCGGTTGTGGATCGATTCGTCCAGGCAGATGGGGGTTTGCAATCGCTTTTGCAGCATCGAGTGGTAGTAGAAGTCGTCGTGCCACAGCGGCTGCTCGATCATCAGCAGGTCGAAGGCATCGAATGCGGTCAGGTGGTCGGCGTCCTTGAGCCTGTACGATGAGTTGGCGTCGCAACTGAGCGTGATGGCCGGCCACCGGCTCCGCACCCGCTCGAAGACCTCCACATCCCAGCCCGGCTTGCACTTGAGCTTGATGCGCTGATAGCCGGCCGCCAACTCCTTCTCGATCTGCGCCAGCAGCTCGGGGATCGAGGCTTGAATTCCCAGCGACACGCCGCACGGAATTACGTCGTGAACCCCGCCGATCAGCCGGGAGAGTGAAACTCCCTCGCGCTGCGCCTCAAGATCCCAGATGGCATTCTCCAGCGTTGCCTTGGCCATGCGATTGTGGCGCACCTGGCGAAAGATCCGCGGGCAATCCCCGCCATGTTCAGGCGTCTCAGCGGCCAGCATCGGCCCCAGTTCCTGGGTGATCGCAGCCCAGGCGCTGTCGGTCGATTCCTCGGAGAAGAACGGCCGTTCGCCCGCCGTGCACTCACCCCAGCCGGTCAACCCTTCCGACTTGATCTCAGCGAGCAAAATCCTTCGCTTGCGGGTAACGCCAAAGCTGGTTTCAAACGGCCGCACCAGCGTCATGTGCAGTTCGCGCAGGACAATCGCATCGATTCTCATAAGTTTTTTGCGTTCCTCGTGAGATCAATCCAGTTCCGCCGGGGTGGGAAAGCCCAGCTCGAAGACTCCATTACCTTCCGCATCCAGGGAGAAGCCAAGCACGGCCAACCCCTGGGAAAACGCCTGTTGAAACTTCTTGCGGTTTTCCAACTGCACGGCCATGTTGAAACTTCTTGCGGTTTTCCAACTGCACGGCCACGGCTCGTTCCCGGCCGCTCTCGGAGGCCTTCCATCGATGGATGGAGGCCGGAACCTGAATACGAACCTGAATTCGTTCCTCGATCGGTTGGGCAACTGCCGGGCGCTCGTCGAGAACTGCCTTCACTCTGGGCGAATCCAGCCGCCATTCCGCCAACAATCGATCCGTCGGCAACCCGCCCTGCAGTTGAGATGAGGATACACCATAGAAATTCACTCTGTAATCCCGCGCCGTCGCTCCCAGCTTGTGAATATTGAGAAATGCATTTTTGATCTCCAGCGGATCGAAGGTCCACTCGATCCGCTGTATGCCCCGCGCAAGCGCCTCCCGCCGCTGTTCGAGCTTGAGCCTCATGCCCAGGCCGCGATCGCGATACGCCGCCTTGACCGCCAGCATGTGGGAGTGCAGATAGGGCAGAGGCCCGCCCGCGCGGGCTTTCACACCCGGCAAGGACAGAGCAAAACCAACCAGCGACTCCGCGCTGCCGTTCGGCTGAGAGCCGGGAATCTCCGTATCGAACGCGCCGATCACCTGGCCGCCTATCTTCTGCGCCACCAGAAACGCTCTGCGGGGAATCACG
>JBEKDH010000015.1:0-38363 GCA_050014455.1 Occallatibacter sp.
GCGGTAATTGTGTTGTAGTTCCGCACGTAGGTATAAACCGAGTTACCGGCGCTATCGATGGTCTTCAGGTTCGAGTAGCTCTTGACGTATGTCGTCGCGCCGACAGTGCTGACGGCCGCGTTGTAGTTGCCGCCATTGGCGCCGGCGCTGCCTAGGACCGCGTACGGGGTGTTTCCGGCCAGAGCCGCCGAGTACAACAGTTGCGGATTTTCAAAGGAGAGGCCGAAGGCAGCCTTGTCGAAGGTCTTGGTCACGCGGACGCCGTACTGGCGGGTCCACACGAAGCCCGCAACGTAGTTCGGGTCTATCGTCAGCGGGGTAAGAATGTCGCCGGAGAGATTCGAGATGCCCTTCTTGTCTTCGGCGGCAAGGGACCACAACTGGCCGCCCGTGAAGGCCCAGTGGTTGTTGGTTTCGGCTTGCGCCCAAACAACGCGCTGGCGCAGGACGTAGCTGTTGGACTGGTTGTTATTGGAGGTGATGCCGGTGCCCAGGAAGTCAGCCTCATAGTAGCCGCGCAGCGTGCCCCAGTTGGTCTTGCCTTCGGCCATCAGTGAAAGGCGCGACTGGCGGGCGCTGCCATAGAACTCGCTCAGCGAATAGGCATCCGCTCCCTCGTAAGGAATCGAGCTGAACGCAGTGGGAATGTCGCCGCCGGTGGCCTTGGAGCGGTAGACAGTTTCAGCCGCAGCGAAGCCTCCAGGGGTGATGCCGATGCCTTTGTAATGGAGCACGCCGGGGTTGGCGATGGACGCCTTGATCTTGGAGGTTTCGTCGGAGATCGTTGTGGCCAGCGAAGCCTGATTGCCCTTGAGGTCGGTGACGGTCGACTGCAGCGTGGTGACGGCGGCCGCGTTGTCAATGACTGCCTGGTTTTGCGCCGAAGCGGCGGCTGCCGCCTTGTCGGCCGCGGCTTGCGCATCGGCTGCCGCTTGCTGCGCCCTCCTCAGCTGCGCATCCTTCTCTGCCAAGTCGGTCTTCAGACTGTTGATCTGGCCTTCCAGTTCCTCGCGCAGAGACTGAATCTGCTCTTGGACCGTTGGAGCCGGAGGCGTCTTGGCCTTTGCAGGCGTTTTTGCCTTTGCTGCGGCAACGTGCTTCTTGGCAGGCGGTGTTGGCTCGCTGGCAAATGCGCATGAGGCAATTAAACTGGCTGCCAGAAGTGCTGCGGCAGCCGTATTGAGCTTGAAGTTCATTGGGCCTCTCTTTTTCCTCTCAGATCGGGTTAAATCGTGCCTGCGTCCGCTCGCAGAGCGAACGCCTTGCTCTCCCGCATTGCCGAAACCGTGTAAGAAGGCAGAATGCGTCTCCACCGGCCGTGCGGGAGGAAAACCGGAAGCCGGAAAAGAGTTCGCACACGCGGAGCTTTCCCTGCCTGCTTCCGTTTCCAAGACTCGCAGAGTTATATGAATATATGACGAATTCACATACTTTTAACAGAGTCTATTGATCGGCACTCAAGGGAGGAATTTACATGCTCTTAACATAGAAATCGCCGCCTTCATCCATGACTCCAGGCTGGAGGGCAAGGAAGCCATGCGAGGGCAAATTCACTTATCTTTCACGCCATTGCCGCCGTCCCTTGAGCTTAGAATACCCACCTGGCGGTGAGCGCCAGTTCGTGGTTGTAAGCATGGAATTGGCTGGTGGCGATTTGCATGGCTGCCCCAAAGGCCAGGCCGGGGCGGGACTTCGGATCGGAAGGGTGCAAGGCGCACTTGCCGATGATAATTCCAGGTGTGATGAACTCCTGGGTCTTGCTGTCGTTTGCGCCGCCCTTGTAGAAGGTGGCGTTGCTCTCGATCTCCGGCCAGAAGAGCTTGCCAATGCGGTACTGCGCCACGGCATTCCAGAGCACGGGGCGACCGGAGGACGTGATGGCGGGATTGCCGGTGGGCAGCGTAGCTCCGATGGTCGACTGTACATCGAAGTTCCCGAAGCCCTTGCCGCCTCCCAGGTTGGGCTGCACGCTGGAATTAGCCGAGCCGTTCTTGTAGCTGCCGGTGGGTACCGTAGTCAGCGCCCAGGCGCTAAGCGTGTAGCTGCCATGCTGCGCGTTGCCGGTAGCAATGCGGTACTTGGCCAGGAAAGAGAAGTCGCCGAAGCCGTCCTTGCTCGAGGCTGGGGCCGGCAGGTTGTGCTTGATGAAGGGCGGCAGATCGACGGCCAGCTCGGTGTTGGCCCAGGGAACCAGATTGAGGCCCTTGCTGTTGTCCAAATTCCATGTATTGGTGCGGGCGGGCGTGATCTGGCGGAGAAAGTCGGTGCGCGCCACCTGGATGAGTCCCGTATACGTCGTGATGACGGGGACCGCCCATGCGGGTTGTTTGGCTTGCGTTGCGGAAGTGCGGGCCAGCCACCGGTTGAAGAAACCGCTTGGAGCGGGAGTACCCGGCGAAGAGGGTACAGGGCCGCTTTGCGCGTACACACTGACCGTAGCCAGCAGGAAGAACAGGGAAAGGGGAAGCCTTCTCATGTCGGTCTACTGAGCATGAAGTGTCAAAGGAGGAACGGCAACCGTCGAACGGGCTAGTTTCTTCTCCATCCCAGGGTGGAGGCGCAGCCGCTTTGGTGCGCGCAAGAAGCGGCCGGCCTGGGTCGAATGCCTGAATAGCTATGGGTGGGCCGCTTGCGGCTGGTCCTTGTTTACTGGAGCACCGTGTCCGGCGCTGAGCAGGTTGGCCAGGATGCGATAGGCGCCAGGGACAAGCTCGGGAAGCTGGCGATAGAGCGCGTAGGCGACATAGACATAGGTTCCCTTGCCGACATGGGCAACCAGGAGGCCGCCTCGCTGCGGATCCTGGCCGGGGTCGGCTGTCTCGGTCAGGGCGGTATAGGCGGGATCCCACGAAGCGAGAAAGGAGTGGCCGCGCTCCTCTACCCAGCCGTCGAAGTCGGCGGAGGTGATGGCGTTGGGCCAGGCGAGCAGCGGATTTGTGGGGTCAAGCAGCTTGACGGGAGCAGTCTCATCCACCACGCGCTCCGGGGCGCGGCCCATGGAAAGCGGGAACGGGGCAGGGAAGTCGCCGCTCTGGTACTGGACGATCAGAGTCCCGCCGCGGCGGACAAACTGCTCAAGACAGGGCTGAGCGAGGGTTAACTCAGGGTGCACGGAGTAAGCCCGGATGCCGATCACGAGAATGTTCCACGTGGAAAACTCGTCCGAAACTATCTCTTGCGCGTTCAGAATGTGCGGCTTGATGCCCAGAGCCTCAATGGCCTCAGGAACCAAGTCGCCGCTGCCCATGATGTAGCCCACGCGCAGTCCCTGCGCCACCTTCACGTCCACCTTGCGCGTCTTCAACTCTGCTGTTTTGAATAGGTTGTAGGGGCGCAGGCCGGGGTAGCCTATGCTCTGCCAGCCCGACTTGTAAGCCTGGCCGGCGGAGTGGGCCGTTGCCTGAATGGTAAAGGCGGCTCCTGGCGTGGCGGCCAAGGTTCCGCGTGGCGTTACCTGGAATACGATCGGCTCCGTATCTCCGGCGCTGTCTCGATGAAACGTGGCAGAAACTGGCTCCGATCCCCAGCCCGGGGGCAATTCGAGCTCGACTGTACCCTCGGCTGTGGCCTGCGTATGGACGGTGACGCGGACGGGAAGCGCCGAGCCGTCAAGCGGCAGGATGCGCGCTTCCGGGTCGACGCGCACACCGATGGCGGGCGTAACCACCAGCGGCTCATAGATTCCTCCTGGCCCAAGAACCCGCTGCATGGTCTGCACCACCTGGCCAACCCGGATGGGAAGGCCATCGAAGGTAAATTCGGCCCACGCCACCAGCGGCCAGGGCGCAAAGGAGCGCTCGCGGTACTCAGGATGGGTCAGGTCGTAGTATGGCTGTTCCGTTGAGGGTCGAGTGAAATAGGGCTGGGTCGGCTTGGCGTTCTCCGGGACGCGGACCAGGAAGATGGGGTCGACGGTGGGCGCGGCGGGGTCGATGGCGCCGCTGGTGCTTTCGTTCTTCCACGGTTCGCCCGTTCGGCTTTCCAGCCAGACGCGATTGAGCCGCGTCTCCAGAGTGGCCTGCGCGGTGTGGACTCGGACGCGGAACTCCTCGCCTGGAGCCACGCTGGACGGCATCTCGTCGGCAGAGCCGCCCCGGAAAGGACCGCCGCCCGGGACAGTGTCGGACTTCGTGGTGGAGGCGATCAGGTCCAGGCCTAGGAATTCCTTGAGTGTGGACTGAATTTCATCGATCTTGGCGTCGAGTTCGAAGAGCAAGGAGGCTTTTGAATTGACATCGAGACTGCTCTTGGCGACCCGAGAGCGGAGGTCGAGGGTCTGCCTGTAAACCGAGGCCAGCTTGTGTGCCGCGAGATATCGATCGGCGAGTTCTACCTGATTCCTTCCCAGGTCTTGGACACGCTGAATGCCATCTGCGATCTGTTGCAGTTGTCCGGTAAGCCAATTGGGTGGGGTTCCGGTTGCGAGGCTTGCCAAGCCCTCGATCTTCGTATCGATATGCACCACGGGGTTAAAGAAAAGGCCACCGCGCTCCGGATAGAGGTTGGCTGGGGCTTTCGCGGCTGGAGCAACGGCCCACAGGTGATAGTGCGTCTCAGCGGGACCTCCGAGGGCTGGATTCGCTCCGCCGTTCTGCGATTTTTGCTGGCCCCAGCCCTCGCGGGCAATCTGCACATAGCTGCGTCCCAGCGCCGGGTCCAGCGTACCCACTGAGATAGTCACATCCGTCGAGGGAACGCCCTCGGTCCATTCGCCGGTCACGTAGTTCTTGAACCGTGCCGGCGCCCACTTGCCGGTGGCGTAGTCGAACATCTTTCCGTCCGTCACCGGTGCAAAAGGAACCATTGAGTACACAGCCAAAGGCTGCCAAGTCTGCATGTTGCCATTCAATTGTTCAGGAAAAACTTTAGGGTCGCCGGCCGCCTTGAAGGCCTCCTGCGCGATCTCGCCGGAGACTTGGTGGTGGCCGTGGCCGTCGGTAATGCCGCCCACAAAGGTGGAGACAATGATCTGCGGGCGCTCGTGCCGCACTGCCAGCACGGCGTCGTAGAGGACGCGGTCATGACCCCACTGGGCGAACGACTCCTCCTGGGTCTTCGAGAAGCCGAAGTCTACCTCCGTGCCCCAGAGCTGCTTGACGCCGTAGTATTCGTCTGCCTTCAACAGTTCGTTGGTGCGGATGAGGCCCAGCGCGTCGTAGCTGTCGGCGCTCATCGCGTTCTGGCCGCCCTCGCCGCGGGTCAGGGTCAGCAGCGTACAACGCGCACCCAGGCCACGGGAAAGGTACGTCAGCAGCGCGCCGTCCTCGTCGTCCGGATGAGCCACAATCATCAGCACGCTGGCGGTGGTTGAAAGCCGCTTCAGCGATTGCTCCAGTGCGGCCTGCCCGCGATCTTCGGCGATCGGCAGGGCAATGTCGCTGGGCTCGGGCGAGGGAACTGCCGCAAGCGCGGCGGCGGCTGCCGGCTGCGGGGCCGGCTGCTGGCCCGCCATGAGATGCCCGCTCGCAAAAACCAGGCCAACGAGGACCGCGCCCAGCGCCGATCCATAAACTCTGCGAACTCTGTCAGTGAGAACCATACTTCCCGTCAGTGTACAATCCGGTGAGCGCATTTGCCTCATGAGCCAGCTTCAACCCACCTCCGCAAGCAGCGAACCCCTCCAGCGCCGCATCGGCCTGCGCTCCGCCGTAGCCCTCAACATGCTGGAGATGATCGGCGTCGGCCCCTTCATCACCCTGCCTCTAGTGATTGCGGCTGCGGGTTACCGGCTCTCGGTGTGGGCGTGGGTGCTGGGCGCGGCCATCGCCGTGGCCGACGGGCTGGTGTGGGCCGAGCTGGGCGCGGCGTTCCCGCGCGCCGGAGGTTCCTATGCATTTCTCCGAGAGATTTACGGACCGCAGCGCGCGGGAAACTGGCTCAGCTTTCTCTACGTCTGGCAGGTAAGCTTCACCGCGCCGCTGGCTATCGCCTCAGGCTGCATTGGGCTGTCGAGTTTTCTCGCCTGGTTCTGGCCGGGCCTGGATGGAGCGCCATTTGCTGCGTTGCCGGCTTTGCAGTTTACAAACTTCGCCGCCGCCGGCGCCTGCCTGCTGGTGACGGCGCTGCTCTACCGCAACCTGAGCTCGATCACGCGGTTAGCCTGGGTGCTCTTTGCCGGGGTGCTGGCGGCCATTGCCGGCGTGATCGTCTCCGGCTTTGCCCATGCGGCGGCCACGGGCGGCTGGCGGATGCCCGCCGCTCCCGCGCTGTCTTGGTCCGTGGCCAGCCTGGGCCTGGCGCAGGCCACGCTGCTCACCACGTATTGCTATTGGGGTTACTACAACATCTGCTTCCTGGGCGGCGAGGTGCGGCGGCCGGAGCGAACCATTCCACGCGCCATTCTGCTTTCGCTGCTCTTTGTTGCGGCCTTTTATGTGGCCATGAACCTGGCCGCGCTGCCCTCCATGCGCGATGCCGCCGCCCATGCCGCCGAAAGCGCGATGGTGAGGGTGCAACTGGTGGCCGACATTGCGCGGTCGGCCTTCGGGCGCTGGGCCGGTTGGCTGATGGCCGCGCTGGTCATCTGGACGGCCTTCGGCTCGGTCTTCTCTCTGCTGCTGGGCTACTCGCGCGTGCCCTACGCCGCTGCCCGCGACGGCAACTACTTCCGCTTTCTGGCCGCGGTCCATCCCCGTTTAGGCATTCCCCACCGCTCCCTGGTTGCCCTGGGATTGGCGGCTGCCTGCTTCTGCTTCTTCTCGCTCACGCAAGTGATAACCATGCTGGTGATTACGCGCATCCTGCTTCAGTTCTCATTGCAGCACTTGGGCGTGATGCTGCTCAGGGCGCAGCGGCCGGAGCTGAAGCGCCCCTTCAGGATGCCGCTCTATCCCCTGGCGCCGCTGGTGGCGATGGCGGGCTTTGTCTTCATGCTGGTCAACCGCAGCCACGCGTTCGGCGGGCTGGGGGTGGCCGCGGGCATTGCATGCAGCGGAACATTGATTTATTTCTTCCGGGCAAGAAGGCTGGGGCAATGGCCGTTTGCCCGGACCGAGTAAGCCAGGCGCTCTTTGAACAGCTGAATCCACTTGGAAGAAACCTGGTCAATTCTTGTGACCAGCCGGGGCCCCAACGTGTCTAATGGGTACGACAGCAAATTCCCCTCGCGCGAGGTCAACCCATGCTCATCGGCAAGCCGCCCGACATCCCTTCTTCCGCCATCACCCCCAAGGACCAGTACCTGAACCGCCGCCGTTTTCTGCGCGGAGCCGTCTCCGGCGTGGTGGCCGCGAGTGCGGCAGCGCTGGGCGGGGAACGGCTGGCCGAGATTGTCTCTCCCAGCATCGGCGCGCTTGCCGGAACCAGGCTGGAGACGGTGAAAAGCCCGCTGACCACCACGGGCGAAGAGCTGACCAGCCTGAAGGACGTAACCACCTACAACAACTTCTATGAGTTCGGCGTGGACAAGGGCGAGCCGTCAATGAACGCGGGCGGCCTGCCCACGCGGCCCTGGACCGTTCGGGTGGATGGCAAGGTTAAGACTCCCAAGGTCTTCGATATCGACGCGCTGCTGAAGCTCCGCCCGCTTGAGGATCGCGTCTACCGCCATCGCTGCGTCGAGTCCTGGAGCATGGTCATTCCCTGGATCGGTTACTCGCTCTCGGAGTTCATCCGGCAGTGCGAGCCGCTTTCCAGCGCGAAGTATGTGCAGTTCCTCTCCTATTACGACAAGAGGGTTGAGAAGTGGGGCTCCGAGACCTCCATCTCCTGGCCCTACTCCGAGGGGCTGCGCATGGACGAAGCGATGAATACCCTCACTTTACTGACCTTCGGCCTCTATGGCGAGGTGCTGCCCAACCAGAATGGCGCGCCGCTGCGGATTGTGGTGCCCTGGAAGTACGGCTTCAAGTCCGCCAAGTCCATTGTGGGCGTGCGCTTCCTTGACAAGCAGCCGCCCACCACATGGAACGACCAGGCCCCCAGCGAATACGGCTTCTACTCGAACGTCAATCCCAACGTGGACCATCCCCGCTGGAGCCAGAAGACGGAGCGGCGGATAGGCCAGCCGTTTTACGCACAGCGCCGGACGACGCTCCTGTTCAACGGCTATGGCGATCAGGTTGCCTCGCTCTATAACGGCATGGACCTGCGCAAGTATTTCTGAAGCGGAGCTGACTCGCCCACTCCGCTAACCCCTGCACACCGGAAAGCCATGAAACGATCGACCCTCATTCTGCTCAAGATTCTCACCTGGCTGGCCTGCCTGTGGCCGCTGGGCAAGCTCGCCTGGGGCGCAGCGGCCAACAACTTGGGCGCGGACCCCACGGCTACGATTACCTTCGCCACCGGACTCGCTACGCTGAGGCTGCTGACGATTTCACTGGCGATCACTCCGCTGCGGAGGCTGTCGCCGCGCCTCAACTGGCTCATCAAGTTCAGGCGGCTGCTGGGGTTATTCGCCTTCTTCTATGCGTCGCTTCATCTTCTGACCTATATCGCGCTTTACGCGGGCTTCGATGTGAATTCGATGGCCGCCGATATTGCCAAGCGGCGCTTCATCACCGCCGGCGTTGCCGCGTGGCTCTTGCTGCTGCCGCTGGCGGCCACCTCCACCAACTGGGCCATTCGCAAGCTGGGCGGCAAGCGCTGGAACCGCCTGCACAAGCTGGTCTATGCGGCCGCTGTGTGCGGAGTGATTCACTATTGGTGGCAGGTGAAGCCGGGGGTGCTGACGCCGCTGACCATGACCATCCTTGTGGGCGTCCTGCTGCTGGCGCGGCCCGCGTGGACCATGCGACAGCGATTCGTCCAGAGCAGGAAGGCGGTTGCTGCGCGGGCAGCCGGCTAACTCTGCATGCCAGCCTTGGACCTATGCGCCACCGATTCGGAGCGCCTATTGGCTTTGAGGTTTATCCGGCGTTGCCGCGGCAAGCGACACCTGAAGATCGTCCACGTCATTCAGAACCACAAGCGGAATCTCCTTGTCTGCGTAGATGCCAGCAGGGGCTTTTGCAGGTGCGGCTTGAGAGTTATCCTGGCCGGGCGCGGGCTCGGCGGCTTTCTGCTCCGCATCCTGTGCGCCGGACACCTGCAGGATGTACTTGCCTTCCGGGACATACTGCAATGTAAAACTGCCATCGTCGAAGATGGAAGTTTCGCGCGCCTTCTCCCGGTCGTCGGCGTAAAGCAGGCGCACCGTCCCCATCCCAAGAGCGTGCCCGTCGGCCAGGGCAGTGACGATTCCCGCAACGCTGTGCATTCCGGAGAGAGGAATCACGATGTCAGCGCCGGTGGCAGTCTCTCCGGCCCGCACTTTGACGGTGACTGCGTCCTGCTTGCGGAAGGTGTTGCCCAGGCAAACTCGCGGGGCGGTGTCTTGTGAGTCGGAGGGCATCAGGGCGCAGACGGCAAACTCTCCTGTAGGCAGATTCGTCACTTTGAAATGGCCGTGACTGTCGCTCACCGCGCGCGTCGACCAGCCATCGAAGAGAGGCAGGCCAACCTCGGCAAGGCCGGTCTTGCCGCTCTTCCGGTAGAGCTGAAAGTGCATTCCGATGGCCGGGCTGCCGTCATCGAAGGTTACCGTACCGGCGATCTCGGCGGCTCGCTCAATCTGCAGAGAGATCTCCGTGGTGCGGTGCACGCTGGCCGTCAATTCGACCAGGTGATCCTTCCACTGATCGATGGCGTCCAGATTGCGGTCCATGCCGGCGCTCCGTTTATCGAGCCGGGCAAAATCGAGGCCGGTCAAAGGATCCAGATAGCCTTCTTGGGTGGCGAAAGCATAATAGCGGCCGGGTTCGACGGCCTCCATGCGGAAACGCCCATTCAAATCGGTAATCGCTGTCTCGGTGGCCGGAAGCGGGCTGCCCTGGTCGCTGTTCTCATCCGTCTTGCTTGCATCTGCCTTCGCACTCGCCTTGGGCGCGGCTGAGAGGGTGACAGTGGCAAACCGCGCCGGCTTGCCCGTATCCGCGCACAGCACGATACCCGCTACCGCGCCCTTGGTGGGGTCGGGCTTTTTGGGCCGGTTATCGCAGCCGGTCAGCAGCAGGCAGGCGAGAGTTGGAGCCCACAGCAATCGCAGATGCGCCAAGACGAGCCTCCACAGGAATTCAGGGCTGAGGGAATTGTAGCGCCGCCTGAGCCACCGGATGAAAGCTCCTGCGGTGCAGCGGTGTCGGGCCAAGCAGTTCCAAGGCCGCCTTGTGCTCCGGGCAGGCGTAGCCCTTGTGCCGGGCAAGCCCATAGCCGGGGTACTCGCCGTCCAGTTCGACCAGCAGCCGGTCGCGATGCACCTTGGCCAGGACGCTGGCGGCGGCGATGGAGAGGCTAATTGCATCGCCCCGGATAACGGCCTGCTGAGGGCAATCCCAATCGATCGTGTCGCGGCCGTCGATGAGCAGGAAGTCCGGGCTCAGCGCCAACTGCTCCACGGCGTGGCGCATGGCCAGCACCGACGCCCGGCGGATGTTGATGCGGTCGATCGTCTCGGCATCGACGGAGGCGATGGCCCAGGCGACGGCGCTGGCGCGAATTTCCACGTCGAGTTGGTTGCGTTTCTTCTCAGAGAGCTTCTTCGAGTCGGTCAGGCCTGGCAGGCGGCAGCCTCTTGGAAGAATAACCGCGGCAGCCACGACCGGTCCAAAGAGCGGCCCGCGCCCCACCTCGTCGAGCCCGGCAATGCGCAGCGCTCCACGCTCACGCGCTGTATCCTCCAGCGTCCATCCACAAACGGTCTGCTCAATTGCCATGCTTCCGAGTATATCCAGCACGCGAAAGCACAGTGCCTGAAAAGCGCGGCTTGCTAGAGTTGCGCTCTTCGGTCCCGAAGCGTCTCCCGAATACTCTCGCGCATTTCAGGATCCTGACGTATCTTGACGCCAAGTCCTTTCAGGCCGCGAAGAATGCGGTTTGCCTCCGGCGTCTCAATACCCCAGAACAACTTCCATGGCATGCCATATGCATCAAGCAGAATCCCATATACGCCCTTCGATTTGTAAACGATGGCGTAGGAGGCTTGAAGGATCTCGGACATCGGAATCGAACGCTCAACCCAGTGGTTACCAAAGCTCACCCATGGGATCTTCGACCAGGTCGGCGTAGAGCGGTCACAATGCAGGCGCTCGCCGAAAGGCAGACAGTATCGGACGCCGAAGGCGAAAAACACAACCGCCACGACCAGAACGAACACTGCACCAAAAGCATTGAGCATAAAATCCGGAGAGCTCGGTCGCGAGTCCGCTAGAATCACCCAGATGCCCGGATTGCGCCCGTGCCCAACGCCCGAATAGAGCATAACTAGGGAACACGCAATCGCTAAGACGCCTAAGGAGTGCTGCGAGGTCCTGGAACGAAATGGGGTATCGCACTCGACATCGACCGAGTCCGCGGTGATCTGAATCCGGTAGTTGCTCGCGCGCATGGCTGTGGCCGGATTATAGCGCGCTCCGCTGCGCTGCTGGACTCAGCAAACTGCGTTTCGTCGCACAAACAACAACCCCGGCCGGAGCCGGGGTTGGGTGGAACTGATGGAGGCGGAGTTAGGCGCGAACCTTGCCGGTGGCGCGATCCACTTCTTTCAGGCGGGCGGCCTTGCCGCGCAGCCCGCGAAGATAAAACAGCTTGGCGCGGCGCACACGGTAACTGCGAACCTTCTCGATCTTGTCGATCACCTTCGAATTGAAGGGGAAGATGCGCTCCACGCCCTGGCCAAAGCTCATCTTGCGCACGGTGAAGGTGCCTTGGGGCCCTTTGTTGATGGCGATCACCAGACCTTCGAAGGCCTGCAACCGCTCCTTGTCGCCTTCCTTGATCTTCACCTGGACGCGAACCTGATCGCCGGGCACGAACTCCGGAAGGTCGGTGCGCTTGAGCTTCTCTGCCAAGCGCTGCATTACGGGATGAATTGACATTGTGTTTTCCTGCAGTTGGACTCAGAATCTCAAGCTTATCAGAAAAGCGGCTTGTGTGCCTAATCCGCCCTGGAGGGTGGTTTGCCTGATAGCATTTTCGTATGAATTTGACGCCGCTGGACAGAGTTGCTCGTACCGGATCGATGGTCGCTGCCGTCCTGATATCGAGCGCGGTTCTCAGCCTCCCCCGTGCCATGGCTCAGAATGGGAACCCGGCTCCACAGCCAGATTCCAATGCGGCGAAGGAGCCAGATCTCGCGCGCATCGACGAGGTGCTCAAGGGATTGCGGCGGGGCCGCTCCGTGGAGCAACTGGCGGTCTCCCCTGACGGCAAGCGGCTGGCATGGACGGAGCGGACCGGCGGAGGCGAGGAGATCAGCGTGGCCCCGCTGAGCGACCTGGCCAAAAGCGCGCGCGTGACAGCGGCTGCCAAGGTGGAGCAGCGCTGCCAGGAGAGCGAGATAGTTTGGGCGCCGGACTCAAAGGCGCTGGCGTTCTTTTCCGATTGCGCCAGGCCGGGCGAGCAGACCGATCTGTATTTGTCCCACTTGGACTCGAGGCCGGCGGAGCGCTTGACCGCGCTGAAGGGATACGTGAAAGCCCCTGCTTTTTCGCCGGACGGAAGCAAAATTGCATTCCTGTATGTTGAGGGGGCGACGCGGCCGGCCGGGGCGCTGGCGGCGATGAAACCACCCGCCGGTGTGATCGGCGAAGACGGGGTTGAGATTCAGCGGGTTGCGTTTACATCGGTCCATCCTTCGAGTCCCCAGGCAAGAGACTCTGGGCGGCTTTATGGTTTCCTCACTCCGGCCAATCTGCATGTGTACGAGTTCGACTGGCGGCCAGACTCCAGGGGGTTGGCCTATGTTGCGGCGGATCCGCCAGGAGAGAACAACTGGTGGGTTGCCAAGCTTTATACGCAGGAATGGGACGGGACGGGCTTGGGCACCGGCTTGGGGAGGGCCATTCTAGCGCCCGCCGAGATTGCCGGCCCGCTGCACGGCTTGCAGATCGCGGTGCCAGGCTGGTCGCCGGACGGCAAGACGATCGCCTTTATCGGCGGGCTGATGAGCGACCAGGGCTCGACGGGAGGCGACGTATGGATCGTATCCTCCGATGGCGGCGCGCCGCGCAATCTGACTGCCGGGCAGCCAACTTCTTCGGTTTGGCTGGAGTGGGAGAACGACGAGAATCTCTTTGCGAGCGAGATTGCCGGCGGGAATTCGCGGTTGGTTCGCTACCACCTGGAGGGCGACCGGACCGGCGAGGGCGGGCGAGTCGAGTTTGGCTTGCCGATCTTCAGCATTCCGGGCAGCGTCGGCGACGGGCGGATGGAGATGAGCCTCTCCGCGACGGCAAATCGTTCGCTTTTCGTATTCCGGTCGAGCACTTTCGACCATGCGGAGGAGATCTATACGGCCAGACCGGGGAGTGTGAGCGGCGAGGAACTGTCGTTTTGGAGCCAGCTCTCGCACTTCAATAGCGGCGTGGAACCGGCCTGGGGCAAATCTGTATCGCTGAGCTGGAAGAGCGATAGCTTCGATGTTCAGGGCTGGCTGATGCTGCCCAGGGATTACGATCCTGCCAAGAAGTATCCGCTGATCGTCGAGGTGCATGGCGGCCCGGCCTGGGCTGAGGAGCCGCATTGGGGCGGGGGCGATGTGCTGAGCGCGGCGGCCTTTTCGGCGCTGGGTTACTTTGTCTTGCAGCCCAATCCGCGCGGCAGCTTTGGGAAGGGCGAGGAGTTCACCCTGGCTAACCGCAGGGACTTTGGCTATGGCGATCTGCGCGACATCCTGGCCGGGGTTGACGCAGTCGAAGCCCAGTACCCCGTTGACCCGAACCGCGTGGGCCTGATCGGCTGGAGCTACGGCGGGTTCATGACCATGTTTGCCGTGACCCAGACGCATAGGTTCAAGGCGGCTGTTGCAGGCGCCGGGATCTCGGACTGGCAGAGCTACTACGGCGAGAACTCGATTGACCAGTGGATGATTCCCTACTTTGGAGCTTCCGTTTACGACGATCCGGCGATATATGCAAAGAGCTCGGCCATTAATTTTATCAAGCAGGCGCGGACGCCCACGCTGGTGGTGGTGGGCGACCGGGACGGCGAGTGCCCCGCGCCGCAGTCCTTCGAGTTCTGGCACGCGCTCAGGAACCGGCATGTGCCTACGCAATTGGTGGTTTACCCCAATGAAGGACATGGGTTTGTTGACCCGGCGCACCGAGCGGATGTGATGGAGCGGGCGGTGGAATGGTTTCAGCGTTACATGCCGCCGGAATAGATGCTGCTCGCCATCGGCGCGCGCCTGCGTCTATGGAGGATGGGAAAGGAACCGATGCGCACAGCTTTCTGCCGGGAACCAGCCGCTCCTGATACACTTTTCTTTGGAGTTCCGGAGAGCGTATTGCGCCGGCAGGCTCGTGGAAGAGCGTAAGGCCGGGAGCCGGGCGTTTGGTCCTTTGACCCGATGGCCAAATGAGCGGATTCCACCGGCCGCAGGCTGGTATCGGACTTGTTGGCGGGCTGCTGATCGGCGGTTTTGCAGTTTTCATTGCAAGCTGCCTCCGGGGGGGACTCTCCTGGGAAAAGGCCTCTTGGGCCAGCGGTTTGCTGCTGCGGCGATTGAAGAATCGCTTTAACCATCTTTTTTTGACGCACTCGGAGGGACCGTTCCGCGGTTTGAAGAGGCGGGGCGGGGAGGATTCATGCGGCGGTTTCTGACGCTTGTTTGGTTGTTGTGCCTGGCCGTTCCGGCCGGGATATCGATCTCCGGCTGCACGCGCAATCCAGGCGCCAGCTATTGCAACGGACTGGGTTACGGGTTGAAAGACACGGACGTGGCGTCCCTTGTTGTGCAGCCTCAAACCACCGGCATCTCGCTGGCTTTTGGGCAGACGCAGCAGGCCGGTGCACCCTCGGCTTATACGTGCAAGGGCTCGGCTGCCAGTTATTCGGGCTCGTACACCTATGGCACGACGAACAACCAGTTGGTTGACATCTCGCCCACAGGCAACATGTGCGCTGGAACCTGGAACCGGAATACGGGTGGCGGCATTGCCAACTTCACGATCTGCAGCAAGCCGAATCCGCTCCCATCGACCGGCGGCCTGCCTTACGGGATGGCGTACATCACGGCGTCTGCCCAGTCGGTAACCTCCAATCCCGTAGCAGTTTACGTGCATGCGCAGGTAACCTCTGTTACGCTTGTCGGGCCGCAGGCCTGCCTTTCGCAGGGGCAGGAGGCGCAACTGGATTCGCAGGCTTGCTTTGTGGGAAGCAACAACCAGCAGCAACTGCTCTGCGCGCCGTCTTCTGTGACCCCAGCGAATTACGCTTGCCCGCTGCCAGCGGGCGTCACTTCGGTTCCCAACTGCTCCGCGCCTCTTGGCACTCTCACTTATCTCGTCGGCACTTCGAGTGTGGGTTCGATCAACAACGAGACCAACCAGATTACTGCCGCGCAGCCGGGAACCACGGAGATCACCGCTTCGGTGGCCGGAGGAACTTCATCGGCCGGGTACTTCTCCACTTGCCCGCCGAAGTCGATCAATGTCACCCTGGCCAGCGGCGCAACGACCGGAACGATAGCCCAGGGCGTGCAGCAGAATCTGGTGACCACGGTTCTAGACATCAACAATTTGCCCATCAGCGGCCTTGCGCTGGACTACCAGTCGACCGATCCAATTGATATCAGCGTCTCTCCCACCGGTGGGATCGCGACAAACTTCCCAGGCGTGGCCTCGATCTATATCATCTGCCAGCCTTCCGTCTGCAATCCATCGCCCATCAATGAGATTGGCTTGTATGGGAACGGCCTCTCAATTACGTCGAATCCGGTTACGGTGACCACCCCCGGCACGGCCAGCGACTACGTTTGGTTTGGGGCGCCGGGCCAGTCCCAATACGTTGTTCCCGTCGAGCTGCTCACCGGCACAGTGGGCTCGCCCATACGCCTGCCTTATGTGCCGAATTCGATGGTGATGGACCGCGGCGGTCAGAATCTCTACTTCGGTTCGTCCCACGAACTGATGGTTTTCAGCGCTTTCAATAACACGCTCAGCAAGCAGGACATCAATGCCCCGGGCGTGGTGCTGGCTGTTTCTCCCGACGATTCGACGCTGCTGATCAACGATCAGCAGCGCCAGATTTTCTATTTGTACGGCACTGCCTCCGGCAGCGTCAGCTCTTCCAACGGCGGCTTGGGCAACGCTGCGGCCTGGACGCCTGACTCGAAGACGCTGTACATCACTGACAATGCAAGTCTCGGTTCCGGCCACAGCGACACCTTGTATGTCTATAACGTGAATACTGGCTGGACGACCTATCCATTACCGCCCAGCTCGCCGCCTTCGCCGCCGACGGGTTCGTTGCCGTGGAGTTCGCTGGCGCCGAATGCGGCGGTTGAAAGCACTGTGCAGACTCCGGCGCTTACCATCCCCAGCGTGGGAGCCTACCTCCGGGGCGTGCCCACCGAGGCTCATACCTGGTGCCCCTCCGGCACGGTAGGGAATTCGGCCTTGTATCCCCTGGGTGATACGGTGCTAAGCGCCACCAATAACCCGGTCCAGACCGATGCGCTTGCCGCCACTACCGACGGCCAGCACATCCTGGGCGCTGCTTTCATCAATGGCGGGATCACGCTCTCCGATATTGGCGTTACCATCCCCAGTGGTGAATGTCCAGGCGCCGGGTCGAACACGCTCACGCCGCTGACGATCTCGCACACAGTGAATCAGGTGCAACTTACAAAGATCAATGCCAGCTCCGTCGATCAAGTCGTCGCATCGCCGGCTTCCAACCTAGCCTTCGTCACCTATACGGGGTCGACGCCCGGCGCCACGCTGCCCTATTATGTTCCGGGCAGCGGGGGCGCTGCCGGCACGGTGGGTTATCTCACGATGGGCGGAAAGGCGGCGGCGTCGATCACGGCTCCCGTGGCGGGTGCTTTCACTCCAGACAATACGCTGTTCTTCGTCTCCACGGCGGGCGACAATCTGATCCACTACATCAGCGTGCCCTTGGTCACCACCAACCCGGCGAACGCCGACACGCAGCAGATCGCTCCCAACCTGCCTGCGTGCATGCCCGTTGCCGACGGTGGCAATGACCCCGGCTGCACACTGGCCGCGCCCACAACCAATCCGATGGCCGCTACCGTCATCGTCGTCAAGCCGCGCTCTACCACGTAACCGCCGGTCCATCGGTGTTCATCCGCAGAAACGCCGGCCTCGCGCCGGCTTTTCTGTGGATAGGTAGGGCGCTGCGCGAAAGGGCAGAGCCGCCGTCGCACGATAGAATCGAATCATGATCAAGGGAATCTCCTTCCTTCGTCCCGCCGGCAGCGCCGAGGCCTACGAACGGCTGGTAAGCTTCTTTTCCGCGCTGGGGTTTGCTTCGGGCGCCGGATGGAAGGAAGAAGCCAGCCGAGGCGCGGCATTTCTTGCGCCCTTAGGCAATCTGGAGTTTGTCGATGGCGAGTTTCCCTCGACCGCCGACGTTCTGGTGGAGGTGACCGCTCTCGATGCCGTGCGCCAGGCGGCTGAGAGCTGGCTGCGCGCAGAGGGCGGCGATGCGGCGGTCGCACGCCTCTCCCGCATTGTGGACACCCACTGGAAGTCGCGCATCTTTACCGTCGAGCCGGTGCCGGGGTTCGCCTTCAGCTTCTGGGCCTGGGCCGATCCGGTCAAGGGAAAGCCGATAGCCGTCGAAGGTGACCTGTCGGCCGCGGGAATGCGTTTTGCCATTGTGGTGGCGCGCTGGAATGCGGTCATCGCCGAGCGCCTGCTTGAAGGCGCTCTGGACGCACTTCTGCGCAGCGGCGCCGAACGGGCAGCGATTCAAGTGGTCCGTGTTCCCGGCGCGTGGGAGATTCCCGCCGCCGCGCGGACCTTGGCCAGCTGCGGCGGCGTGGACGCCATCGTTACGCTTGGTTGTTTGTTGCGCGGCGAAACCGCCCACTACGAGGCCATCTACAACGAAGTGGCGCGCGGCATCGGCCAGTCGCAGCAGGAGACCGGCATTCCCCACAGCTTTGGAGTGCTGACCTGCGAGACTCTGGAGCAGGCTCTCAACCGCGCCGGCATCAAGGCCGGCAACAAGGGCTTCGAGGCCGCTCTGGCCGCCATCGAGATGGCCAGCCTGGCCCGCAAGCTGAAGCAAAACCAGAATACCCACGTCCCTGGCGTGGAAGGCGGCCCTGCTTGACCGCCGGACCGCGGCGCAAGTCGCGCGAGCTGGCCATGCAGATGCTCTTTCAGGCGGATATTGGCAAGCAGACCCCGGACCAGGTGCGCGCCACCTTCTGGAAGGCTGCCGATGAGGTCGAGCCGGAGGTGCGCGGCTTTGCCGAGGATCTCTTTCGCGTGGCCACAGCCCGTCAGGAACAGATCGACGAACTGATCGTGGCTAACTCGAAACACTGGCGGCTGGAGCGCATGCCGGCCGTCGATCGCAACCTGCTGCGCATGGCGGTGGGCGAGATGCTGGGCTTCAAGAGCACGCCATTTCCCATCGTCATCAACGAGGCCCTGGAGATTGGCCGCCGCTACTCCGCGCCCGAGTCCATCAACTTCCTGAATGGAATGCTGGATGCGATTGCGCGCAGCCTGATCGGCAAGTGAGCGCGATTCTTCGCGTTTATGCCAGCGTCCAGCCGATGCGCCGCGCACGCTCCCTGGTTTGCGCCGAGAGCTGGTGGTTCTGCTCCATGGCGGAGAGGCCGACCCACAGGCTGGCGACGGGTTTAGCGCCCAGGGTCTTGGCCGCCAGGCGCAGCGCACTCGCCACCCCGGTAAACAGGGGGATGAACAACCCCGGCATGCCCGACGAGGCCACCAAAACGGCCTTTCGCGTGGGCTTCGTCTTTCGCATCTTAGGCATGCCCTCGCCCCACGGCCAATAGAGGAAGCCGATCAGCCGCTCCGTGAAGCGGCGAAAAATGGCGGTCACGCCTCCGAAGTTAATGGAGCTGCCCAGCACCACGGCGTCGGCCGCGTCGATCTCGGTCAGCAGCGACTCCAGGCCGTCCTGTTGCCTGCACTTGCCGCGTTCCGGGCCGGGCGTTTGGGTGCACTGGCGGCAGTTGGTGCAAAACTCGATCGGCCGGTCGAGCAGGTAGATGGTCTCCGTCTCGGCTCCTCGCTCCCTTGCTCCATCCAGAATCGCCGTCACGGCGGCATCGGTCGTCCCGCCCTTGCGGTAGCTGCCTATTATGCCTACAACTTTTCTGCTCACCTTGATCCTCCAGATTCCTGCCACGGAGATTACTACAGCCGGTACGCGTCCCGCAGTGACGAGGTTCCGTGCCGCGCTGCCGTTCGTCGTTCAGCGGCTCGTAAAGGCGCGGCGTCTGCCGGCGCTGTTATCCTTGATATGTGATTCAGCGCGCACAGATCAGGGGATTTGCGGCCATGGCCCTGCTGCTTGCCGTGGCTTTGGCCGCTTGCCACAAAGAAGAGCAGGCGGTGGTTGGGGTGGCGCAGAACGCTGTGAAGGCCGAGCACCAGGCTCAGGCCGCGGCCCAGGCCTCCGCCAGCAAGAGCGACCAGCAGCGCGCCGCGATTGCCCGCATTCCGCTGCCCACCAAGAGCATGTATGTGGATGTGCATGAGCCCGGCGCGTGGGCCAATCCATTCCTCTCGGTCGATGCGGAGACGCTCAACCTGCGCGTGACAATGACAGATGCCAACCCCAGCAGCCTGGGGAAGGGAACCATGTTGCGGCCTGAAGCGGCGCGGCGGCAAGAGATTCAGTTGCGCCCCGCCGACCTGGCCGATGCGCTTGTCGCGCTACCGCCGGGCGCATGGCGGTACGGGCGCGTGATCGCCGTGGCGGAGTCGCCCCTGGCCAGCCGCAAGGACCGTCCCAAGGTCCGCCGCAACGTCGAAGCCGCCATTCAGCAGCTCAACGACCTGGGGCTTGTCGTCGAAGAGTGGCCGGCGCGGTGATCAGGCAGCGCCGTGCAGGATAGCCTGGTCGACAGTCTCAATATCGACTAAGCCGCGGCAGCCGTAGATGGCTGGAAGCACCTGGTCTGCCGGATACCTTCGCCGTAGTTCCGCAACCCGCTCCGTGCCGGTCCGGTAGGCGGGAAGGTACATCCTGCCCAGCAGGGGATGAAGCCCCCAGGCGCCGGACAGCTTCCCGGCGCGTTCTTCCGTTACCAGAAAGTCGCGGCGGAGCACGGCTGCCACCTCCGGCTGTTGCCGCTCCTCGCCCCAGGTCAGGTAGGAGGATTGATTCTTGGCATCGTCTTGCAGCAGAGCCAGCAGCACGCCGATCTGCAAGTCTTCGTCGGGCAACTGGTCTACCTCGGTTACGCCGTGCGCAATCAGAATCGCGTTGTTGGCAATACCCTCAAACAAGGTGGCGGCGCGGGTGTTCATGGTCAGCACGGTGGCCTCGAAGCCCACCTGGCCGCGAACGTAGAGATCCTGGAGGTAGGCAAAGGTGGTTACGTGGCCGGGGACTACCTCATGGCTTACCAACTGCACAAATTCAGGGTACGAGATCCGCAGCGAGGCGTTGATTTCGTAGGTTGCCTCGTACTGCGGCGTGAAGTCTGCATTCCTGGCCCGGCCGATGTAGTTCATGGAACCGGAAAACCAGGCGTCCCGAATGGAGAGGAACTGGATGTTCGCTCTCGGCAGCGCCGCCAGCTCCGGGGGAAGGTGCGGCATAAGATTCCTTGCGCTCAGGCCGTCGTACTGGGCTATTGCGGCTGCACCAAGGCCGCGCACGCTGGCCATGGGGGTGGTCCGCTCGGCGCGCCAGGCATCCACGGCATGCAGCAATCCGCCCTCGCCGGTGGGGGCGTAGCCGGCGCGACCCAGAAGCTCCGCGACGCGCTCCCGCTTGGCCTCCGGCATTGAGGGTTCCGGCGCCCTTCCCGTCGCTGCCAAGACGCATCGCGAGTAGGGCACCGCATCGCCCTTGCCGAGAACCTCCATGGCCAGATCCCACATCGTCGCCAGGGAATCTGCGAGCCCGAGGAGGTAAGGAGGCCGCAGCCCGGCGGTCCTTCCTGCCTCTGCGCGTAGACCGGCGATCGCTTGCGGAAGGTCAACCTCGCGCAGATACTGCTCCACGGCCTCGCGATCGACGCTCTGGCTCGAGACGCCGCCCGACTCCCGGATGCGGGCGGCAGCCGGATGCGTGTAGGCCAGGGGCAGAGGCTCATCGGAGAACCAGGAATCGGCAATAAAGCGCCCCGTCCCCGAGGCGGACAGGACGTCTCCTCCCCACAGTGTGTCAATGCCAAGTACAGCGTCGGCAACATGCCTTCCTGCCTGATCCATCAAGCGTCCTCCTTTTCCTCTTTCAATGCGCCGAACCAGAGATAGAAGCAAAGGCCCGCAAACAGCAGAGTTGAGACAGATTGTGAGATGGCATCGGATGCATAAAACGGCGTCTTGACCAGATCTTCGCGATACCACGGGAAGAGCCGCAGGGCCGCGCCCAGCACTCCTCCCAGCGCGCCGCCGGCCATCAGCCCGGAAGCAATAATCACGGCGCGCTCACGAATCCTCTTGCCGCTCTCGCCCGCGGCCTTTTGCGAACGCTTGTTCAGTAAATGGGACAAGAACCCTCCCACCAGAGCAGGGGTATTCAGCTCCAGCGGCAGATACATGCCCAGGGCGAACACCAGAGAAGGCTGGCCGAGCATCTCCAGCACCAGCGTGATCATCGCCCCCACGCCAAACAGCAGGTACGCGACCGGCTGGCGGCTCATGAATCCCTCCACGAGAGCCTTCATGATCGAAGCCTGAGGCGATGCCAGCACCGGCCTTGAATCCCCCGCGATAGCTTCTCCGAACTGAAACGTGTGGGCCAGCATGACGATGGTCAGTCCGGCGGCAATCGCCGATGCGGTCACGCCCAGGAATTTGACCTTCTCCTGGGCAGCTGGGGTAGATCCAAGCCAATAACCCGCTTTCAGGTCGGTGACGGTTTGCCCGGAGATAGACAAGGCCGTGCATACCATGCCGGCGATCGCCATCACGAAGAACATCCCGGTAGTTCCTGAGAGTCCGAACCGCAGCAGTACGGCCGAAGAGATGATGATTGTCAGCATGGTCATCCCCGACACCGGGTTGCGTGCCGTGGTGGCAACGGCGTTGGCCGCTACCGAGGTGAAAAAGAATGAGAAGAGCAGCGTCAACGCCAGGCCCGCTGCCATCACGCTCCAGGAGACCGGGAATTGTCCCATGAAGATCGCTACTCCGATGGCTCCCAAAACCACGCCCAGGAGAAGGTAGACGACCGGCAGATCCCGGTCGGTTCGCTCCGGCTGAGTTGCCTCGCCGCGGTGGAATGTGCGCAGCGCAATCCCGAACGATCCAGCCACAACCCGCAGCGACTTGAGGATGCCGAAGATGCCCGCGGTGGCAATGGCCCCCACGCCGACAAAGCGCGCGTAATTTCGATAGATCTCTACAGCGGTCATCTTGGAAACGGGCACGACGGCTGGATACACCGAGACGTCAATATGGCTTCCGATGAACCAGATCAATGGGACCAGGACGAAGTTGGATAGAACGCCGCCGGCGCAGAGAATCATGGAACTGCGCAGGCCCATCACGTAGCCCAGCCCCAGAATGAAGCCGATGGCGTCAAAGCTGAACACCATCCGGGCGCGATCGGCAACCAGTCGAACCACCGGCACAAACTGAAGATTCACATACTCTTTCCACACCTGGAATGTGGTTACGAAAAAGTCGTAAACGCCCGCAATGAGAGTCGCCTGTAGCAATAGCTGGGCCTGCGAACCTCCCTTTTCGCCGGTGACCAGAACTTCAGTGATGGCTGTTGCCTCAGGATAGGGCAGCAGACCGTGCATCTCGCGCACAAAGTAGCGGCGCAGCGGAATCAAAAAAAGAACACCCAGACAGCCGCCTGCCAGGCAAATGAAGATGGTCTGCACCGGGCGAGGATCGAGATGCAGGATGTACAGCGCCGGAAGCGTGAAGATGGCGCCGGCAACCACGCCGCCTGCTGCGCCTCCGATTCCCGTGATGATCACATTCTCCAGCAGGCTCGACCGGCGTCCATAAACCCGCGCCAGGCCGATGGCCAGGATGGAAATGGGGATCGCAGCCTCCATCACTTGCCCGACCTTCAAGCCCGAGTATGCCGAGGCGATGGTGAAGATTACGCAAAGCACGACGCCCCACAGGATCGATCGCGGCGTGAGTTCCGGCACCTTCGCTTCAGTGCGCACGACGGGCAGGTAAGATTCGCCGGGCTTCAGAGGTTGATAGGCGCTTTCTGGAAGAGACTTGCTTTCGGTCTCGCTCATCGATGGAAAATCCCCCTTCGTCAATGCCACCGCAGGGCACGTCAATGCAAGCATGCTGGTAAGCGCTGCCCGGATCCGCAGCCGGGTTCAATCGCTTCCAGGAAATGTATCTCCGTAATGTTGTTGCACGCGTTCGACATCCGCAACCGGCAACTTCGGAACGGGCTGACCCATCAACTTCATTCTCTCTTTTGCGCCCATCGTGCCCTTCCTTTTCTCCTTTATGCAACAAGGCCGCCAACGCGTCAGATTATTGATCCGCCAGGGAAGATCGCAGCTACACAAATCTGTCGTCCTGAGCGAGCGAAGCGAGTCGAAAGCTTGCACTGAGCGAAGTCGAAGTGGACCTGCGGTTGCCTTTCATTCAAAATCCCGCATGACAATCGGCCGGATCAAAATGACGGCGAAAGCCTACGCAGCCGTCTTCCTGTTGGTGAACTGCAACAGCTCCACCGGCGCGCCCTGATCCAGAATTATCGCCACCAGCACGCCCGCGCTGGGGCTGTTGGGCGGCGTCAGAATCTCTTTCCCCTTGAGCGCCGCCTCCAGATCGTCCACCTCGAAGGCCACGTGCGGCACGGTCATAACGATCTCCGCATAGGGCGCGTCCTCATCGATGCGCGTCCACTGAATCCCGCAGGGGCTGGACTCGAAGCCTGCTACATGAATCTTCAGCTCCGGCACGTGCACCTCATCCGGCCGCGGCACGCGCGTGGGAATGCCCATGTGATGATAGCGCCAGCCCTCGACGGCGATCGCCGCAGGCGGCTCATCGTCTCGCCGCACGTAAACGCTCGCGCCCGCTGGCCCATTCTCCCTGCCCTCGCTCATGCGTCCCTCCATTCGAATTCCACACCCGAACGGATCATGAAGGCTACCACCCCACGGGGTCAAATCAAGCGTGAAAGTCACACCGCCCAGGTGCAGCCCGCCCCTCGCCAGTTCCGCAAGCAATCATGGGTCACTCGAAACGCATGACTCGCAATCGCGGGACAGTTTGTTCTTCTATTTGGCCCCTGCGTGCTCTGCAACGCGCTACCATTTCACCGTGAGCCCTTCGCCCTTTTCCGTCCTAATGAACCAGCCTCCGCTCGAACACGAGCGCTTTGCCGCGCATCGCGAGCTGGAGGCTCTTCTCAAGTCAACTCTGCGCGGCGACGTTCGCTTCGACCTTGGCTCTCGCGCGCTCTACGCCGCCGATTCCTCCAACTATCGCCAGCTTCCGGTCGGAGTGGTTCTGCCCAGAGACGCAGCCGATGTGGAGGCTGCTCTGGCCGCGTGCCGGGCTACCGGAGCCGCGGTGCTGCCTCGCGGCGCGGGCACCAGCCTGGCCGGGCAGTGCGCCAACGTGGCTGTGGTCTTCGATTTCTCCCGGTATATGCATCGGCTCGGCTCCATCGACCCGGCTGCCAAACTGGCGCGTGTTGAGCCGGGCATCGTACTCGACCGGTTGCGCGAAGCCGCCGAGCATCATCACCTGACCTACGCTCCCGACCCCGCTACACACAGCCGCTGCACTCTGGGGGGCATGATCGGCAACAACAGTTGCGGCGTTCACGGCCTGCTTGGGGGCAAAGTGGCCGACAACGTCGAATCGCTCGACATCGTGCTCTACGACGGTACGCGCATGACAGTCGGCCGCACCGGTCAGGAAGAGCTCAAAGCCTTGATTGGCTCCGGCGGCAGGGTTGGCCAGATTTATTCCGGCCTGGCCAGCCTGCGCAACCGCTATGCAACCCTCATCCGGGAGAGGTTTCCCCACATTCCCCGCCGCGTCTCCGGCTACAACCTCGACGAACTGCTCGACGAGAACGGCTTCCACGTGGCCCGCGCGCTGGTGGGCAGCGAAGGCACCTGCGCCACGGTTGTCTCCGCTACGCTGAACCTGACCGCCAGCCCGCCGTACCGCGTGCTCACGGCGCTGGCCTTCGAAGATGCATTCCAGGCCGCCGACGCCGTCCTGCGCGCGCTGGAGCTCGCGCCCATCGGTTTGGAAGGATTCGACGCCCTGCTGGTCGATTTCATGCGCCGCAAGCGACTGGCAGTCGAAGATGTTGCGTTGCTGCCGTCCGGCGGCGGTTTTCTGCTGGTGGAGATGGGAGCCTGGGAGGCGGCCGAGGCTCAGGCCAAAGCCGAAGCCCTGGTGAGCGCTTCCCAGGCCTGGCCTCATGCTCCGGCGGCCCGCATCTATTCGCCCGCCGAGGCCGCTCGCGTTTGGCACGTCCGCGAGTCCGCGCTCGGCGCCATGGTCTTTGTTCCCGGCGAGCCCGACCGCTTTGAAGGCTGGGAAGACGCTGCCGTCCCGCCCGCGCAACTGGGCCCCTATCTCCGCGGTATCTCGGCCCTGATGGCCGAATACGGCTATCGCAGCCCGCTCTACGGGCACTACGGCCAGGGCTGCGTCCACATGCGCGTCAACTTCGATTTCCGCAGCCAGGAGGGCCTGCGCCGCTATCGCGAGTTCATCGAACGCGCAGCCGATCTGGTGCTCGGTTTCGGCGGGTCGCTCAGCGGCGAACACGGCGACGGCCAATCGCGCGCCGCGCTGCTGCCCAAGATGTTCGGTCCGGAACTGATTGGTGCCTTTCGCGAGTTCAAGGCCCTCTGGGATCCCGGCAATCGCATGAATCCCGGCAAGCTGGTGGATGCGGTTCGGGTCTACGAGCCGGTGGAAAACCTCCGCCACGGACTGCCTGTCGCCGGCGAATTGGTGGCCGGTCTCGAAACACACTTTGCCTTCGCAGCGGACGGAGGCTCGCTGGAGCGTGCTACCGAGCGTTGCGTGGGCGTGGGCGCCTGCCGCAACACCGAGGGCGGAGTCATGTGCCCGAGCTTCCGCGCCACGGGTGAGGAACAGCACTCCACCCGCGGCCGCGCGCGCCTGCTTTGGGAGATGCTGGCCGGCGCTTTGCGGGATGAAGGCTTCCAAAGCAAGGCAGTCCACGAGGCCCTCGACCTCTGTCTCAGTTGCAAGGCCTGCAAATCCGAGTGCCCCGTGCAGGTGGACATGGCCACTTACAAGGCGGAGTTTCTGGCGCAGCGCTACAAGGGCCGCCTTCACCCCCTGCGCCACTACCTTTTCGGCCATGCCGACCGGCTGGCACGCTGGGGTTCGCTCGCCCCGGCCCTGACTAACGCCCTGCTCACCGGCTCCATCACCAGCCCGCTCATCAAGCGGATGGCTGGTGTAGCGCAGGAGCGCCAGCTCCCGTGCCTTGCGCCGCGCAGCTATCAGAGCGATCGCGAATCTGCCTTGAAAGGGCACGACTTGAGTCGTGCCGTAAATGCGCAAGAATCAAAACGGGCTTTAGCCCGTGCGGGAATGCAGGTTCTCTTGTGGCCGGATACCTGGAACAACTACTACCACCCGCAAACCCTCGCCGCTGCCGAATCGGTCCTCACACGGGCTGGCTTCGCGGTTGAGACCCCGCGCGGACACATCTGCTGCGGCCGCCCGCTCTACGACTTCGGGCTGCTCGGCGCCGCCCGCAAGTATCTGGCTAAAGTCCTCGACCGCATGACGCCGCAAATCGAGGCGGGCCTGCCCTTCATCTTTCTCGAGCCAAGTTGCGCCAGCGTCTTCAAGGACGAGTTGCTGGAGCTCTTTCCAGACGATCCCCGCGCGCAACGCCTGAGCAGGCAGGTTTGGCTGCTGGCCGACTGGCTGGCCGCCAAGGCCCCGGAGTGGGCCACGGGCCGTCTCCAGGGCGCGCACGTTCTGCTCCACGGCCACTGCCACCACAAAGCGGTCTTCGGCGGTCCGGCCAGCGAGATCGCGCTGCTCCGCCAGGCCGGAGCCACCGTCGAGCCCATTCAGGCTGGCTGTTGCGGCATGGCCGGCCCCTTCGGCTTCGATTCGGACAAGTTCGAAGTCTCCAAGGCCATTGCGAGCGACGGCCTCCTGCCGGCCATCGCGAGGACTGGCCCAACTACACTCATTGTCGCCGACGGCTTCAGTTGCCGGGAACAAATCGCCCAGCTTTCGCAGTGCAGGGCCGTGCACTTTGCCGAGGCGCTGGCTCAAAGCCGCGATTGCGAAGGATGACGGAACGCCCGGCATGCCAGGTTCCCGCGATGCTGTTAGTGCCAGCTGCTCGGGCGCGTGAGGCCGTCGGGCAGTTGCGTCTTCTCGTCTCCGAAGGTTGAATTCAACTGTTCCTGGGTGAGTCCTGTTGCCCCGCTTAGGTCCGCCCCTTCGAGGTGTGTGCTTTCGAGAACTGCGCCTTGAAGGTGTGCTCCTGTGAGGAGCGCCCCTTCAAGATGTGCCCCTGTGAGGTCCGCCCGCTGAAAGTAAGTACCTATGAGGCGCGCTTGATGAAAACACACTTCCTCTGCGACCGAGCGTTCGAGGGAGGCTTCTTCGAGGTCTGCATAATCGAGATCCGCCCTAACCAAATTTGCCCTTGGAAGTACTGCTGAGGCGAGCCCTGCATTCTCGAGAAGCGACTCGCTCAAGTTCACCTCCGGCATCATAGCTCGGGCGATATCTGCCCCGGATAAGCTTGTCTTTGATAAGTCGATGGGCTCCAGATCGTACCCAAACCGATTGGCTTGCCGGCCAATTACGGTAAGAACTGCCTGGATGTCCTCACGAGGGTGACGGTTCACATCAAAGGTCTTCGCCCCAGCATTGCACGGATCGGGCAAGAGCTTCCCCGCGTTCCCATTCGAGGGAGTGGTGGTCGCCGGCGCATTCTCACGCACATAAGCCGAAAGAACCTCCATGATCGTGGCGCGGTCTTTGGGGGAGTCACGCGAGATCCGCTCCAGAGCATAGATTCCGCCCAGCCGCACGGTCAGGTTGGGCGCGGGAACTCCGTCCTTGCTCTGCGGTGTGCCCGGCAAAACAGCGCCCAACTGTTCAATCGCCTTGGTGTAGCGGTCGGTAATCTGACCTTCGCGCTGAAGATCGAAGGTCTGGATCGACGAATAGAGCCCGGCCAACAGGAACATACCGCCGATGATCTGAGCCAGCGTGGTGCGCGCCTCGTTCTCGCGCTCAAATCGATTGGCTGCACTCAGCCCCTGCGAATGGGCAACCTGCCAATGGGGCACCTTCCAGATCGCGAATATGGCCACGGCAAGCAAGACCGCAACGAAGGCCCCTGTAAGCGGTCGGGAATGATCGCCGAGCCACGATCCGGAATGAAAGCCGATCCAGATTCCGACGTCGTTCAGTTGTTGCCCAAGGTCTTCGTGCCGCAGCGGCAGGATGGACCAGAAGATCCAACCCGCCCCCAGCACCACAACCACCCCAGCAGCGATCAAAAGCCTCTTCCGCCAAGTCTTGTGTTTCGCCGCTGATCCGGTGCTCGTTACTTGCGTGGTCTTCTTGCCGTCGCTCATGACAGCAAACTCCGATCCGCCGCCATTATTGGCCGACAGCACATTGGAAATGCAAACGCGCCCAAAGGAACCAATCGCGGGAGCCTAGCAACTCTTGAGCTGGGCTGTCAAGCATAGTTCGCCTCCGGCAGCAACGCAGAATCAATCGGCATGAGGAAGGCATTTGCTGTATTGTGTTCAGAAGGAGTCGTTTAGCTGCTTGCAGCGCAGGCTCTTGCAACTCCGGATGCTGGAACTGCGTCCAATCCAGTGGGGTTGGTGCGGAGTTTCGCTCCAATCTGGAGTGCGCGCCGATTCAAGAACAGCCGAATTTGGGAATCATCGATTCTCAAATCGGGCGGCGCGGTGAGATTACGATTTGCGGCACAGTAGGCAATTTTGATAGGCTCAGGCATTCGACAGGCTGAGCAGAGGGAGAAGGTTCGTCATGGCGGAAGATAGCAAGGTTCATCATTTGGGATGGTTTCTAGCTGGGTTGGGCGTGGGGGCCCTGGTGGGGATTTTGTATGCCCCCAAAAGCGGCCGCGAGACCCGCGAGAAGATTGCGAACGGAGCCCGCGAGGGATCGGAGTTCCTGCGTGCCCGCACCCAGCAGGCAGCCGAGAAGGTAAGCGTCCTGGTGGAAAAGGGCAAGGAGCAGGCTGGCGATTTCGTGGATCGCGGGCGCGCGCAGTGGGAAGAGTTTGTGGAGCGCGGCAAGAATCTCGTCAGCGATCAGACCACCAGAGTGACCGCTGCCGTGGATGCGGGCCGCGAGGCATATAGGAATACCGTTGGGCCCGTCGATCCGGCCGAGCTCTAGCGATCGAATCTTCCCGGAGATTGTTCCTGCAGGGCCTCATTTTGCTGGGTCGTCCGCTCTGGAGTCTGGCGCGCCAATGACTGAATGTGCTGCGCGGGCTCCGGGCAGGACGCTCGAACCCGCCCAGCGAAGCAGGTTGAAAGCGTTGTTGGATATCCGCAGATGACCTGCGCGAGATTGTTCCGATGCCGAAATTTGACAACCAAACCGTCGAGTTGGTCTTTATCGCTGTCACCGCGCTGGCCGTGTTGCTGCAGGGGATCGTTCTGCTCTTCATCTATCTGGCTCTGCGCAAGGGCATCGTCTCCCTGCGCGAGGAGGTAGAAGATCTGCGTGCCTCGCTGATGCCAATGGTGGAGAATACGCGCGAGTTGATCGACAATTCACGAACGCTGATCGACAACGCGCGTCGTCTCTTTGTCCGCGTGGCTCCCAAGGCTGAACAGGCTGCCAGCGATGTGGCAAGGGTGACGCGCGGGTTGCGTGAGCAAACCGAAGAGCTGGAATCGGCAACGCAGGAGATCCTTGCGCGAGTGCGTGTCCAGACCAGACGCTTGGACGCCATGACCACCAGCGGCCTGGATGCTGTCGATCGGGCCGGCAACTATGTTGCCGACACCGTGGGCAGGCCTGTGAGGCAGCTTGCCGGGCTTGTGGCGGCAGCCAAGGCGGTCGTCGAATCGCTGCGAGGCCCTGTGCGGGAGCCCCGGCAGACACGCTTCTCCAACGATGAGGATAGATTCATTTAGGGAACCTCGCAGGAAGTCGAAGTTGTGAAGTGCGCGGGTTTTGGAAACGCAAGCACGCAACCGAAATGCAATCGCGGATGCTCCATGCAAACACCGGCTTCACGTAAGGGGTTTGCGAACGGGGTTCCGCCAAGCGGAGGGATGGGTGAGCGGTTGATACCGGCGGTCTTGAAAACCGTTGTGCCCGAAAGGGTACCGGGGGTTCGAATCCCTCTCCCTCCGCCATCTAAGTCATTTATAATCAATAGCGAGTTCTACAGAAGCCTCTGAAGCGCACCCGCCGGCACGGGCCAATGATGGCACGAGAAAGCGTTGCTTCTGGCTCCAGAGTGGCTCGAAACAGGTCAGAATCCGCCGGTTTTGTTTACCGATCGGTTAACGGGTGGAAATCCTAAGCTGCTGATTCATGCCGACTTATGAGCAAGAGCCGGTTGAAGAGGAGGCTCCTAGAGAGGCATGGGGGAAGGGGGTGGCTTCCGGTTCGCTCGGCTTCTCCGGCCCGCCTCAGCGGAGCTTCGCGCGCTGCTCATCTATCTACCAGTGTGCGCCGATGGTGGGTAATTCTCTGCAACCACCTGTGGTGGGGCAGGCGCCTGCGGCTCGGTGAACGCTGGCGGTCTCCCACCCCTCGCCAGAAAAAAGGCGAAGGATGGGGCACCCGGATTTGAGGGAGGGTTAACAACCCGAAAAACTTAGGGTGCGCCACAGGCCTTTCTGGAGCGGCCTTACGGCCTGGAGGAACCACGCGGCTAGGGCGATTCTAGCGGCTCACAATCTCCCCAAATACACGCGGACCGGGGCCAATTCCCTGGTATTTCGCAAACGCAATATGAATCCATTCGGCGGTAATGGCCTCAAGAGTGACGCTGCCGGCGGGACCGGCTTGTGTCCCTGTCGAAGTGTGAAGCGATAACGTCCTGTTTCCCTTATCAAACGAGAGCTTGAATCCGGGTTTCATTTCGCTGTCCCTCGACGGATAAGCGGCGGCCAGATCTATACCAATGCTTGCGGATTGAACGCCCCCGTTGCGATTAGCGACTTCATCCTGTTCTGCCACGCGGATTGCAATGCCTTTTTCTTGGTATAGATCGACTATTTCCTGAAATGCGGGCTTGATGACCGCATTCTTCGCCGCTTCAAAGTCGGCAACATTCTGTGCTATTTGCTTTTCTCGTTCAGATGCCCGCACCACGGCCTCCTGCTTCTCTTGATTTTGTCTGTCCAGGTGGTCTGATAATGCCCTTGCTATCTCTGGTTTCATCTTTGCTCCTTTCGGCTACCGCCCATCAGTCGAGTATAAGCGCGGCTATAGCATCGGGGATCAGCACCCAGAATTTCCGCAGTCGCGCTCTACTGCCCCGCTGAGCGCCCTGCGCAACACGCGGGCCGGGGGTATGCCATGTTTTTGGGGGGCTCCCCACACGGCGGGCACAAGCGGCGCTGTCGCAGCATCCGCATACACCGCGCTGTGTATGAGCGCGTGATTGGTGATCTGACGGTGAGTTGAGGGATCAAACACTTGGGTGTATCATGTACCCGTTCCCGTGATGCCAGCTTAGCCGCCGTCTCACGCGGTAGCCAGAGGTGCCAAAGTGCAACTGCGACTTCAATTCCAACAGAATCAGGTTGCCGATGAAGTTTCGGCAATTACGGCTGTCACACGGCCCATTCTAGAGGGCCTCCTGTTCGCTCTCAAACAAGATGTCGTGGACGCGGTGGGTGGTTACAAGAATGTTCCTTTGAAGTTGCTTCCGAGGCTTTACAGACCAGGGGACCGAGACTGCGGCATATGCTTTGAATACGCCGTACACGATGCGCTTTCATCGGGCATCCCGAGCGTGTTGGAACGCGTCAACGATGCTGCGAATCGATGCGGCGTACCGGGGCGGGAAACAAGTTCGATTCTGTTTGGCCTAGAGAAGACTGGGGCGCTCAATCTCATTAACACAGTCAAAGAGCGGCTGACGGATGATTCTAGTTTGCTGGCGGGTAATCGAGGCAGACCCGCAAAGCTAAAACGTCACATTGATAGCATTGCGGCGGCGTTTCGGAAGAGAGATGTGCGAGAGTTGCTGCCCTTTAGCATTTCCGGCCTATGGAAAGCGGACCTGTTTGTAGGCTTTACCGACAGCGATAGATGGGTGGGAACGACCGTAAAAATCAACCCCAGCCAACTAGAAGGTGCCCCAGGTTTGCGTATTGGCATAGTCCCGGCAAGGGACGGCCAAAGCGATGCAATTTACCAGGATAATACTCGCAACCTTGTCGTGTGTCCGCTCCCTTACGACCACTCGTTTATGGAAGTCTTCTACGAGGGATGGAGCGTCGTACAGCAGTTTATGCAGGCCGACGCTCACGTGCCAAAAGAAGTGAACCTTCCCCGGAACGCCCTGCGTCAAGTGGCGCTTTATCTGGCGGAGCGTCGGGAGTTTCCAGTCGTGGAAGTGGTTGAAGCTCTCAAACCGCTATCACAACCTGAGCTATTGAAGACTGAAGAGCAAGCGGCCACACTCGTGAGCAGACGTGAATCGTCGCCGGATGTGGAGACGGGTGCCGTGGTTACCCCTCTTCCCCGCGTCAATTAGTGCGCGGGGAACCTTCCTCCCCATCTTCCGGCGCTATTGGCATAAGCGTCCTGACCTCCCCTCTGGCACGACCTGGGGCACCCTCATTTGCTGCTGGTCAGATGTGGCCCGCCCGCCTCTTCATTCGAGTGACGTCGACAAAGCGACATTTGTAGGCCATCGTGCATAATTTAGACACGATGGGTCTTTTGTGGAATCCCGAGAGCTGGGCGCAGCGGCTCAAGGAGCTGGAGGCGCAGAGCGGCGAGCTGAAAGAGGCTCCGCTGAGGCGCGATGTGCGCTCGCTGGGGACGCTGCTGGGCGAGGTGCTGCGCGAGCAGGCCGGCGAGGAGCTGTTTGCCCACGTGGAGGCGCTGCGGCAAGGGACCATCCGGCGGCGCGACGCCGAGGCGCGGGGCGAGACGGAGGAGGGGGCGAGGCTGGCCGCGGCGGCGCTGGAGCTGGTGCATTCGCTGCCCGTGGAACGCTCGACTCTGCTGACGCGCGCCTTCGCGTTTTACTTTGAGTTGATCAATTTGGCGGAGACCAACCACCGTAAACGGCGGCGGATTGCCCTGCGGCTGACGGGCGGGGCCGGGAAGCAGCGCGGGTCGCTGACCGGAACGCTCTGCGAGATGCGGCGCGTGGGCATAAGCGCGGCGGAGGCGCTGGAGTGGCTGAGGCGCGTGCTGATTGTGCCCGTGTTTACCGCGCACCCGACGGAGGCGGCGCGGCGCTCGGTGATGTTCAAGCGGCGGCGCATCGGCGAGTTTCTGGCGGAGCTGGATCGCATTCCGGTACCCGAGCAGGAACTGGCGCGGCTGGAGCAACTGGTGCTGGCCGAGATTACCAGCCTGTGGCAGACGGACGAGGTGCGCTCGCGACGGCCCACGGTGTACGACGAGATCAAGATGGGGCTGGACTACTACGACGTTTCGATCTTTGAGACGCTGCCCAGCCTGTACCGCGAGATTGCCGAGGCGCTGCGGTCGGCCTACGGGCTGGAGATGGAGGCGCTGGCGCTGCCGCAGGTGCTCAGTTTCGGCTCGTGGATCGGCGGCGACCGGGACGGCAATCCCTATGTGACGCCGCAGGTGACGCGGGACGCCATTCAACTGGCGCGGGGCCACCTGCTGCTCTACTACCAGCGGCGGCTGGATGAGATTACCGATCTGCTTACGCCGAGCGCCCAGCAGGCGGGGGTGAGCGAGGCGCTGCTGGAGCGGTTGCGGGCCTACGTGGCGCAGGTGCATACGCCTGAGGCGCAGGTCTTCGGCCAGCAATACGAGTTTGAGTACTATAGGCGGTTCATCCTCTGCCTGAAGGCACGGGTGCAGCGGACGCTGGCCCAGATGGATCGCCCGGCCACCAGCAGTGCCGTGCTGCCGGTGACGCCCTATACGCTGGCGCAGGGGCAGGAGAAGCTGGCCAACGCGCTGCCAGCTTACTGCAGTGTGGAGGAGTTCATCGCCGACCTGGAGACGCTCAGCGAGTCGCTGGAGGCCAATCGCGGGGTGCGGATTGCGCGCACGCTCATCGATCCGCTGATTTTGCAGGTGCGGACGTTCAGGCTGCATCTGCACGCGCTGGATATTCGCCAGCATGCGCGCGTTCATGCAGCGGCGTTGCGGGAAGCTGTGGCCGATACAAGCGGGCCGGGGCTGCCGAGCGGCTTCTCGGAGGAAACCGCGAGCGTGCTGGAGACCTTCCGCGCGGTGGCCGCGATCAAGAGTGGCTGCTCGCCCGAGGCAATTCGACAATACGTGATCAGCGGCGCATCCACGGTTGAAGACGTGCTGGCGGTGATACGGTTGGCGCGGCTGGGCGGGGTACGGGTTGAAGGTTCCGGACACTGGCGTGAAGGAGATCCCGGTTTGATGCCGGTGCCGCTGTTTGAGTCTATCGAAGACTTGTGCCAAGCGCCGGAGGTTTGCCGCGAGCTTTGGAGCCGGCCCGACTATCGCAAGCTGATTGCGAGCTGGGACGACTGGCAGGAGGTGATGCTGGGTTACTCCGACTCCAACAAGGACGGCGGCATGTTGACCTCGACCTGGGAGATTTTCCGTGCCCATCGCGGGCTGCACGTGGCGGCGCGCGAGGCCGGCATCAAGCTGCGGCTCTTCCACGGGCGCGGCGGGACGGTGGGCCGGGGCGGCGGACCCACCCATCGCGCTATCTTCGCGCAGCCCATGGACGCCTTCGACGGCCAACTGCGCATCACCGAACAGGGCGAGGTGCTGAACTTCAAGTATGCCGACGAGGTGCTGGCCGAGCGCAACCTGGAGCTGATGATCGCGGCTTCGCTGGATGCGCTGGCGCGCCCCAACGCGCGCGACCCGGAGGGGCACTTCACCGGCGTGCTCAAGCCCGAGTGGGAGGCAGCCTTCGACGAACTTTCGTCGATTTCCTACGGCTACTATCGCCGGCACATTCTCGACGATCCCGGCGTGCTGGCCTACTTTGAGCAGTCCACTCCGGTGGGCGAGCTGGAGAACGCCAAGATCGGGTCGAGACCCTCGCGGCGGAAGGAGTCCCACTCACTTGCGGACCTTCGCGCGATTCCGTGGGTTTTCGGTTGGACGCAGTCGCGGCTGCTGGTCCCGGCGTGGTTCGGCGTGGGCTTCGCGGTGGAGCAGTATCTGGCCAAGCCGGGCGCACTCGACTTGCTGCAAACCATGGCTCGCGAGTTCCCGCTCTTCATTGATCTGGTGCGCAACGTGGAACTGGCGCTGGGCAAGGTAGATCTGGCTACGGCGCGCCTTTACTCCTCATTGGTTGAGGACGCGCAAGTCCGCGAGCGCGTTTATGGCCTGTTTGAATCCGAGTTCCATCGCGCCGTCAGCGCCGTGCTGGCAGTCACCCGCCAGACCGAACTGCTCCAGTCCAACCAGGTGCTGGCCCACTCCATCAAGCTGCGCAACCCCTACGTCGATCCCATGCACCTGATTCAGGTGGATATGCTGCGACGGAAGCGCGCCGGCGAGGATACGCCTGAGGTCAATCGCGCTATCGCCGCGACGATCAGCGGGATTTCGGCGGGGTTGAGGAATACGGGGTGAGCTTTATTGCCGATTGGCGGCTGGAGACGGCTTGCCGGATTCACCGCGGTTTGTCTGGCGATCGATCTCGGCAAGGGCAACGCTGAAATACTCAGCGGCCGCCTGAACAAGAAGCTGGGGATCTTTCTTGGAGCAGTACTCAAAGATTCGAAGCCCCATTCCGCTTTCATCCGGCGAAACGCGGGGAAAGTTTATGCGCGGGCCGGACCCGCCACCGGGCGACTTCGTCACCTCGATCGCAAAGAGTTCATTGAATTCGGACTCGTCCATCTCGCCGCCGAACCATTGCGTCCTCGGTTCGAGGTATACGTCGAAGCCGGGGAATGGCCAGTAGGGGTTGTCGGTCCGGCTACCGTAAGGCGCGTGCTCGCCTTGAGCGAGAATGAACTTCTTGATTCGAACGAAATTCGCGACCGTCAACACCGGGTTGGAACCATCGGGGACGACGGTTGTCGAAATCTCGACCCCGGCCCCGCGAACCTGCCAGCCGAGGGCCAACGCCAGAAAGACAGTTCCTCCGATCAAGGCGCTCATCGCTTTCTCCAACTTAACTCTCATTTGTACTCGCTCCACCCGCAGGTGGCGCAACTCGACAGCGCAGTTCCCGAGGGGCGGAGAATCTTTTCTCCTGCCTCCCTTGCCTTAACGAGGACTTCGGGGCTACTCTATGTTCATGCGTCGATGTCGCTAACACCGTCCTGGTGACAGCCCGATGCGGGCGTGCGCTTCATCCGCGTGCGTTAATCCCCAACCTTACAGCTCCACCGTCAACTCAAGCCCGTGAAAACTGAGGATATGGGCCTTTGGCCCCGAAAAAGGAGATCATCATGGCGCGCATTGCCGCGGATGTAACTGAAATCATTGGCCGCACCCCGCTGGTGCGGCTCAATCGCATAGCGGCTGGACTGCCCGCTACCGTCGTAGCCAAGCTGGAAAGCCAGAACCCCGTCAGCAGCGTGAAAGACCGCATCGGCTTCGCCATGATCGACGCCGCCGAGAAGGCGGGCAAGATCGAGCCCGGCGAAACCGTGCTCATTGAGCCGACAAGCGGCAACACCGGCATCGCGCTGGCCTTTGTGGCCGCCGCCAAGGGCTATCGGATCATTCTCACCATGCCGGAAACCATGAGCCTGGAACGGCGCACGGTGCTGCTGGCCTTCGGCGCGGAGATCGTCCTGACCCCCGGACCAAACGGGATGAAGGGCGCCATCGCCAAGGCCAACGAAATCCTGGCCAAGACACCCAACGGATACATTCTTCAGCAGTTCGATAACCCCGCCAACCCCGCCATCCACTTCGCCACTACCGGCCCCGAGATATGGAACGATACCGACGGCAAGGTGGACATTCTCATCAGCGGCGTGGGCACGGGCGGCACCATCACCGGCGTAGCCAAGTACATCAAGCCCTTGAAACCGGGGTTCAAGGCCATCGCCGTCGAGCCGACCGACAGTCCAGTGCTCTCCGGGGGCAAGCCGGGACCGCACAAGATTCAGGGCCTCGGCGCGGGGTTCGTGCCCGGCGTGCTCGACATGAGCCTCGTGGACGAGGTCGTCCAGGTGACCAACGACGAGTCCGTCGCGGCGGCGCGCAGGCTGCCGCTTGAAGAAGGGCTGTTTGTGGGCATCAGCTCGGGAGCGGCAGTTGCCGCCGCGCTCAAGGTGGCCGCAAGGCCGGAGAACGCCGGCAAGCTGATCGTGGTGGTCCTGCCCGACTTCGGAGAGCGGTATCTCTCCAGCATTCTCTTCGAGTCGCTGCGGCAAAAGGCCCTGGCATTGCCCACCGAAGCGATTGCGGTATAAACGTAAAGGGACTAAGGGATTAGGGACTAAAGGATTTAGGGAGACATCCTCTCTCGGATCGTCGTTCTTACTCGCTGCTCCCTATTCCCTGAGTCCCTAGTCCCTTAGTCCCTCAGTCCCTTATGTCTTTGTACGCCCGAATTCGCGACGACCTCAACTCCGTGCTGGAGCGCGACCCGGCCGCGCGCTCCCGGCTGGAGGTCTTTCTCTGCTATCCCGGCCTGTGGGCGGTGTGGATTCATCGCATCTCGCACGCACTTTGGCGGGCGAAACTGCGCCTGCCGGCGCGGCTGCTCTCGCAGGTGGGCCGCTTCTATACCGGCGTGGATATTCATCCCGGCGCGACGTTGGGGCGGCGGCTGTTCATCGATCACGCCACTGGCGTGGTGATCGGCGAAACCGCCATCGTGGGCGACGATGTGACCATGTACCAGGGCGTGACCCTGGGAGGCACCGGCAAAGGCCACGGCAAGCGCCATCCCACCGTCTGCGACAACGTATTCATCGGCAACAACGCCAACCTGCTGGGCGACATCACCATCGGCGAGAACTCGCGCGTGGGCGCCGGCTCCGTGGTGCTCTCCGACGTGCCACCCGATTCCACCGTCGTCGGCGTTCCCGCGCACATCGTCTACCGCAACGGCGAGCGCGTGCTCATTACCGATCCCCACGACATCAAGGACCCGCTCTCGGACGCGCTGATCGCGCTGTCGGCGCGCGTGGAGGAACTGGAAGAACACCTGGGCGGCAAGCCCCGTCCGGCCGAGCAGTTCACCGCCGAAGCCGCGGAACGCGAAGCCTACCGCGCAAAGCTGGAGCGCATGAGGCAGTACGTCTCCATGGGGGAAGGCATCTAGCACGCGGCGGCCTCGGGGCGGGTGGCCAG
>JBEKDH010000016.1:0-38220 GCA_050014455.1 Occallatibacter sp.
GGCCCAGGCTCATCGACTTGGGGTGGGGTTTGTAAGTGAAATCTGCGTCGGCGGGGATGGCCTCGAACATCTTGCGGGTCTTGGCGATCTCGCGGTCGTATTCGGCGATCAGTTCCTTTTGAAAGTCCATTGTGCAACCTCCCATGTTGCCAAACCAGCATACCGGAACTTAGTGGAAAAAGCGAAGAAAAAGCGATGAAATTGCGGCCAAGGCCAGCCGGAAGGCTACAATCTCAGGTGAATCAATTCTCAGGAAAGGGCAATGGGTTGCGAAAAGTGAGACCGCGTTTGAGATTCCAACGATTCTTTGCGATTGCCCCCATGGCGCTGGCTATTGCCGCGGCCGCGCAGAATCCCGGCCCCGCGGCGCGCTTCGATGCATGGAAGATCATCGGACCGGGCGGCGGCGGAACCATGATTGCCCCCACCATCAGCCCTCACGATCCCCGCGTGGTGGTGGAACACTGCGACATGACGGGGGGCTACATTACCGAGGATGGCGGCCAGTCGTGGCGGATGTTCAATCTGCGCGCGGGCTTTTCGGTCTTCGCCTTCGATCCCGGTAATCCTCGGCGAATCTACGCGGGAAGCGCCGCACTGTGGCGCAGCGACGACAGCGGCCGGACCTGGCGCATGCTGTTTCCTAATCCCGCCAAAAAGACCGTTGAGCACCAAAATGGCGACCATGGCGATTACAGGCTGACTACCAACGACGGGAATTACGTCACTGGATTGAACATCAGCCAAATTGTCGTGGACACTAGGGACTCGAATGTTGTCCATATTGCATTTTCCGATCCGCAGTATGGGGGGACGACAGAGCTAGTCTCGAAGGACAGCGGAGCCACGTTCAAGTATGAGCATGAGTTCGAGTCCGACAGGATCCTTTTCCTCGCGTATCCGGGCGGGGAGCGGCTTGCGATTGGGACGCTGGGCGTCTATCGCAGGCGGGCGGAGACAGCGAAGCCAATCGCGGGATCTGGAGAGAAGATCGCTCAGGCTGGCGCGGGTGTGGTGGAAGGGCGCCTGATTGTCTATGCCACAACGCAGAACGGAGATCTGTTCGTCTCGGAAGACGGCGGCAGTAGCTGGAGCGCCAGGACGCCGGCTCTGGGTCAGCAATCCGGGCAGTTTGGGGCAGTCTCTGCGTCAGGCAGCAATGGGAAGATCGCGTACCTGGGCTTTCGCGCGCTGAAGCTGGGCGACGGTCCCGAGGATATCTACAACGGAATCGCCAAGACAGTGGATGCGGGCATCAGCTGGTCGATTGTATTCCGCGAGTCGACCAGGGCCGCATCGAACCTCGATGCATCCTGGATCGAGCAGCGCGCGGATGGCATTGGGTGGGAGGGCGGCAGGAGCATCATCTTCGACGCTCCATACAGTCTGGGCGTGGCTCCCGGCAACCCCGATATCTGCTATGCCACGGACCTCTTTCGAACCTATCGGACGCTGGACGGAGGCAAAACCTGGGCGCAGGTCAACTCCGTTCGCGTCGGAGACGACCGCTGGACGACACGAGGTCTCGACGTCACTACGAACTACGGAGTGCAATTCGACCCTTTCGACTCGAAGCATGTCTTTATCGACTACACCGACATTGGAGCCTTTCATAGTTTCGATGGCGGTCAATCCTGGCAGACGGCAACGAATGGGGTTCCGGTTGCCTGGCGGAATACGACCTATTGGCTGGCGTTCGATCCGGATGTGAAGGGCTTGATATGGGGCGCATTCAGCGGAATCCACGACCTGCCCCGGCCGAAGATGTGGCGGGGAGGCGGTTTTCTGGATAGAGCTGACGGAGGAGTCGCCGTTTCGACGGATGGCGGACGGAGCTGGACCCCGTCGAATAGCGGCATGGAAGAAACGGCGTTCACGCACGTGCTTCTCGATCCCGCGAGCCCTGTCGGCCAGCGCACCCTCTATGCCTGCGGGTTTGGCGTGGGCGTGTATAAATCGACGGACAACGGGAGAACCTGGCAACTGAAGAACGACGGAATCGCCGATACAAATCTCTTCGTCTGGCGAATTGTGCGCGCTAACGATGGCGCACTCTATCTGATTCTGGCGCGCAGCAACGAAGGATATTTCGGCGACACGGGCGGTAGCGGCGCAGTGTACAAATCAGTCGATGGGGCCGAGCACTGGGAGAAGCTACGCCTGCCGGAGGGCGTGAACGGACCGACCGGACTGGCGCTTGACCCGCGCGACAATCGCCGCATGTACCTTGCCGCCTGGGGGCAGGGGCGCGAGGATGTGGACACGGGAGGCGGGGTGTTCTTATCCACCGACGGCGGCCAAAGCTGGATGCCTCTCTTCAGCCTGTCGCAGCATGTCTACGATGTGACGATCGATCCGCGAGCGCCGGATACGCTCTATATCAGCGGCTTCGATGCGGCTGCATACCGATCGACCGACGCCGGCCTGCACTGGACGCGCATTCAGGGTTACAACTTCAAGTGGGGCCACCGCGTAATTGCAGATCCCAACGACGCATCCATGATCTACATCACCACCTATGGGGGAAGCGTGTGGCATGGGCCTGCCGCCGGAGACCCGGCCGCAACCGAGGATATTCTGACGTCGGTCCCCGTGGCCAAGTAGGCCGCCGGGGTGGAAAGCCGGAGGCCAGCTAGCTTCCCACTACCTTGTGGGCCACCGAATCCTCGTCTGTTTCGGTCTGAATGATCTTGTTGTGCAGACAATAAAGGGCCAGCTCAAGGCGGTCGCTTACTCCCAGCTTGTCGTATATCTTGCGCAAATAATTCTTGATCACCTGTTCGGTGGTGCCCAACTGGAAGGCAATCTCCTTGTTGCGCCGGCCCTGGGTGATGCAGGTGATAATGGCCATCTCCTTGGGCGAGAGCCGCGGCTGGGTGCGGGGACTGACCAGCGCGGCAGCCTGAGAGCGATAGGCCTCAATCACCCAGTTGACCGATTGATTGTCGATCCAGGTTTCGCCGGCGGCGATTCGGCGCACACACCGGACCAGCAAGTCGGGCGAGATCATGCGGGAGATGATGCCGCGCACACCGCGCCGATAAAGTTCGACAGTGTGATTCTCGTCCGCCTGGACGGCCTGCACAATCAGCTTCAGATCGGGGGCGACGCGCAGGAGTTCGGGGATGACGTTCGCAGTGCCTGCCAGCAGACTCCCCTCCAGCAGAACGATGTCTGTGGGGTAGCGGGCGACAGCCAAGCGCAGATTCTCAAGCGAATCGGCTTGGGCAACAACCCGCAAGTCGTCTTCCAGAGCAAAGACCTTGCGAATGCCCACGCGGTAGATCGCCTGGGAATCCGCAAGAATGATGCGGATTGTCCCTGGCTTGACTGGGGTGTCAAGTACCTCGCCTTCAACTGAATCGTCGGGATAGTCCATCATAGAAGCCGCCAAGCTTACACGCGCCGTCACTCCTCCGCGAACTTGTATTCGTCGATCGTGGCGGCAGCCAGATACTGAGTGTGGCTCATGGAGCAGCGTACCACACGTCCCGTACAATGGACCAGAATATCGTGCGCAGTACCCAACACCGCACCTGGCATGTGCAGCGAAAAACGAATTTCGAGCCCCTTCTGCAACGGGCCCGCCAGCTCAAAGAGCACTCCGCTGGCCGAGACATTGCGGGTGAGAGCGGCACTCTCGGCGTCGCTGCCAGTTGACAGCACCACTGGCAGCACAAGAGGAAAACGAACCGCGCAACGCACTTCCTGCTGGGAGCTGGCCGGCTTAGGCGAAGCTGACAGCGACGAGACCCTTGTCTTCAAAGCGTTCATAGGCTGCACCCCAGACCTGAAGAAGGTTCTTGAGCCACTCTAGCGGACTTTTTTCATTCCTCCCAGGGCACCAAAGTTCACCACAAAGTAATCCCTGATGCGACGCCTGACCGCCTGTCGCAACAACGGCGTCGCGAAGCGATTCTATTGCGTTCCGGATTCTCCTGCAAGTCGAAAGCCCATCTACAAGAGAGTCAGTAGTTTACATTCAGCCGGGATGGCCTGAAAACGATGTTGACCATTCCGACGGGCAAGCCAAGTTGGCAAGGGATGACACCGCCGAGGCGTTCACATGCACCCGGCTCTTTGTGCCCCATTTCCATCCTTCTTGCCCGCCCTTGCCGCAGCACCCATCGCGCCTCGGCTGGTGAAGCAGCAATCGGCGATCCCGGAATCGCCTTCAAGACTCACGCTGTGGTTCCTCTGCCCATACCCGGCCGGTTGACCACCCGTCCGCTATCTCTTCTGGCGTCCGATGGGTACGCCGCGCCACTGCACCCGCTAGGTCAGGAACTGGCGGTAACCTGGCGAAACGAAACCTTCGTCCCCTAAAGGCGTTAGGAGTTGTTACTTTTGGGGTAGACGATGTACACAATTAGGACTATTCTGGCGGTGAAGTGTCCAATCTCGTCACACAAGGAGTCACACATCATGCGTTACAATTGGTTGAGTTTTCGCAGATTTGCTTTCGGCGCCGTTTTAGCGGCTTTCGCAGCTGGACAGGCTCTTGCCACGCCCATCAGCCCGCTACCTCCCATACCGGCGGCCACACCCATCAGCCCGCTACCTCCCATACCAGCGGCCACACCCATCAGCCCGCTGCCTCCCATACCGGCGGCCACGCCCATCAGCCCGTTGCCTCCGATACCGGCGGCCGCTGGCAGTTTGACCGCGCTCGCCACACCCATCAGCCCGCTGCCACCCATACCAGCGGCCACGCCCATCAGCCCTTTACCTCCGATACCGGCGGCCGCTGGCGGTTTGACCGCGCTCGCCACGCCCATCAGTCCGCTACCTCCCATACCGGCGGCCACGCCCATCAGCCCGCTACCTCCCATACCGGCGGCCACGCCCATCAGCCCGCTGCCCCCGATACCGGCGGACGCTGGCAGTTTGACCGCGCTCGCCACGCCGATCAGTCCGCTGCCTCCCATACCGGCAGCCACGCCCATCAGCCCGTTGCCTCCGATACCGGCGGCCATGGTAGCGTAACCGCTCCTCTATCCGGCGCACCAAGCGCACAAACAGGGACAGATGGATGCGTAATGAGTATTGATTGGGCCAGCGCCTGAGCCACGCCGATGAACGAGGGTGGCCAGGCGCCGAGCAGTTTGACCAGATTGTTGCCGCTTAACAGCACAGGATTTGCTGCTACACTGAGTCATCGCCGATGAGTTTGGTCGAGGCGTTGACGGTGAGTCTGGACAACATCCTCTGGTTTGCCGGTATCGTGGCCGAAGCGGCAGTTGTTTGGCTGCTCCTCTACAAGCGCGTCTGGCGAACCTTGCCGGTTTTTTGCGTCTACTGTGCATGGGCTCTGCTCAGCGATGCCGGAAACTATTTGATCCACAGCTTTTTCTTGTCCAGCTATCTCACGGCCTACTTCGCGGAGACGGTTGTGGATTCCATCTTGGAGTTCGGCATCCTGGTTGAACTTGCGTGGTCGGTCCTCCGTCCGGTGAGAGCCTCTCTGCCACGCAGCGCCTTGTTGGTTGTTGCGGTTCTGATCGCGGTCGCTGGCGCCGCAATTTGGCCATTCGCAGGCATTCAAGGGCTTTCCAGTTTTTCTGCGGTATGGCGCAGTCTGGTGCATGTGCAACAGACTGCCTCGATTCTCAGGATACTGTTCTTTCTGCTGCTTGCCGGGGGCAGCCAGTTCCTCTCGATCGGCTGGCGGGACCGCGAGTTGCAAGTAGCCACGGGACTCGGCTTCTACTCCATTGTCAGCGTTGCGGTTGCTGCTCTGCATTCCCGCCAGGCGATGGGACAGGACTATCGCTACCTGAATCGGTTCGCCGCGGTCAGCTATCTCTGTTCCCTGTTCTATTGGGTAGTGAGTTTTGCGCAGCAGGAAGCGAAACGGCGGGAATTCAGCCCACAAATGCGGAGCGCGCTGCTCGCAGTGGCCGGCACCGCCCGGGCCAACCGGATTGCGCTGGAGGAATCCGGATCTGCCAAAGCGGGGAAGCGCTGAGAACCAGCTTGGCCGCCAGCGCGATTCCTATCGCTCCGTTCCCGCCGGTCCCGCCCGGAGCCGCACAGGAGGCGTAAGCTTTTCTGTAGCGGCGTGATCGAAACGGGTACACTGCTACACTGAATGCATCGCGTCGATCGGTTCAGACGCTATGCGGTCAATGAGTTTAGACAACGCGCTTTGGTTTGCCGGCATGATGACTGAAGCAGCGGTTGTTGGGCTGCTCCTCTACAGGCGTGTCTGGCGGATATTGCCGGTATTCTGCCTGTATTGCTCCTGGGACTTGCTCGGCAACGCAGGGTTATTCGCGGCTGTTCGCTTGCCCCCGGCCAGCTATCTCACAGCCTATTTGGCCGAGACAGTTGTGGATTCGATCTTGGAGTTCGGTGTTCTGGTCGAGCTGGCTTGGTCCGTCCTCCGTCCGTTCCGGGCATCCCTGCCTCGTGGTTCCCTGGCGGTGATTGGCGGATTCGTCGCGGTGCTTGGAGCCGCGATCTGGCCCTTTGCAGCCATCCCAGGGTTCGGCAATCTGCCCCCGGAGTTGCATCTTCTGATGCGCCTGGAGCAGACGACCGCGATTCTCAGAGTTCTATTGTTCCTGGCGCTGGCCGGATGCAGCCAGTTGCTCTCGATCGATTGGAGGGACCGCGAGCTGCAGGTAGCCACTGGGCTCGGCTTCTACTCCCTTGTCAGCCTTGTCGTGGCGATGCTGCATACGCACCAGAAGATGGGGCCAGTGTATAACCACCTGGAGCAGGTCGTGGTGGCCAGCAGCCTCTGCTCTTTGCTTTATTGGGTATTCAGTTTCGCGCAGCAGGAACCGGAACGGAGGGAATTCAGCCCACAAGTGCGGAGTGTGCTGCTGGCAGTGGCCGGAGCCGTCCGGACCAATCGCATTGAGCTGGAGGAATCCGGATCTGCCAAGGCGCGGAAGCGCTGAGAATCATCGTCGCAGCCCAGCCCTGTGAGTTCAACAGTGCCGGCTGGGGTGGTTGTCCGGTCTCGGTTGCGCTGGCTGTCGCCATCTTGCACTGGCGCCAGATCGCCGGCGCAGTACCGCTGGCCGAATGGGAGGCGGCGTTGTTCAATTACTAAAGGATCATTGACTGGTGAGTACTTTGTAGTGAATATGAAACAAAAGTGGCAGAGTTTTTCTCTTCGCGAACGAACAGTTGTGTGTTACTAGTAATAGATAAGGCAAACAGCAGGTGGGTTCTTCAGGCTGTTTTCCTTGGTTACCACAGCCCATTGCAAGGATTACCAATGTTCATCTCTCTGTTCCAAGTTGCGGCTGTTGTAGGCATTGCGCTCTACCTTGTCCGGTGGCGCATGGACGTGAAGCGTCGCAATTCGCAAACATGGGACTCCCTTCTGGCGCGGTTGCGGTCCGACTGGAGCGCTCGCGATATGAGTGAGCATTTCCTTTGGAAAGAAGGGCTTAACGCGACTCCCGAAGATGCGTGGCAGCGCATGGAAGGCCCCAGGGGATTGTGGGCTATGTACCAGAATGCGCGCGTCATGCTGGAGATGGCGGACTATGCCTCCAGAAACTGCGAGAGTGTCGATCGCCTGCTTGTGGAGACGCTGAGGAGCGACGCTGTGCAAATACGCCTCCTGATTGTGGTGGCTTTGGCCCAGTATGGCTTCTCGCAGGCCAGTGAGGGTGTCCGCGTGAATGCCTTCCGCGCCGCTCAAATCTACACCGGCATGGCCGCGCGCATGACCCAGTTGCTCCAGGATCATGCCGCCATCGTCGTCCCCGATTTTGTGGCTGCCATGTAATGCAGCCTCTGCTGCGAAGAGGAACCCCGGCCAAGGCCGGGGTTCCTCTTTCTTGAGCTGAAGAAAGGCGGCTTCAACCCGGGTTGAAAGCGAGACATGCGTCGATCGGGCATGGTCCTCGCCGAGCTTGGAACTCAGTGCGGGGGCCAGCCGCTCGACCAGCTGCCCGCTGCGCTCGCCCACGATGGCGAATCCACCTTGGTTGCAATCCAGCGGTGCATGTTCTGTTTTTCGACAGGATCGGCCAATGCTCTGCATTGCCGTGACAGGTTCTCCGCCCCTGCGCGCCGATTCACCTGCCATTCATTGTGAATTCATGGGAGCTTGAAGGCGGATCTGTAGGCTGGCACCCATGAAGTACATACAGAACCTCTTCAGAACCCTCTTCTGTGTTGGCCTCTTGATCGCAAGCTGTGGCATCTCCGCAAGAGCGCAATATGAGGATGGCAGCCTGGTTGGCTCCATCCATGACGCCACCGGCGCGGCGGTTGTTGGCGCTGCCGTCGCCGTCACCAACGTGAATACCGGCGGTATCACCCATGTCGTCACGAACGGAGCCGGTGACTATGAGGTTCCCTCGCTCCGTGTCGGCCTTTACAACATCGAGGCCGAGGCGCCTGGCTTTGCGCCCGCCGAGGCCAAGAACATCACGGTCTCCGTCGGCGGACGCCAGCGTATCGACCTGACACTGAAGGTGGGACAGGCCAGCGCAACCACCGTCGAGGTGAGCGATGTGGCGCTACAGCTTGAGACCGAAAGCAGCCAGCGCGGCCAGACGATTACCGAATATCAAAGCGAGGCTCTGCCGCTGGTAAGCCGGAACTTCTCCGACCTGGTGGACTACGTCACCGGCACGCGCCCGGCGCCAGCCGATGCGACCACCACCGCAGTGACCAGCTTGACGCGCGCCGGGTCGTTTAACGTCAATGGCCAGCGCAGCATGTTCAACGATTTCATGCTGGACGGCATGGACAATAATGCCTATGGCGAGAGCAACCAGGGCTTCGACAACCAGATCATCGCGCCCCCGCCGGACTCCATCGCCCAGTTTGAGGTGGTGACCAACAACGAGAGCGCCGAGTACGGCCGCTCGTCGGGCGGCACCATCAACGTGGCCACCAAGAGCGGCGGCAACGAGTTGCACGCCACTCTGTACGAATTCCTCCGCAACACCGATCTAAACGCCTTCGGCTACATCAAGCCGGTCACTGTCAATGCCCTCACCGGCGTCCAATATCCTTATTTCAAGCCAGTCTTCAATCGCAACCAGTTCGGCGCGAACTTTGGCGGGCCGATCGCGAAGAACAGGTTCTTCTACTTCGTCGACTACGAGGGATTCCGGCAGACGCTCACGCCCACGGTGGTCGATACCGTTCCCACAACGAACGAGCTGAGCGGGAGTCTGGCCGTCGCCGTGCAGGATCCGTGGCATCCGGGCACCTACATCCCGGCGGGCACCCCGTTTACCAGTTGGCCCGCGCAAGCCAAGGGCGACGCCGATCCAACTGCCCTGGCGATTGCCAATCTATACATGAACGCATTGCCCGGCAAGTGCACCGTGACCGCTGGCGTGTCCGGATCCGGCGTGGCCACCAACGACTGCCCGTTGAATGCGCCCTTCACCGACCACGCGGACAAAGGCGACCTTCGCCTGGACTTTCAACAGAGCAAAACCAGTTCCTGGTTCCTGAAGGTCAGTGATCGCAAGGAGACAGGCAAGAACTTTAACCTCCTGCCCGAGCCGATCGACATGCAAACAAACGGCCACATTTTGATTCACGATCAGCAGGTTGCGCTTGGTTATACCCAACTGATGGGCTCCAACAAGATTCTCGACGCGCGGCTGGCGCTCTCCGGAACCAGGGCCGGCAAGTGGACTTTTGCGGTCGGCGACACATCCTTCCCCGAAAGCGACATACCGGGCCTGCCCAGCATCGCCGGTGTCTCTGGCGGCCTGCCGTCGATCGCCATCTCCGGCGGCTTCACCTCCTTTGGACGGCAGAGCACCAATCCGCAGTGGCAGAACCCCTCGCTGCTCGACCCCAAGGTGAACTTCTCGTGGGTCAAGGGCAAGCACTCACTCAAATTCGGCTATGAGTACGAGCACGTTTGGGAGGAGATCGAGGACTCGAATCCGCTTTACGGCTCCTTCGCCTACAACGGCGGATACAGCGTTTGCCCGGCGTCGGCAGGAACCACCAATTGCCCCACCGGCACCAGCGCCGTGGCCGATACTTACTGGGCCGATTTTCTCTTCGGAGCGAGCAAGACCTACTCGCTGGCGACCTATTACATCACCCACATCCTACAGACCATGGACAGCCTTTACGCCCAGGATGACTGGAAGGTCGACCCCAAGCTGACCCTCAACCTCGGCGTTCGCTGGGAGTACGGTTCGCCCTGGTCGGAGCGGGACAACTATATCTCCAACTTCAACCCGGCAACCGGGACGTTGCTCACCCTGCAGCCGGGTTACACAACCGCCAGCTCTCCGCTGTGCGGCACATCCCCCTGCATCGCTCCCTTCAGCGGCAGCGGTGTCTACGGCAAGACGCTGGTCAATCCCGCCCTGGGCGACTACGCCCCGCGCATCGGCTTTGCCTATGCCCTCACGCCCAGCATGGCCCTTCGCGGCGGCTACGGAACCGCATTCGTTCACTACTGGCGCGCCGGCTCGGGCAACAATATCGCCATCAACGCGCCCTTTGCGATGTATACGTCGGTAACCAACCCGTCCGTTGGCACAACGAACGGCTTCGTGAGGCTCTCGCAGGGCTTTCCCGCCGGCCTCGCCACCAGCTTCAGCGCGGGCACCGACGACATCGACTTCATTCCCCAAAACACCAAGGACGGCTATGCGGAAAGCTACTTCCTGAGCGTGCAGAAGACCCTGGCCAAGAACATCCTCGTCGACGTGGCCTATGTGGGCAATCACGGCGTTCATCTTCAGGGCTTTATCAACGCCAACCAAAAGATTCCCCAGGCCGGCTTCATCAGCGGCAATCCGGCGCTGGGCTGGTCTCGCCCCTACCCCAACTGGGGAGGGTATCTGCTGAACAACCCGACTCTCTATCCCACGTACAACAACGGCGACATCACCGAGGCTCTTAACGGGTTCTACTCCCATTACAACGCCCTGCAAGCCCGCTATGAGCAGCGCTTCGTGGCCGGATTGACCTTGCTCAACTCCTTCACCTGGTCGCACGCGCTGGACAACGCTTCTTCAACGCTGGAGGCCAACACGCCGTGCCCGCAGGACGGCAACAACCTGGCGGCGGATTACGGACAGTCGGACTACAACCTTCCCGTCGACAATGTCACCAGCCTCGTCTACGACCTGCCGGTTGGGAAGGGACAGAAGCTTCTGGCCAACGCCGGCCCGGCCACCAACACCCTGCTGGGCGGATGGCAGATCAGCGCCATCAACACCGCGCAGGGCGGCACGCCCTTCAACCTGACCTATTCGCCGGCCGCTGCCAATGCGGTTTCGCCGATGCTTACCCAGAACTGGCGTGGAGAAAACCTCTATCGCCCCAACCTCGTTTCCGGAGTGCCCTATATCGTCAAGACGAAGCTCTCCAGCGGGTACGTTCAATATGTGAACGCGGCATCGTTGACTCTGCCTTCAACCTATGTGGGCAACACCGCCGCCAACGGACCGTCGAGCCCCTTTGGCAACTTGCCCAAGAACTTCGGCCGCACGCCTAAGTTCTACGAGACGGATTTGGACTTCAACAAGCGGTTCAACACCCCGGTGGAAAGAATCAAGGTGGAGTTCCGCTCGGAGTTCTATAACATCTTCAACCACACCAACCTCTACATGCCCGGCGGCTCGGGCGGCGGCACGGTCTCCGGTACCGACAACAACAGCTCGGCGCCCACCAGCATTGGCGGCGGCACCATCACGGGCACCTTCGAGCCGCGCATCGTCCAGTTCGGATTGAAGGTCATCTACTAGGAACTGCGGTTTCCCCACTGAAACAGCCCGCGCCATTTCAGCGCGGGCTGTTCGTTTCAGGAAGCCAGCCGCCAATCAGCCGGAGACGAGGTGAATCCGGTGCCTGGGACTCAACCCTTCCAATGCCATGGTCAGGAGGATCGCCGACATCCCCAGGCACTCGACGCCCAGCGCCGCTCCGCTCTGCGAATCGTAATGCTCGCTGACCCCCACCTTCAGAGCATTGTCCAGCAGCCGCCCGGCCATTTCGCCCACCACATTGAAATGGCCGTAGCGCGCCAGCCCGCCGAGGGTCTGGTAAACGGTGGCCGGCCACACATCCCCGCGCCAAAAACCGCCGCTCTTGTATTGGGCGTCCATCCTGTCGACCGAAGGAACAGGCAGAGGCGTATTCCAATGCGGACCGGCCAGGGCTTCCGCCATTCGCCGGGCCTGGCTGGCCGTGGGAATACCCGCATACAAAGGGACCATGCCCCCTATTGTGGCCGTGCCCAGCTTGCGCAGCCCGTTGCGACGAACCGCCAGGAAGCAGCCCTGCGCCTCATCCCACATGTGCCGCCGCATCGCCTCCACGCCCTTGTCCAGAATCGGCCGCCGCCGTGCCGCCAGTTCCTTGTCGCCCGCAGCCTCCGCCAGCCGGACCAGGCTGCCTTCGGAGAGCAGCAGATAGGAGGTATTTGCCGGAATGTAGATGTCGCCGTACCAAGCTCCGTTTCCGGCTCCCGCCGCGCGGCCCGGATGAGGCCCGAGATTCAGCGTATCCAGATCGACCTCGTTGTCGTAGGTCTCGTAGCGAGCGTGCTGAACCACGCCGTCGTAGGAGCCGACGGTGACCAGCCCGACGCCGTCCAGGTCGCGTTCGCGCCAATACCAGTCATGAAAGGCCTCCAGGCCGGCGAGCGACTGCCGCACCAGCTCGAGGTCGCGATTGCGCGCATACACCCGCTCTACACCCCAGGCCAGCAGCGGCGCTTGAGAATAGCCGGGAAAGGTCAGCCAGTCCTTGCCGCAAAACGCCTTCGGACCGCTGTCGGGAGCGATAAAGTTGGCGACCATGCCTTGCGCGTAATCGGGCTTGGCCCGGTTCCAGCGCTCCTGAAACTCCCAGTAGTTGGCGTAAACCCCGCGAATGAACTCCTCCCGGCCAGGCAGAATCGCCATCAGATCGGTCAGAAAGGTGGTGTCCCAAATCCATTGCCCTACATACCCTCCGCCTGGAACCAGCCAGGCGTGCCTGAGCGGCGGCTCAGCCGCCTGGATTCTGCCCAGAATGCAGCGCTCATAGACGGTAACGGCAAACTGCCACAATTGGGGATCGGCGGTCACCAGCAACGGCTTGAGCAGCCTCTCCACCTCTTCGCGGCGCTCAGGCGCCGGCAGCGCTTCCCCAAACGCGCGCGGCAGCCCCAGCGAGAGGATCGCGGCGCCCAGGCCTCCCATCACGGCCCGTCTGCCCGGTTGCTCCAGACTCTCATGCCCGCTGGGTGAATTCCTGTCTGCTTCGGTGAGACCCACTTGTGCTCCTCGATTGGATCAGTCGCCCTCAAGCATACGCTGCCTGGATATGCAGCAGAAAGAGACCCAAGCCGCGGAGGAATCCACTGCGCTATAATCGGCAACCGTACCAAGGGGATGGTGCAGGCTGCCATTCATCTGTCGCCAGCCGGCAGTTGACGGTTGGGGAGGCAAAGATGAAATACCGGGTTCTGACCGTCAACCGGGAGTTTGGAAGCGGCGGAGGACGGATTGCGCAGACCATCGCAGGATGGCTGGGATGGAAGCTGCTGGACCGCGACATCATCGACGCCATTGCCTACCAGGCGCACGTGGATGCGAAGGTGGTGCGCCGCTACGATGAGCATGTGGGCTCGTGGCTAAGCCGCTTCAACCAGCAGGCCATGCGCTCGGCTGCGCTGGCCGCCGGCATCGAAACCGGTGAAGACGCCGTCTTCAACGCCGACCAGACGGTGAAGCTCACCCAGAAGATCGTGGAACAAGCCTGGTCAGACGGCAGTTGCGTGGTGGTTGGCCGCGGCGCGCAGTGCGTTTTGCAGCACAAGCCCGATGTTTATCACGTCTTTGTCTACGCGCCGTTGCGGGAGCGCATCGCCCGCCTGCGCACCCGCCTGGAGACAGGCGCGAACATCGAGCAGCGCATCCGCACCGTGGATGAAGAGCGCGCCAAGTACCTGCAGGAGTACTTCGGCAAGAGCTGGTGCAATCCGCACCTCTACGACCTGATGATCTCCTCGCGCGAGGATGAAGACTCGACGGCGCGAGCGATACTGTTCGCCATGAGCGGACAGGCGTTAGCAGGGAATAGGGAATAGGGAGTAGGGAACAGGGCGCCGTTGGGCGTTCCCAGGTCTCGATATTGAGCAGGAAACCGGCCTTGGCAAGCTGGGTTGTCCAAGTAACTTCCTGAGAATTTGCTTAAGAGCCCTGGAATAGCACAACCATCCGCCGGTGGGCTCCCTATTCCCTATTCCCTACTCCCTATTCCATACTCCCTTACTTCGCCGTAACGTCCCAGTCGAAGCTGAGGCCGGCGACCAGTTCGTTGAGCTTGTCGACGGCCTCCTTCTTCTGCTGCTCCAGGTCGGCGGTCTGCTTGCGCGTGGTCTGTAACAGGTCTTCAGCCCGGTTCAGTTCGTCCACGAAGCGCTTGGCGGCATCGTTGCCCTTGAGGGCGGTCAGGTTGTCGCGGTCGCGCGTCTCGTCGGCTGCCGCTGTCTCTTCAATCTTCTTGGATTCGTTGATGCGCCGATCCAGATCGGCCACTGCGGTCTGTGCGTCGATCACCGGCTTGAGCTTGTCGAGCGCATCGGGGACGCGCTTGACCAGGTCGAGCAGATAGACCGTCTCTTGGTCGTCTCCGTTCAGGTGAACCACTGTGTGCTCCGGGCCGCGCTCGCGCACCTCCAGCTTGGCCGTCGAGTGCGCGGCCACCGGCAGCTTGAAGCGATAGAGGTCGGGCGCGGTTTCGTCCGCCTTCAGCCCCTCGTCCAGGGTCCAACCGTTGTCGCGGCGCGGATGCTCCAGCAGAACCATGCGGTCCGCCTCCCCGTGGTTCACAGCCGAGTAGGTCACGGAAACCATATCCATGTGGGTCTCGATGACCACACCCTTGGCGATCTTGACGTGATGCAGGGTGCGCCGGTTGTCGCGGTCGGTCACCTTAACGCGCACGGCCTGGTCGGCGGCGTAGGAGAGCAGGCGCTTCTCGCCGGGATGGATGGGATCGAGCAGGCCCTCGCCGGCAAACTCGCCGCTCTCGAAGATGGAAAAGCTGCCGGCGTCGAGGGTGAGCTTCGATTTGTTCTCCAGCCACACGGCGCGCAGCGGCGTGGGCTCCCGCTCGCTCCACAGCGTGACGTGCTCGGCGGGCAGCTCCTGCTGGAGGATGGGCACCATCGCCGACTCGTTCTTGTGGATGGTGACCGGCTGCGTCAGCGCGTACTCGAAGAAGTCGTCGAAGGCGTTGGTGGAGACGTCGCCCGCCTGGAGGGCGTCGGTGATGTAAGCGACGTCCTGAGACAGCCACTGTTTGTAGGTGCCGCCGCCGACATTGCCGCCTGAGCCGGGGCCGTAGCCGTTGCCGGAACCGACTCCCATGCCTGTATTGGCGGCATTCGCCCTGACCCTTGCCGGCGCATTGACCGTCCCAGGCATCATCTTCATCAACTCGCCGGCATCACGCCCGGTAATCTGTGCCGTATCCATCGGAATCGTTTGCGGCCGCGCCGCCCCCATATCCTGCTTGAACTCCGCCGCCTCGTGCGTCTGCGGCGTCAACTGCGCTTCGGTGGAGATGGGAATCTCAGGCCGCCGGGTATAGAGCGGCTGCGAGAGCGGCTGGATGAAGCTCTGCGGCGCGCCGGCCACCAGCGAGAGTTGCACGTTGTCCCAGTCCGCGCCCACGGTGTTATCGACGACCGCCCAGCCCTGGACGATGGCGTTTCCGTTGGGCACGCGCGGGAAGACCATGCGGTAGGTTGACTTCCAGACCGGAACCTCGCTGATGTAGCTGACGCGCAGCTCACGCTGCCCCTGGCCGAGAGCGTCGAGGGTAAGGTGGCGCAGGCCGGTGGAGTGGGTGGAGCTGAGCAGCTCAAGATAGCGGTCGAGCTGGCCCTGGAGGTTGGCGTCGAGCGGGCGCACGCTCAACGCCGGCGTCAACTCGATCACCCGCGCCGCGCCCGAGGTGGCGACCACCGACAGGTAGAACTTGTCCACGGTGTCGCCGCCCGTGCCGGACTTCTCGGTGCGCGACTCGATGGAGAGCAGACGGCCGGTGATGGGGCCGCCAGGGCCACCCAGCACCTCAACCCGCTGCCCACGCAGCGCCTGGAAGAGCTCGGTCGAGGTGGGATCGTCGCTCATGCCCAGCGAGAGGGATTTGAGCTGCTCGGCCAGCGGGGTGGTGGAGTTGTAATTGACCCCGGCGATCCGCCCGCCGCCCTCGTCGAGCACGGTGAGCGACTGCAAGACGTCGTTCAACTGCGGCGAGGTAAAGTCGATGGCCACGCGCTGGTTGCCGCTCACCGTCCCCGCGTGCTCAAAGTAGCCCACGCCGTTCTTGTAGAGGACGACCTTGCGCACCGGCAGGTCTTTGATGGTGGATGGCAGGGTCTGTCCCGCCGCTGCCGCCCCGGCAGCCTGCGCAGACGCTTTGGACTTGGCTGTAGGCCCAGCCGCGGATTGCGCGGCCAGGGTCAGCGTGAAGGCGGCAAGAAAGAATCCGGCAAGAATCCGGCGCATGAAACCTCCTTGGACCGAAAAATGGGAATCCTATTGTCTTTGACCGCGCCGGAGGCAAAATGGTTCCCGGTCAAACACAGAATCGCCGTTGGCCACGTTTTGAGAACGGGGCAGCGGCGTTATCTTGCACGCTTCGGCTTTACTTTTCTGGGGATTGTGCGAGTTGGCTGTACAGAGATTGTTCAGTCCCCGTTAACCCCTGGCAGCCTCTGGAGCTGACCCAGGTGGTTCAAGTCGTGACCCGCCATGGTCTCGACAATCGTCGAGAACGTCATCGTGCCCCGTTCGGGGTGAGAAACCGGCCGTTCCGCCGCTTCAGGCAGAGCCGCGCGAATCAGGCGCAGATTCCACCCGCGCAGCGCTGAGAAGACTGCTACCGCCTGGCCGGCAGGGACGCCAAAGTAGGTTGCGGCCCACTTCTCCTGATCGAAGGGTTGGATCGTCGGCGCATCCTCGGCCAGCGTCTGGCGCAGGCGAAACGCAAAGACAACTTCGCAGTCGGCCAGATGGCAGGCAATCTCCGCCGCGCTCCATTTACCGGGGGCGGGCGGGATAGCGGATTTCTCCGCGCCGAGGAGGTCGATCACATAGCCGAGCGCATCGGGAGTCGCGGCCAGGATCGACTCCAGCGGCCGTCCGTCAAGGAAGCGTTCATAGGGATTCAATTCGCTCATCGCACAATCCTCGTTCTGCTTTGCTTTCAGTCTACCGCACCGCCTTTCCTTCAATACTTGCTCCAACCGGCCACTTTCGGCGATACTTAGGTGTTGAGTCTTGTGAGGCTGGGCGCTCCTGCCTGGCCGTCGATGCGGCTGGGCGCGCGAGCAAAGCTGCCGCCGGCCGAGAGTATCCCAAAAGACCGCAACAGAGCACTGGAGTTTGAAAGGAACCGTATCGCCGTGGTGATGATTCGTTTGGCGCGCGTTGGCGCCCGCAAGCAGCCTTACTACCGCATCGTGGTCATTGAGAAGGACCGCGCCCGCAATGGCCGTTCGATTGAGGTCGTCGGCGCCTATAACCCCCGCACCAGCCCGGCCACGGTCGACCTGAAGCACGAGCGCGTCGCTTACTGGCGCGGCGTGGGCGCGCAACTGTCGCCCATCGTGGCAAAGCTAGTAACCAGGAACCCGGCCCCGGTAGCAGAGACGGCCGCGGCTTGATCGCCCTTCCCTTCCCTATCGGTTGATAGGCTTCGACCGGCGCATTGATTTACTGATGGCGGCTGGCCACTACCGATAGCATTCGGCGCACCGATTCAAGTTGCCAATCCGTGCAGCGCCAGTACGGGATGCACACGGTCAGAGGTAGGCGCATGACCCAGTACGACACAGTCGCTTCATCGTCAGCCGCCGAGCTGGTTCGCGAGATTGCACGGGCCCTGGTGGATGAGCCGGCAGCCGTCGAGGTGGACTCAGTGAACCGCGGCGACACGACCATTCTCGAGCTCCGGGTTGGGCCTCAGGACGTGGGCAAGGTCATCGGCAAGCAGGGGCGCACGGCGCGCTCGGTGCGTACTGTTCTGGGCGCCGTCAGCGTGAAGCTGCATCACCGTTACACGCTCGACATTCTGGAAGAGGACGACTAGGCCGCATTTGAAGAATCAGCCTTGTGTCAGGGCGTGTTTCAAGAGTCAGCCCGGCGTCAGTCGTCCATCGGCGCTGCCGACCGAGGGAGATGAAACCGCTTACGTTTTTCTCCCGGAGGGAGTATTGACACTAGCCCAGGACAAGCGCAGCGCGGTCCTGGGTAAGCGTCAATTCAGGCCTCATAGTCCCGTATGGACGGTGCGGAATTCCTACACGGAGCAAGCTTTAACGCTACCTCCATCCCACTCTTGAGGCGCATATGACCGCACCTGAACCACATGAATCATGGGTCTGGCTGGCCCGCATTCGCCGTGCGCAGGGACGCAAGGGCGAGGTCTTCGCGGAGCTTCTCACCGACTTCCCGGAGAAGTTTGCAGAGCGCAGGCGGCTGTGGCTTGTGGCCGAGGCCACGCCGGGAGCCTCTCCGCGCGAAGTCGAACAGATTCACCATTGGCTGCACAAAGGCGGCGTGGTGCTGCACTTTGCCGGGGTGGATTCCATCTCCGCCGCTGAAGCCCTCGCCGGGCTCATCGTGGCCGTTTCCCTGGCCGAGCGAGCCCCGCTTGGCGAAGACGAAGTCTACGTTGGCGACCTGATCGGCTGCGCGCTGGTGGACGTGGCTGGCGAAGAGCCGTTGGTTGTGGGCGAGATTGAAGAGGTGGACCGCACTGCCGGCCCCGTAGCCTTGCTGGTGGTGCGCGGCACGGCCGGTGAAGTCCTGATTCCCTTCGCAAAGAGCTATCTGCGGCGTGTCGATCTGGCGGCAAGGCGCGTTGAGATGGCGCTTCCGGAAGGGCTTGCCGAGCTGAATGCGTGAAGATTCCTCAAGGCATATCGCGAATATCTGATCGCCTTGAAAGGGCATGGCTTCAGCCGTTCCGTGGAAAGAAGTCAATGGAGATCGGCTTTAGCCGCCGAGGGAATGCCCGCCGTTAGATTGAGCTTCCCGCAGGGGCTAAAGCCCAGACATTCTGTGGTCCGTTTGCGGCCCGGCTGAAGCCGTGCCCTTTCAAAACACCAGCTTGTCCGGATGTTCCCGAATTCGCGCCCCGTCTTCTATTGAAACGCCAGCGGCTTCCATGCGCCGTCTTGTTTCAGCGCCAGTTGAATCGGCCTTGGCGGACCCTTGGGCGGAACCGTAACTTCAATCCAAAGCTCCTGGCCGGGCTTGACGGGCACCAGGCTGGCCGCGTGTTCGGAAGTATAGAAGTCGACCGGTTCATCGAGGCGAAGGTTCTCGCAGGACGAACCGGGCTGGGCTGAGACCATCTGGCCGCGAGACCGGCTGTCGTCCTCCGGAATCCGGATCGCCATCAGCTTGTTGCCTTCCACCTTGAGGCGCGCCGGGAACTGAACGGGTTGAGGCGAATTGATTCGGAACGTCTTGCCAACTGGCACGCCCTCGGCGTTCCTCGGTACAGTGATCTCCATCGCGGAGGGCATCGTGCTTTGGCAGCCATCCACAATCAACTGCACGCTCAGGTAGCGGCCGCGCATGGGCAACTCAGGATCGTAGGCCACGGTGCGCGTCCAGACGCGGGGGCAGCGCCAGCGCTGGTAGAGGTACTTGCCGGCAATGGAGGAAACCAGCGCCAACTGAATCGCGAGCAAAGTAATGGATGCTTTGGAGAGCTTCATTTGTCCTCCAGCAGGGAAGGATTGGTTTGGCCCATGCGGTCGATCAGCCTGCGTCGCGCCTTCTCAAGCGCCCACCCGCCGGCCAGAAAGAGAATACCCAGGCCGATCAGGCCCAGGGAGCGGCCCACCTTGTCGAAGATGTCGCTGAAGTAGAACCAGCCGACCGCGATGGCAAAGCCGACAATGCCCAGGTTGACCAGCGCCTTACTGGCCTGGCGCACGCCCCACCAGATGATGAAGACGGCGAAGGCCGCAACGAGCGCGTGAGCGGCGAGGTTGGGCTCGTTGCGAACCCAGGAGCTGTGGGTATCGCGGAAGTTGAAGTGCTCCGTCCGGATGCGCTGACACCATGGCAGCGCGATCGAAAAGACAATGGCAACGGTCACGGGGATCAGGCTCTTGCGCAGCCGGATGAGAGCAATGCAGAGCGGCAGCGCGGCAATGTCCACCCAGCCCCACATGCGCGTTCCAAAGGGCAAATAAGTCTGTTGCCCCCAGGAAGGCCAACCCTCCAGCAGGATGACAATTCCAACCAAAACGGCAATGGCCGCAACAGCAAAGAGAACTCCCTGGACAATCCTGCGCTTGGAGCCGAGGAAGACGGTGAGGTAGAGAACCGCCCAGACGATCAGGAACCTGCCGATATAGACGTTTTCGCCGATGTGCCTTTCGGCGGCGAACGAGAACTCCGAAAGAATCCAGGCCGGGAAGAGAAGCAGCGTGAGTATCTCCTGGGCTTCGTCCTGGAGCAGAATCCAGCCGGCCAGCGCCGCGATGGCCCAGAGCAGAATCGCCGCCGGCCAATGCTCCTGGATATTGAAGATCTGGCCCACCAGCGCAATGGCCGCGCCGGTTGAGACAGTACCAACGGCGTGGAGAGCGGTTGACAGCCCATGAAAGTGCTCGCGCGTCCACGCCCCTCCGAGGTGGAAGACGGCCACCATGGCGATGACCAAAGCAAAGCGCAGGCCGGGGCCCAGGTCGTCCCAGTGGGCGTTGACGAAGAGCACCACGCCGAAGGCCAGCAGGATGGCTCCGAGAACCAGCGCGACGATCCCAAGCCAGCGCAGACCGGAGGGGCGTTTCAGGTCGAGTTCGAAGGCGCGGATGCGGCGCGCGGCCTCCGCATCCAGTACGTCGGCCTCCTGCCAGCGGTTTAGCAATGCATCCAGATCAGCCATGGCGGTTGGCCAACATTAGAACACATCCCCCGAAGGATTGTGCGTGAATGCCTCAGCATTGGGCTTGCCGCGCAGCACAAACGCATCTTGATCTCCCTGATTGCTATCCATGGCCGGTTTTGTAACAACGGCACGACTTCAGTCGGGCCGCCACGAAAGCAATAGATAATACGGGCTTTAGTCCCTGCCAACCTCTTCATGTCCCCTTTGCCGATTGCCGGCCGATGCTGTATGCAGGGGCTAAAGCCCACCGTGCTTTCTTGCCCATGTGCGGCCCGACTGAAGTCGTGCCCTTCTTACAAAGCTCATGAAATCAATATTTTGTGCGGTGCTTTTTCTTCTCGCATAGAAGCGAATCTGAATGCGTCCGCCTTGGTTGCTGGGGCGTGCAGCTTCGACAGCGCACGTTGGCCCGCTATCATCGATGAGTATGCGCTTCGAGATTGTCACGATCTTTCCGGAGTTTTTCAAGAGCATCTTCGAGCACGGGATTCTGCGCCGGGCGCTGGCTGAGAATCTGATCGCAGTGGGTGTGCATGACCTGCGCGCCTTCACCCACGACCGGCATCGCACCGTGGACGACCGGCCATTTGGCGGCGGCGAGGGGATGGTTCTGAAGCCCGAGCCCCTGGCCGAGGCGCTGGCCGCACTGGGGATCGAACCAAGGACGGAGAGGCAGCAAATTGAAGTCAGTGCTTTAGCCCCGGAGGGATCGCGCACGCGCGTGATTCTCCTCTCCGCGCAGGGGCTGCCATTTACCCAGACCGTCGCCCGCGAGCTGGCTGCGCTGGATCGCGTCGTATTGCTCTGCGGCCGGTACGAAGGTGTGGACGAGCGCATCAACCAGCTCTACTGCGACCAGGAACTGTCGATCGGCGACTATGTACTGAGCGGGGGCGAGCTGGCCGCCGCGGTGGTGGTGGACGCGGTCATGCGGCTGATTCCCGGCGTGCTCGGCAACGAGGCATCGGGCGATTTCGAAAGCTTTGGCGTGGCCGACTCCGAGATTGCAACCGATGCGGAAGGCGTTCCCCGCTCGCAGCACGGGGCCGGAGGTCTGCTGGATTACCCGCACTACACCCGGCCCGCTGAGTTCGCCGGCCTGTGCGCGCCGGAGGTGCTGCTGAACGGCGACCACCAGCAGATTCGCCGCTGGCGCCGCGAGCAGCAGTTGCGCAAGACCCTGGCCAACCGCCCAGACCTGATCGAGCGCGCCAACCTGAGCGACGAAGACCGGAGGGTGCTGGAATCGATCCGGCAGGAGTTCCAGTAGCTCAGCTAGAAGGTCCTGATTGGCGCCGGCTGATCCGCGCTCACCTGACCCACGGTGATCGAGGCGACAAAAAAGTTCTCCCCTCGGATGGGGCAGCCGGACAAACGGCGCAGCATGGCCAGTTGGCCCACGTGGGTAAGGGCATCGGCCACCGGCCCTTGAAACAGCCGCTCAGCCGGTGCCTGCAGAGGCTGGCCAGAGGCAAGGAAGGCGTCAAAGGCCTGGAGCGACGAGAAGAATCTCTGTTGTTCTTCGGCCCAGGCGAGTGGTTGCGAAGGACGCCAGCGTTCCTGCCCCATGGCCGTGCTTAGCGCCCAGTCCATCAGGTCGCCCATGTGGGTCAGGATTTGCACGGGCAGCCGGCCCGCTCCGTCAAAACCCGCAAAGTGTTCCGGCGCGCCCTGCAGGGCTCGCGAGGCGCGATAGGCAAGTGTGGCCAGCGTGTGGCGCAGCAATACGCGTTTTTCGTCCATATCCCAAAACTATAGCGCAAGACCTCGCTTTACACTCCAGCGCGGATAGACTCACAAGCTCGCTCAGATCCCGGGCCGTGCGGCGATATTGTTTTCGCCGATGCCGCCAGGGATGACCGCATCTCCTGTCCATTGACCGGTCAAGCTGCCGGGTTCGTATTGTCATCGGACGAAATTGTGGCGGGACGGGGTCAAAAGAGCCGGCCAATGGTGAGAAAGACCTTGCGGTGGCCGGCGTCGCCAACGGAGCCGCCTAGAGATATGGAGCCGAGCGGCGTGGCCGCGACCAGGCCGATGGTTCCGTCCTGGCGAAGAATGGCTCGCGCCTCGGGAGACCAAATCTCGCCGGCCTCATAACCGACGATGCCGTAAAGCCCCTGTCCGTGGCCGGTGGGCAGAGAGGCCAAGCGGCGGAGATAGCCGGCGCGGGCCAGATACGTGTCGGTGCCGCGATACTCGTCGACGGACGAAGCGGTCAGGCGGCGCGGTCCGCCAAGAGTGAAGCGGTAAGGCTCCGCTACATTGGCGCGCAAATAGGAGTTGATGTCGGCCGTGAGACCAAAGACATTACGCTCCTTCAACTGCCAGGTGTGGGCGCTGGAGAGCATTACGACAGGTGCGTTATCGCTGCCGACCGCATGATAGAGGGCGCCGGCCGCGGCCGTCAGACGAAAGCCCTGGGGCGAGACGCTTCCTGAGGATTCCCTGTCGATGTTGACGTGGAGCAAGCCGGTTTGCGCGGTTCCCGAGAGGTACGGTCCGCCGCCTGAGCCGGTGGTGAGGCTCCAGCGGGTATCCTCAACGCGCCATTCAGTGGAGATCTGCATGGAATTGCCGATGGTGCGGCCGGCCTCGAGGCCTGCATCGAGGTTTTGCTGGAATCGCTCGGCGACGCGCTTCTGATCGGCCCAGATATAGATGGGCTCGCGAACCAGGCCGGCGCGCGGCTCGAAGAAGAATCCGTTGGGGGTGAGAAGCCGATAGTATTCGGTGGAGAGATCGGTCATGTAACCGATCCGGGCGCTGGCACGGAGTTCTGAGCCAAAGCCGCCAAGGTTTTGATCGACCAGGCGGAGGTTCAACGCCATACGGGTAATGTTGGAGGTCTCGGCAGCCACGTCGGGGCCTATGAGCAGGTAGGGCGGACCGATGGGATCCTTGGTGAGACAGACCAGAATGCCGGCCTCCGGACTGGCAGAATCCGCGCCGCCAGAAGCGGGCGCAACGGCTTCGGCAGGCGCGGGCGGCGGCGCGAAGGTCTCGTAAGTGGCGCTGTAATCGCCGTTGGACTGGATGGGCTTGAGGGCGTCGAGGGTACGGGCGGGCGAGATGGGCTGGCCCTCGATGGGCTTCATCTCAGCCAGGACCTCCTGCTGGGCGCCTGGTTCTCCGCCTTCCACCTTCACCTGAGTCAGAACAGCGGGACGGAGCAAGCCGGGTTGAGCGCGGCGGCGGAGATCGCGCGCGTCCGTGTAGGCTTTCCAGCCTTGATCGTCGAGGGCGTAGGGGAGCAGGGCGGCGCGGCTCTGCTCGGCGGCCTGGTAGCCGGCATCGATCAACTCGTTGCCCTTGGCATAGTCGGTGGTTGAGAACCGTCCCACTGGAACAGAGATGACCACATCGGCCAGGCGCTTGGCCTCTTCGACATTGCGATCGATGCCGGCCGAGAAAGCGCGACCGAGCACGGCGACGACGGAGGAAACATCGGCGCCCGAGAGCGCTTCGTCTTCAAGGTGGACAGCGATGATGGTATCGGCATGAAGATCGTGCTTGAGAACGTCGGTTGGCAGATTGTCGAGGATGCCGCCATCGACAAGAAAGTGGCCGTTGGCAGCCTGCACCGGCGGGAAGACGCCGGGGATGGATATGGAGGCGCGGACGGCCTGGGGCAGCGGACCGCCAGAAAAGGTGATGGATCGCAGGGTGTTCAGGTCGGTGGCTACACAGCGGAAGGGGATCGGAGTCTGGTTGTAGTCCAGTTCCGTGCGGTTGTAAACAAGCAGGTTGCTGGTTAGGAACTCATCGACGCCGCGGTCGGAGAGCAGCGCATTGCGCAAGCCCGGCCCGTGCTTGAGGCCGAAGGTGATGGCGGCGGGATTCTGCCGGCGATCCTGACGGCGGCGAAAACTGGAGTCGCGATAAGAAGTTTGCAGAGTAAATACGCCCTTGAAGGCATCGCTGATTGCCAGGGCGCGCAATTCGCCGGGAGTCTGTCCGCTGGCGTAGAATGCGCCGACAAGGGCGCCCATGCTGGTTCCGGCCAGGCGATCGACGGGAATACGATGCTCTTCAAGCCACTGGATGACACCGACATGAGCCAAGCCCAATGCGCCACCGCCCTCAAGCGCCAGGCCGATGACGGGGCGGTTGGGCGGGACGATTGGGGGCAGCGGCGCAGGCGGCGGGGCAACGGCCTGGCCGGCGCCGGGGCTGACGGATTGCTGAACCGGCTGCTGAGCCGAAGCGGCGGTTGCCAAGACGACGGCGGCCAGCAGGATTGCGGCATTCTTCGAACGCATGGGTAAACCTCCCGATTAGAGCAAAACCAGAGTATGTGCCCTGGCGAGTTTCGTGCAGGGTCGCAGCTCCCTGTTGGTTGCATCGACTTGGAACCTGCGATTTCGGGGTACAGCCACTCTGGTTTCGCTATAGGCGCCTGCACACGCGCTAACTCTTGCTCGTCAGGCATGGCTGTGACGGGCGGTGCAGTTGAAGCGAAAAGGCTGAATCCGGTAACCGCCGGCCCCATGCTTGGCGGCGAAGGCGAAAAGACCCTCCGGATCCCTTTCGGGAGCCAGGAGGGCCTCTTCAGCGTGTGGGAGCTTGGGCGCAATCTGGCTGCGCGATCTGATTCGCGACCTGCATCGCGTCGAAAGGGGCGAACTGCAAAGGCCCTACTTCGGCGGCGCTGGGACGAACCCTTCGCGCTTGCGGCCGGGCTCCGGCTTGGGCTTTGGCTTCGGGGCTTTCTTGGCTTCCTTTTTGCCTTTGTCTTTGCTTCCCATGGGTGCAAGTGTGACACAACAGGGGGCTGCTGGAAAAGGCAAAACAGATGCCACCGACTCAATGGAATGGTATATTGCCCATATTTCGTAAACCCGATGCAGGAGGAGGAGGAGGAATTCGAATGCCAGGCATCCCCGACCCCAATCGCCCTTCACCGCGCTCGAGTTTCCGCCTTGTCCTGGCCATGCTGGGGATGATCGCATTTCCCGCGGCGTTGACACTTCACACGGTGCGAGCGCCGGGACCGTTCAGCGCATCGGCGCCCAATCCGTCTTCATACGGCTATACCGTCAGCCTGCTGATGTTCATTGTTCCAATCCTGGTGATCGGCCTTTGGTTCGTGCCGCGTGAAGGTGTGAGGATATCGAAGGATGCATTCGTCCGCACCATTGCCATCCTGTTTCCGCTGGGAGCGGGCCTGGATTTCTTCTTTGCGCGATCGTTCTTCAAATTCCCCAACTCCGGCGCGACACTCGGCATCCGCGCTCCGGCACTCGGCGGGGGGGTGCCGATCGAAGAGTACGTCTTCTATTTCACAGGATTCGTGGCTGTTCTGCTCATCTATCTCTGGCTGGATGAGTACTGGCTGGCGGCCTACAGCGTCCCCGCGGATGCGGCGGAAAGAGCGCAGTTCGACAGGCTGCTCAGCTTTCACCCGCAGTCGCTGGTTTGGGCTGTGGCGCTGATCGGGGCGGCCATTTTGTATCGGGTTACGTTTGTCAAAGAGCCGGGGTTTCCCTGGTACTTCACCTTTCTTGCGATTGGAGCTCTGGGACCCTCGGCGGCTCTGCTTCCGTCGGCGATGCCGGTCATCAACTGGCGCGCCCTGGGCATGACCATGTTCATCATCCTGCTGACTAGCCTGTTCTGGGAGGTGACGCTGGCCGTGCCCTATGGCTGGTGGGATTTCCAGGATGCGGCCATGGTTGGCATCCGCATCATGGCGTGGAGCCGCCTGCCAGTCGAAGAGGTCTGCGTGTGGATTGCCGTAACCTATGCAACCGTGATTATCTACGAGATTGCGCGGCGCTGGCAGGCGTCGGGGAAGCGCATCCTTCACGCGCTTTTAGGGTGAATTTTCGCGCGTGCGTCCGGCTCCGGCCCCTATGACCCGAGACTTTCAAATCCACCCTTGCGGCGGTGGAGTGTCGCGATTTCGTGTGATTTCGCTCACATACAGGCATCCTGGACACTCCTATACGGTTATACGGTGAAATGTGCGAGGAGTGTTCCAAATCACATTTGGATAGCCTCGCGGAGGCGGCCGGCACAGCCGTTGCAGAGAGGTCTTGATGAACGTCTTCAAGGATGCTGGGCATCTATTCCGGTTTGCGGGGCTCTTCGTCCTCGCCTTTCTGGTGTTTCTGGTGGTGCGCCACTTTGTGGTCCCCAAGAGCTTTGGGCAATATGGGCACTACCGCGGGAACGCCATCGGCGAGATTGCCGCTCATCCGGTGAAGTTCGCCGGGCACGAAACCTGCGAGGCTTGCCACGCGGATGTGGCGGAGACCAAGAACAAGGGCAAACACGCGCATGTGAACTGCGAAGCCTGCCACGGAGCGCAGAACAAACATGCCAGCGCCGACGATCCCTCGACCGTCAAGCCCGTTCTGCCGGATACGACCGTGCTCTGCGCCCGGTGTCACACGGCCAGCGCGGCCAAACCTAAGGGCTTTCCGCAGGTGGTTCCCGCGGACCACTCGAATGGCCTGCCCTGCGATACCTGCCACAAGCCGCATAGCCCGGCGATGGATGCGGGAGGTGCGAAATGAATATATCCCGGCGTCGGATATTGGTTCTTTTGCCGGCTGCGGCGGTTGCCTGGAAGTACGTGCTGGCCGGAACGCCCGAAGAGTCGCCCAACTACAAGATGAGCGATCACTGGTGGAGCATGTTGATCGACATTCCCAAGTGCATCGGCTGCGGGAACTGCGTGCGCGCCTGTCAGACGGAGAACGATGTGCCGGACGGGAACTTCCGCACCTGGGTGGAGCGCTACCACATCTCGGACTGGCAGATGACCAACCCCCTGGGCGGAATGACCAATCCCATGAGCGATCCCCAGGTCATCTCGCCCGACGGGGGCAAGGAAGGCTTCCCGGTTGCCACCGACGAGAGCGGCAAGTATTTCTTCGTTCCCAAGCTCTGCAATCACTGTGCCGATTCACCCTGCACCCAGGTTTGCCCGGTGGGCGCAACCTTTGTGAGTCCGGACGGAGTGGTGCTCGTGGACCAGACTTACTGCCTGGGATGCGCCTATTGCGTGCAGGCCTGCCCCTATGGCTGCCGCTACATTCATCCGGTAAAGAAGGTCGCGGACAAATGCACCCTATGCTACCACCGGATTACCAAGGGGCTTACCACGGCCTGCTGCGAAGCCTGCCCGACCGGTGCGCGCCAACTGGCGGACCTGAAGAACCCCAAGGATCCGATCCACGAGTTCCTGAAGACCCACAGCGTGCAGGTGCTGAAGCCGCAGATGGCCACCGGCGCAAAGGTCTTCTACAACGACCTGGACGGATCGGTGCGGTAAGTGCAGCTTCTAGCTATTAGCTTTTAGCTGCTAGCTTGTTCGCTGTGAAGCTAAGGAGATTCGGATTGAGTCGCTGTTTTGAAAGGGCACGACTTTAGCGGTGCCGCAAACGCAAGAGAATGAATGTCGGGCTTTATTGATCGCTGCAAAGGCAATGTCGGAGCAGCCGCGCCGGAGGCGCAGTGTTCGTTTTCCCCGCGCTTCAGCGTGGGGAAAACGGATTCCACATTGGAACTCCGGAGTCCCGTAAGGACGGCGCAGGACATTTCTTGCACAGGAACCAATAGCCCCTGAGGGAAGCTTTTGGAGGAATTGGAAGCTGTTCAGAGCTTTCCTAAGTTCGCAAAGCTTCAACAGCAGAGGTAATAGCTAATAGCCAAGAGCTAATAGCTGAAAGCTAGGTGAGGGATGGATTATGAGCGGTGTTGAAGGCTTCATGTATCCGAACGAAGTCGGGCTCCAGTGGAGCGTATTGATCGTTCTCTACCCGTTTATCACGGGGCTGGTGGCCGGCGCATTCATTCTAGCGTCGCTGGAGCGGGTTTTCCTGGTGGAAGCGGTGAAGCCGACCTACCGGCTGGCTCTGCTGACGGCGCTCGCGTTTCTGCTGGTTGCGCCGCTGCCCCTGCAGTTGCATCTCGGTCACCCGGAGCGCTCGCCGGAGATGTACTTCACCCCGCACAGCACCTCGGCGATGGCCATGTTCGGCTACGTGTATTTGTGGTACCTGATGGCCGTGCTAGTCCTGGAGATATGGCTCGACTACCGGCGCGACATCGTGCTGTTGTCGCAATCGAGCAAGGGCCTGCTGCGCCTGGTGTACCGGGTAATGACGCTGGGGTCCAGCAACATCAGCGAGCGGTCGCTGGCCATTGACGAGCGCGCCGGCTGGATCGTAACACTGATCGGCATTCCCTCGGCCTTCCTGTTGCACGGATATGTCGGCTTCATCTTCGGTTCCATCAAGGCCAATCCCTGGTGGTCTTCGCCGCTGATGCCAGTGGTCTTCATCTTCTCGGCCATGGTGTCGGGAATTGCCGGAGTAATGCTGCTCTACATGGCAATCACCAAGCTGCGCAAGGAGAAAATCGACATACGCTGCGTGGACACGATTGCCATGTACCTGTTCTACATCTTCATCATCGACTTCAGCCTGGAGATGCTGGACCTGATTCACCGCATCTACGAGGCCGACGAGTCCTTCCGCAGTCTGGACTTCATGGTCCACACCCAGCTTTACATTCCGCACATTGTGATCCAGATTTGCCTGGGTACGCTGACGCCCATTCTCCTGCTCGGCATCACGCAGGTAGTCAAGCTGCCTGAGATTGCCCGCAAGCGCATCTACTCCGTGGCTGGCTGCCTGACGCTGATCGGTATCTTCGCCATGCGCTGGAATGTGGTGATCGGCGGCCAGTTGTTCAGCAAGAGTTTTCTTGGGTACACCACCTACAAGATGGGCCTTGTGTCGCGCGAGGGGCTGCTGGTGGCGATTGCGCTGACGCTGCTGCCGCTGGTCTTCCTGTGGGCGCTGGTGAAACTGCTGCCGCCCTGGCCGGCGAAGAGCGCGCCCGCAGCCGCGGCGGGGGATTGAGCGCGACCGGTTTTCTGGGGGGTGAGCCTGCCCTCGGGTGGAAATCATGGACGGTCTTTCAGACGACATAACCCGGCTTTCAGCGCGCCTGGAGGCGCTGGAGAGGCGTGTCGAGGCGCTGGAAGCCCCCTCGCATGAGTCCATTGGAGTTGCCGCGCCGGCGGCGTTGCCATTCCAGGCGGCACAGGCCGCCGTGGCGCTTCCCACTGCGCTGGCCGGCGGAGTTTTTTCCGTGCTGGGCAAAGCGATGCTCGGCATTGCCGGCGCCTATCTGCTGCGCGCGGTCGCTGAGTCCGCCGCGCTTCCTAGATTGGGGGTAGCGGCCATTGCCATTGCCTACGCGATCTTCTGGCTGGTCCGGGCGACGCGGGCGCCGGTTGGCGCATGGTTTGCCAGCACCACCTATGCCTGCACCTCCGCCTTGATCCTGGCTCCCATGCTTTGGGAGCTGACTCTCCGCTTCAATGTCTTGCCTCCGCAGGCGGCAGCGGGCGTGCTTGCGGCATTTGTCTGCGCTGCTTCGGCGCTGGTATGGAAGCGCAATCTCGCATCGGTCGTGTGGGTGGCCAATGCCGCCGCGGCTCCGGTTGCGCTGGCGCTGTCGATTGCCACGCACCAACTCGTGCCGTTCATCGCCGCGTTGATCGTAATGGTGCTGCTCAGCGAGTACGCGGCTGGGCGCAATCGCGGGCTGGGGGTGCGATTCCTGGTGGCCGCCGCTGCCGATGTGGCGATATGGGCGCTGATCTTCATCTACTCCAGCCCGCCAAGCACACGCGCGGAATACCCGCTTCTGGGAACGGCGGCATTGCTTGCGCCGGGCATCGCGTTGTTCCTGGTTTGTGGGCTGAGCGTGGCCGTGAAGGCGGCGATGTTGGGGCAGAAGATTACGGCCCTTGAGACCATCCAGACCACAATCGCGTTCCTGCTGGCGGCATCCAGCTTTCTCTTCCTCGCGCCTCGCGGCGGTGCGGTCTTTCTGGGAATCTCTTGCCTGCTTATGTCCGCGGCGGGCTACTGGGCGGCATTTGCTGTCTTCGATCATGACCCGGAACGACGCAACTACCGCGTCTTTACCGCCTGGAGCGCAGCGCTGTTTCTCTCCGGGTGCGTGTCGTGCCTGCCGCCGCTGGGCATGGCGGCGAGCCTGGGCGCGGCGGCGGCAGTGGCTGCCTTCCTTGGCGTGCGGCTGAGGCGGCCGGTTCTCGAGTTCCACGGCCTGGCGTATCTGCTGGCAGCCTCGGTCGCATCGGGACTGCTCGAATACAGTTTCCGCGCCCTGGCCGGAATGCTCCCCGGCGCACCCTCCATCAGCATTTGGGTGGCCTCGGCATGCGCCGTTCTCTGCTTTGCGGCAGAGAAGCCTGAGCGGGGAGAGAGATGGACGGCGAAGGTTTTGCTTATCGTTTCCGCAAGCCTGGCCGTTAGCGCCGCGGCGGCGCTGGCGGTGGGAGGCCTGATGAGCCTGATTGCCTTGAACATGAACCCAGGGTCGCATCACCTGGCTTTCATCCGTACGCTCACCATCTGCGCCGGGGCTCTCGCGCTGGCCTTCGGCGGCGCTCATTGGCAGCGGATGGAGCTGACCCGGATAGGCTACGCCACGCTCGCGCTGGTTGCCGCCAAGCTGGTCTTTGAAGACCTGCGCCAGGGGCATCTGGAGTTCGTGGCTGCCGCCATCTTTCTCTTTGCGGTCACTTTGATTGCCGTTCCGCGGATCGCTCGCATGGGGCAGAAGGCCCCTGGCGCGGCCTGACGATCGGGCAGCGTCATCACCGAACTGGCATGACCAGCGCCCGGGAGCCCACAAGTTCTACCGCTTCTGGTCAAGGCTATTGATTCGGGGTATACAGGCTCACTTGCCTGCGTATGGATCGGGCACGGGTTTGGCGCTCTCCAGCCATGCGGTATAAATCATGTCCCGAAGCATGGAGGCGCCGGCGGCCAGGCGCTCCGCCGTGAACTCTCGTGACTCAGGCGTACCGGCGCCCACAAAACCCCCGGCCTTTTCCAGTTGGTAGACCTTCTCCACATAGGAATTTGTGTGCCGCAGATATGCCACATAGCTCAAAAAGAGGTCGCCATCGATGGCCTTGGCCTGCGACATTTTGGCCCGCACCTCGGGCTCATGCAGATTCGCAGCCACAAACGGCCCCTCAAATTGCCAGTGAATCTGATGGCCGGTGGTATATCCGTTGGGATTCGCTCCCGTCCAGCCGTTGTAATTGATTGTGGTGTGCAGAGGCTGCGAGCCGTCGCCCACGTAGTGGCCCAGCCAGCCAGCGTAGAAAATCGCCGCTGCCTCCACGCCGCGCGTATCCTGTCCGGCAGCCGCCAGCCGGCGGTACTCGCGCAGGGCTGCCTTTAGCCGCTCCCAAACCTCGGTGGTCTCCCACGGCTGCAACCCGATCTTCTCGGGGCGCTCACCGGCGGCAAAAACCCTGGCTTCGAAATCCAGCCTCAAGCGCGGCAAGGGGCCGAGCGCGTCGGCCGGTTCCAGATCGATGAAGTGCTCCGGAGCCTGCGCCGCGCTCAACTCCGGCTCGGCAGCCGACCGCCAGCGATCGGGCTCCGGCCCCAAGTACTCGATCTCGTTGACGGCCGCCTCGGAACGCAAGAACGTGGGAACTTCGGCTGGCAGAGAGCTAGCCGCCAGCCGGTTGATCATTCGATGGCCTTCATTGCCCCAGGCGCGGGCTACAGGCGGCAGAACGGTCCAAAAAGACAACGCGGCGATGGCCAGGGCCGCTTGAACAACTTGAAGGCGGCGTGAAGAAAGCGAGGGACGCAACATGAGGTCAGTATACGGCTGACCTGGCGCGCAATCTTGGAAAGACAGGCAAGCATAGGCAATAAGAGGGCTTCTTCGGCGCGCGGTTCGCCAGAGCCGCCACTGCCAACTCGTGATTTTCACGGCTTATCGTGGGAGCCCGGCTTCGATTTGCGTACAGAGTCTGGAATCATATGTTTATACTACTTGCACAGCGCTAGCACGGAGCTTCCTCGGTTCGCGGGCATAGCAAGAGGCCATATTGTATGCTCACGGTCAGGCAATAGCTGGAAAGCTGCTGCACAGGTGCCGATTTGTTTGGTAGTCGACTTGGGGACGCCATGCACGAGCAAACAACTGCTATAGCAGAGCAACCCGCGCGCAGAGTACGGAATGGCTCGTCCTTTGTTTCGCCGGCTTTGACGGGACTGGCGCTGGCCCTGGCGCTGGGAGTCTTTGCGCCGCGCCTGGTCGTCAACTTCCACTACGACGGGCTGCTGATCTTTGCTTCGGGAGCTGCCGCCGCGGTCCTCGTTCTTCGCCTGATGGTCCAGCGGGAACATCGTCAGGCGCTGCAACGAGAGGTGAGCCAGATCGTTGGCGAAGACTCGTCCCCCGAAGTCGCAATCACGCGCATTCTTGAGGCACTGTGCGTCTCGCACGGCTGGGATGCGGCACTGGAATGGAAGGTCGTCGCGGACGAGAACCGGCTCGAGTTCCGTTCCGCGTGGGGAGCTCCCGGCGAGCGAATGCAATCGCTTATCAAGGAAAGCACGGGGCTAACCCTCTCCGGCGGTGACAACCTGCCTGGCCAAGTCTGGCTGGAGGACCGCCCGGTCTGGATCAACGATCTGAATTCGATGCCCGCCAGCCCGCACACCCAATCCGCCCTGAGTCACGGGATGGTCTCCGGCTGGGCTGTCCCTGTGCGCGTAGGCAACAAGGTGGTTGCGGTTCTCGAGTTCTATTGCCACTCCGGCATTCGCGAAAACCGCGAGTCTCTAGCCGCCGTGGAGGCCGCGGCCGCCTCGCTTGGCCAGATGCGGGCGCGCTCCCACGAACAGGGCCGGGCCGAGGAATTGTACCGCCGCCAGGAAATTCTGCTTGACTCGGTCGCGGATGGCATCTGCGGCGTCGACCTCCATGGCACGGTCAGCTTTGCCAACCCGGCTGCAGCTCGTCTGCTGGCCGCCCCGGCCTCTACCCTGGTGGGCAAGCCTGTCCATGAACTGCTGCACGGCTTTGCGCCTTCCGTCTCCGAGTGCGGGGTGGACTGTCCGCTACGCCAGTCAAACGAAGACCAGATGGCCGCCTCGGGCGAAGACACCATATACCGCTCCGACGGCAGCGCCTTTCCGGCCGAGTACGCCCTCACCCCCATCCTCGACCACGGCCGCTTTTCCGGCGCCGTGCTCAGCTTCCGCGACATAAGCCAGCGCTTTGCCCTCGACCGCCTGAAAGACGAGTTCATCTCCACCGTCAGCCACGAGTTGCGCACACCCCTCACCTCCATTCGCGGGGCTCTGGGACTGCTCTCCTCCGGGATCCTCGGCGATGTCAGCGACAAGGCCACCAACCTGCTTCGCATTGCCCTCAACAACTCGGACCGCCTGGTCCGCTTGATCAACGACGTCCTGGATCTGGAGCGCATCCAGAGCGGACGCGAACCGCTCGTATTTCGCCCCGTCCAGTTGGGCGACATCGTCCGTCAGGCCATCGATGGCATGGCGCCTGTGGCCGAAGCTGCCGGTGTGCAACTGGCGCACGACACCACACAGGTTGAGATCGCCGCCGACCCCGATCGCCTCATTCAAATTCTCACCAATCTGCTCTCCAATGCCGTCAAGTTCTCTCCGCCCGGCTCTACCATCTCGGTCATGCTGCGCCCCGGTGTCACCGGAGTCACCCTCTCTGTGGTCGATCATGGCCGCGGCATCCCGGCCGACAAGCTCGAAGCCATCTTCGGCCGCTTCCAGCAGGTGGATGCCTCGGACTCCCGTCAGAAGGGCGGCAGCGGGCTGGGCCTGGCCATCTGCCGCACCATTGTCCTGCAACACTCAGGGCGCATCTGGGCTGAACGAAACGCCGATCGCGGCTCGACTTTCCGCGTTTTTCTGCCCTACCAGCCGACTCCCGTTGAGGCATCGGCCCCCCTCTTCGACCACGAACCCGGTCATGGAACCGTTCTGCTTGCCAGCGCCAACGCTTCCCTGCGGCCCCAGATCGCTGCGCAGTTGAACCGCCGCGGCTACCGCGTAGTGGAATCAGCCAGCATGCAGCAAACCCTGGCCGCGGTTCGCGAAGGTCTCGGAGCTATCCTGCTCGATACCTCTCCCAACGAAATGAACGGGTGGGAAATTCTACCGCACATTTGCCGTCTGAAGCCTAAAAACCGTACGCCGGTGGTTCTGTTGAGCGTTGAGAACCGGCAGAAATCGGAAAAACATGCCGCCAATACCGAGACTCGGGCGGCCAAGCCGCTCAATGAGGATGCCCTACTGAGCGAGCTGGCTGGCGCTCTGCGCGAACCCGATGAAAGGGCTCGTGTCCTGGTTATCGAGGACGATATCGATCTCGCCCGTGTCGTCGGCGATCTCTTTCCCCCCGAATCCTTCGCGGTCCAGTCGGCGCGTTCCCTTGAGCAGGCTCAGAGTTCTTGTCTCTCGTCTCAGCCGGACCTTCTGGTTCTGAACATTGGTCTGCCTGACGGCGACGGCTTCAACCTGGTGGACTGGCTGCGCCAGCAAGAGGAACTCGCCCGCTTGCCCTTGGCAGTCTATTCCGGCCGCGACCTCTCCACGGCCGAACGCCGCCAGCTCTTCCTAGGACCTACCGATTTTCTTACCAAGGTCCGAATCCAGCCGCAACAGCTCGAAGCGCTGGTTTTGACGATGTTGCGCAGTTCGCGTCCGATGGAAGAGGCCGTTCGGCTGGAGCCGTCTGTCGGAATTCCTTGATTGGGCTAGGCGGAATCGGCTGAGCCGTGCGAACGTTCCAAAAGGGCCGCGGATGAGTTTTCAAGTCGCTAACCGGTAGTTTGGAGGTTGTTTTCCTATGACGCGCCGCATATTAATCATTGACGACGAAGAGGACATTCGCGAGGTTGCCGGCCTCAGCCTTGAGACGGTGGCTGACTGGGAGGTTATTCTTGCCAGTTCTGGCGCACAAGGCATCTCCCAAGCCATCGCGCAGCAGCCCGACGCCATTCTTCTCGACGTGATGATGCCGGTCATGGATGGCCCCGCGACCTTCCGCGAACTGCGCAGTAATCCTGCCACGGCTCACATTCCTGTCCTTTTGCTTACCGCCAAGGTTCAGAGCACCGACCAGCGCCGCTTTGCCGACCTTGGCGTCGAGGCGATTCTTTTCAAGCCCTTTGACCCGTTGACACTCTCCACGCAGATTTCCAACGTGCTGGGCTGGAGCTGAAGAGCATCCCCTGTCCTGAAAGGCGCCTGAGTTTTGGATCCCGGCCAGCAAAACGCTCTTGATCGAGCCCTCGATAGCCTGTGGGCCAAGTTTCTGCCGCTGATTGAAGAGCGCGTTGCAGTTGTTGAATCGGCCGCGGCCGCCTTCGCCGCCAACCGGCTTTCGAGCGACGAGCGTCAGGCCGCTGGCGCCGCGGCTCACAAACTGGCCGGCGTGCTTGGAACCTTCGGCCTCACCGAGGGCACTGTCAAGGCTCGCGAGCTGGAGAACCTGTACACCGGGCAGTGCGATCCCGACCCCGCTCTGGGCGCGCGCCTCAACTCGATCGCTGCCGAGTTGCGCGCCATCGTCCGGAACCGCACCTGAGATCGCAAGCGCCTTTCCGCCTGACTTACCTTCCTCCCGACACGGCACATCAAGATGCTATGTATCATGGTTATGGAGGCTGGGGAGCTTTTGTGAGCGCTCAATCGCTCGGCGCGGACCTGCCTGGCCATTCCGGCGTCTGGTTTCTTCGCATCTTCCAGTCGATTCCAAACACCTAAGACTTATCATGGCTATCACCCACATCTCGGTGCGCGGGGCGCGCCAGCACAATTTGCGCGATATCAACGTGCGCATCCCCCGCAATACGCTCACGGTGGTCACTGGCCTCTCCGGCTCGGGCAAGAGTTCGCTTGCCTTCGATACGATTTATGCCGAGGGACAGCGGCGCTACGTGGAAACGCTGTCTGCCTACGCCCGCCAGTTTCTCGACCAGATCGAGAGGCCGGACGTGGACTCCATCGAGGGTCTCAGCCCGGCCATCTCCATCGAGCAGAAGACCACCAGCCGCAGCCCCCGCTCTACCGTGGGAACCATCACCGAAATCTACGATTACCTGCGCCTGCTTTACGCATCCGTGGGCACGCCCCATTGCCCCAACTGCGGACGGCCGATCTCTCGCCAGACCGCCGACCAGATCGTACAGCGCATTCTTGAGCTGGGCTGGGGCGAGCGCGTCACCGTGATGGCACCCATTGTGCGCGGCCGCAAAGGCGAATTCAAGGAACTGCTGGACCAACTGGACCAGCAGGGCTTTCGTGCCCGCGTGGACGGAGAAGTATGCGACCTCTCTGAGCCGCTGGTCCTGGACCGCCGCAAGAACCACACCATTGAAGCCATCGTCGACCGCATTCTGCTCAAGCTTCCGGCGTCCGGCACGCCGCCGCCTCCGGGCAAGCCTTCGCCCAAACAGTCTTTGGAAAAGCGCCTCGACACCGCCATCGCCAAGGCATTGCAGTTGGCCAGCGGCCTGGTTCTTGCGGCCGTCGCCGGCAGCGAGGAGCAGCTATTCTCCTCCAGCATGGCTTGCCCGGATTGCGGCCTTGACGTGCCCAAGCTGGAGCCCCGCAGCTTCAGCTTCAACTCCGCGTACGGAGCCTGCCCGGAGTGCCATGGCCTGGGCTCGCTCTACGACCTCGACCCTGCCAAGGTCATTACCGACTGGTCCAAGCCGCTGCTGGACGGAGGACTCGGGCCTGGTTCCTCTTCGCAATACCTTCTCAAGCTCATCCATCTGGCCGCCGACCGCTACAAGATCGACCTGAAGCTGCCCTTCGAGGATCTGCCCCCGCGCCAGCAGCATCTGCTCGTCTATGGACCGCCCAAGAACGAAGCTCCCCGCACCGGCTTTCATGGCATTCTCGCCTTTTTGCGCGACTCCATTGAAGAAGCCCGCAGCGACACCTATCGCGACTACATGCTGAACTTCATGTCGGCGACGCTTTGCCCGGTCTGCCGCGGCAAGCGCCTGCGCCCGGAGTCGCTGGCTGTGAAGATCGGCGGCCTCTCCATCGCAGACTTCACCGCCTTGCCGCTCAACCGCGCGCTCTCGGCCGCCATCAACCTCAGCTTCACGGCGCGTGAATCCCTGGTTGCCGAGCGCATCCGCCGCGAGGTGGTCGAGCGCCTCGAATTCCTATGTGCCGTCGGCCTCACCTACCTCGCCCTCGATCGCAACGCCGCCACGCTCTCCGGAGGCGAAGGCCAGCGCATCCGCCTGGCTACGCAGATCGGCTCGCGGCTGCGCGGCGTGCTTTACGTCCTCGACGAGCCCTCCATCGGCCTTCACCAGCGCGACAACAACCGGCTCATCCAGGCTCTTGAGAAGCTCCGCGACTTGGGCAATACCGTTCTGGTCGTGGAGCACGACGAAGAGACCATCCGCCACGCGGACTACGTTCTCGACCTCGGCCCCGGCGCGGGCCGGCTGGGCGGCTGCGTGGT
>JBEKDH010000017.1:0-37359 GCA_050014455.1 Occallatibacter sp.
GATACCAGCGGCTATGCAACCGATGTGCAGTCGAAGTATCAGGCCTACCTCGTTGCCGAGGTTCCCATCAAGGTGGGTGGTGAGAACCTGCCTGCGGGCGTGTACGGCGTGGGGTTCGTCGGGGGCGGGAAGTTTCTGGTCACGGACGTAGGCGCGCATGAGGTGCTCACCGTGAACTCGGGCGAAGATGCCGGGCTCAAGCGGCCCATGCCGCTACAGTTGGTGGCCGACCCAGCCGGCGGCTTCCGGCTCTATGCCTTGCGCCGGTATGTGAGCCTCAGCCGGTAGCATTTTTCAGGGATCAGGGCTCAGGGATCGAGGATCAGGGGTCATGGGCCGCGAAGCGAACAGGGGCGTCGCCGGCCTTGACCCGCGCTGGACCTGAGATGATGGAAGTGAAAGCCCGGAATGCACACTCGGCTCTGGGCAGCATGGCCCAGGGAAACCGCGATGCAGGGTGCTGCACTCATCTTTAACCCGCTTTCAGGGCAGTACTCAGCGCGCCGGGAGGCAGCCGTTGAAGGTGCGCTTGATGTGCTGCGCGCGGCCGGGGTTTCGGCCGAGATCTTTGAGAGCAGCACGCCGGAAGGCGCCAAGGCTCATGCGGAAGAGGCTATGCGCCGGGGTTGCGATACCATTGTTGCCTGCGGCGGCGACGGCACCGTCCATGCAGTCCTGCAGAGCCTGGTGGGGACGCCGGTGGCGCTGGGCGTGATCCCTCTGGGTACCGCCAACGCCCTGGCCGCCGATCTGGGCCTGATTGGCTCGCCTCAGAAGGTGGCGGAAGCGCTCCTGCAGGCGGTGCCAGTGCGGGTTCCGGTGGGTTGTATTCACTTTCAGGACAGCGCCGGAAACCCTGCCTCGCGCTACTTCCTCGTCGCTGCGGGAATCGGCGCGGATGCCCAGCTTATGTACCGGATGGATGCGCGGCTGAAGCGGCGTTTTGGCTACGCGCTCTATCTGGTGGAAGCCTTCCGCGTCTGGGCGACCCATCCCTTCCCGCTCTTCGAGGCAACCTTCAACCTCAACGGAGGCGATGCGCCGCGCCTCGTCGAGGCCTCTCAGTTGCTGGCCGTACGGGTGCGCTCGTTTGGAGGGGTGCTGCGCGAACTGGCCCCCGGCGCCACCCTGCGCACCGGCAGCCTGCAACTGCTGGCGTTCAAGACGCAAAGCCGCTACCGCTTTCTGCGCTTTCTTCTCGCGGTTCTCTTCAGGCGGCACACGTTCTCAGGCGAGATTGAGCTGCTGGAGGTCTCCGAGGTGGAGTGCCGCGCCCGCAAGGGGTCCGCGGCACGGCTCTACGTGGAGGCGGATGGCGAAGTTTTGGGGTCACTTCCGGTCCGCATCGAAGTCGTGCCCGAGGCGCTCACCCTTCTCATTCCCCCAAATGCTCAGCCGTGATGCCTGGCCGGGGACGGATAGTCCGGCTCTCTATGGCGAGACACGTTCACCGCGAATCCTCCTGGAGCCGGCGAACCAATTTGGGAGTCGCCCTCTGCGCATCGGCACGAATCGGCAGCAGAGGAACTCCGTTGCGGATGCAGCGCTTGGAGGTCGTGGGACGCATCGCCTGCCGGGCCAGCGGGGAGATCACCTCCCCAATGCTCTTTCGCTCGGTGGCGGCTATTCTCCTGCGGCTGCCAGAACGTCATCGCCGATGGTGAGGGTCGTTCGCATCTTGGCTCCTTTCGGAGTGAACATCACGCATCAATCGTCATCCATCAGTTCTGAGGCTGATGCGACAATCCGCTTTCCACCCTTCGCGGAATAGGCCAGAATTCGCGCGAGCCAGCTTCGCCCCTCACCGCCCTCGAAATGTGCGCGAACGGATGCGTCCGGCGGCGCGGTCCGCCGGACGCATCAGCCTTCAACGAAATAGTTCTCTCACTCGTGAGCGCCGTGCTTTTTCAGCAAATCAGCCCACCTGCGGTCGTCCATCCCCAGTGCAAAGGTCAAAGGCCTGTGTCCGCTCTGGTCCAAGGCGTTCACATCGGCGCCCCGGTCCACGATCAACTGGATCAAGCTTCCGTACTGCAGGTTAAGCGCGATACCAAGAATGCTATCGCCATAGGCGTCGGTGGCATTCACGTTCGCGCCATGGTCGAGCAGAAAAGTCGCATCGTCCTTCTGGTCGCGCATGATTGCCCAGAACAGCGGCGTGGCGCCGCTGGAGGCCTGCGCGTTCACATCGGCGCCCTTGGAGACGAGCAACTGCACCATGGGAAAGTGCTTGACCGAAAACTCGGCCAGGTCGAGCGGCGTGTACCCGTTCTTCATGTCCCGTTGATCCACGCCATGGACCTTGAGCAGCGCCACGGGATCTGGGTGGCCATTGGCATAGATTAGCGGCCACAGGTCGCCGGGCGTAAACGGTCCGTAATTGTTCTTGGCGTTCACGTCTGCGCCGGCGTCGAGGAGCGCTTGCGCAACAGCTATCTGGCCGTGAAGCGCAGCAACATGCAACGCTGTGTCGCCCATCTTGTCTTTCTCGGAGACGACCTTGGGGTCGCTCTGAATCAAGGCCTGCACCTTTTTGAGGTCGCCCTTGAGCGCCGCGTCGTGAATCGGGCCGCAGAAGGCGAGACTGCTCCAGGTGAGCGCAACGAGCACGACGCCAGCGGGACGGAGAATTCTGGAAAAGGAGAATTGGCTAAAGAATGGAAACGGTTTCATGATTCCTCCAAGTAACTTTGTAGTCTATCCAATTCTAACCGGAAGAGACAGTGGGGAGCCGCACTGTGCATATGGCGACTGCCCCACTACCCGAACCGCGGCCATACGCCGGCTGCGCATCGGCAATTCAGTCGCCTTTGCTCACCGCCGCGAGGACCGCTTCCGGCTTCAGGGGCAGCCGCACCTCGATCGTCCCGGTCTTGTCGGTCAGCGTGTCCCGGACCGCCAATCGTATCCATGCCGCGCCCTCCGGCGCGTCCAGCTCCTGATCCGCATGGAAGAGCGGCCCCGCCTTTCCCTGCGGAGCACTCTCGGTCGTGGCCACTCCATCGTTCAACATGCTGTTAAGCAGGCGTCCGTCGTCATCGTAGGCCGCGGCGGCAAATTCAAGCATGGCCGGCCGGCCCTTTTGAATGGCCAGCAGCTTCAACTGGGAGTCGAGTATTCCATAGCCGATACGGTACTTCTGCAGCTTCACCGGCTCCAGGGGTTTCAGCGGGCGGTTCCTGTGACGCGTTCTAAAGTAGGCGGGCGCGTCCTCCAGTTGCAGCATCTGCTCGGCAGTTGCCATCACCGGCTCTCCAGCCGCCTCCAGGTGAGCGCTGAAGACCAGGTCGTGCAGCATTGGCGCCCCGTGCTCAATGTTGGCGTAGAGCGTGTCAGCGGCCTTGGCTGCCAGAGCCCGGGCCTGCACGGGCTCGTTCTTGTGGGCTGCCTCCACGGCATCCAGCGGCTCGTCGTAGTAGCGCATCCGATAGCCGAGTATGTATCCGTTCTTCTTCGTGAGCCTGACTTCGATCTTGCGTTCCGAACCGTCATGCTTCAGGTTGGCCGGCGCATAGGTCAGGGTATAGAAGCTTGCGCCGTTGTCTACAGCCTTCTCCATCAACTCGGCGGCCCTGTTGCTGCCATAAAACGCGCGCCCGCCGGTGTAGCCGGCAATGGTATCCTCATCCATTTGATTGGATTCGGCGCTCAGGCCCAGGCCCGCTGCCCACGCCCCCACTCCGGCGGTCACACCGCCGACATCCACCAGATAAACCGAAATCCGACTGGCCATCATGGAGGCAAATGTGTGCTTGATATCCTCATATACCTGATCGGTAAAGGCCAGGTTGCGCAGGTTCGGTCCTGTTGGAATGGGGAAGCTTGCCGAAAGCCAGAGCAGATTCTTCCGCCCGGCTAATCCGTTCATATATTCGGCGATAAAGTTCAGGTTGGACAGCGCGGCGCCTACATCGTATCCTCCGTAATTGCCGGGCCCCCAGCGGTCCACTCCCTCAAGGAACACTGCGGGCATGTGCCGCCCTGGATTCTCCAGGTTAATGGCCTCCCTCATCAGTTCCTTGTCGCCCGTGAATCCCTGAATCATATGCAGTCCCTTGGCGTTGACAAAGAGCGCCATCCGGGTTCCCGGCGGCGCCTTGTCCACAAACTCCAGCAATTGCTGGTGAAAGCTCATCTGTTGTTCCGGCGCAGTGTTCACCATGTCGTAATAGAGCACGTAGAGCGGTCCCTGCTCCGGCTCGCCGGGCAGGCTAATATAGGTGTTCGCGGGCATTGGCGGCAGCTTTGGAGGAATGAAACTGGGCTTCATGCCATCGGAATAATCGAAGGAGAGAATCTTCTGGGTCTTCTTGTCTTCCTTGAGCTCGAAGTCTTCTTTTCTTAGCCCGCGCACCGGATTTCCCAGCTTGTCTGTCACCACTACGTCGACGGGGACGCGAGGCACCTCCAGCCGGAGCTGCAATGCCGGGTGGTCCTTGGCGGCAACCGTCTTGCCATTTTGCGGCGCGTGGGCAACTGCCTGCGCCGCGGCCTGAACCGACGCCGCCAACGCCATTATCGAAAGCATTACTCCAAGAGCCAATCGCGATCCGATCATGATTCCTCCGCCTGCCATCCTGTTCAGTCTATTCCCGCCCTGGCAGATAAGCCTCAAGCGCTCCACGAACCGTTCCTTGTGCTTGTGCCTATCTCAAAGATTAGACAGCAGCTTTCCGTGCGCGGTTAGGAGGGAATTGCGGCTGAAGCGGTGAAGCCCCGGACCGAAGACCCGGCTTCGAGCTCGGCCGGTGGAGGAGGTTATGGAGTCTCCCGCATTTGAGCGCTCAAGAATCCGCGCTTGACCTCTCGACGCCTGGCAGCCTGGGCAGCGGCGTAGAATTCTGCAAGGACGCAATGGGCGCTGGATGGCGCAGAAATTAATAAAAAGGGGATTGTATGAAGACACGCCAGCTTGCAACAGGAGTACTTCTCGCGGCGAGCCTCGCTGCCAGCCAGGGAACCGTCCGCGCGGCAAAAGCCCCCAAACCGGTCAGCGCCAAGAGATTCGATGCCCTGGCCGATGCGGCGCTTGCGGCCATGAAGAGCCGCGCGGCCGAACTCAAGATCACCGGAGTCGCTGTTGTGGCTTATGCCCAGGGCGACAGCATTCAAGGCTGGACCTCAAAGATGGCGGTCGTGGGCCGGATGAAAGATGCTCCATCGGCAACCGAAAAGGGCAATAACCTGCTCGCAATTGCCTACGCCAAGGCAGCCGAGATGGCAGATACCCTGGAGAACAGCGGCACTGCCAAGCGCCCGCCCATGACCGGTGAGTTCGGCTGGCAGGGCGGCGTGGTTGCCCGAGGGAAGACCGGCTACGTGATCGTAGCCTTCAGCGGCGGCAAGTCCGAGGACGACGTCGAAGTCTCCCGCGCCGGCCTGGAATTGCTGAAGGCCGCCCTATAGATTTCGCGGCGTGGACCGGCCAGACCCGGTCTCCAACCCCTGATCTCTGCCCCCGGATCTCTGACCCCTGACCGCTGACCCCCGACCGCTGACCCCTGTCTTGGTGATTTGCATCACAGTATACTGGTCAATGGCGCAAGTAAGGTGAAGATCGAAATGTATCTCCTCTGGCTCAGAGTGGCGGCTATCCTCTATGCGGCGGCGAGTGTGGCCGTCTTTCCAGCCGTGCTTTACGGGCTGGTGCGATGGCGCAAGACCTGCGTCCACCTGGGCGGAATGGCGCTCTTCTTCCACTTCGTCTCGGTTGTCGAGATGCTGGTGCAGGCGCATAGCTGGGTGCCCGTGGGTGTGCGCGAGGTGGAGTCGCTGCTCGGCCTGGCAGTGGCTGGTCTTTTCTTCCTGGTTTGGTGGATTTACGACGCCGTATCGCTGGGCATCTTTGCCTTGCCGGCTACTTTCTTTCTGGTTTTTGTGCCTGCGCTGGGGCCGGATCGCTTTATGTTTCCCTCGCAGGGCGTGCGCACCAGTTGGCTGGTGGCCCATATTGCCGCTTTATTGGTGGCTTATGCCGCTCTCTGCTTCAGCCTGCTGGCCTCGGTGCTCTACCTCATCCAGGAGCGCCGCATCAAGAGCAAGCCCAGGCCCGGCGAGGACTCCTGGTGGGCGCCCTTCGAGTGGCTGCCGCCCCTCGATACCCTGGAGCGCATTGCTCACGCCACGCTGGAATTCGGCTTTCCCTGCATGACCGTCGGCCTGGTCATCGGTTCCGTGCTGGCCCAGGAGACGCCGCTCGGCGCGTCGTACTTTCTCGATCCCAAGATCATTGCGGCCTTTGTCAGCTGGGTTGTGTATGTTGTGCTGCTGCTGGTCCGGCGCAGCGCGGGCCTGCGCGGCCGCAAGGCGGCGTATCTCTCCGGCGCTGTCTTTGTGGTGGTGGCCGCCGTCTGGTTTGCCAACCTCTTCAGCCACGTCCACAGGTTCGGTGCCCCATGACGCTGGCGCTCATTGGAGTCAACCACAAGACCGCGCCCATTGAACTGCGCGAGCGCATCGCCATCAGCCGCGAGGAGCTGCCTGAGACTACCCGCGCCCTGGCCGCCGTGCCTGGAGTGCTGGAGTGCATGATCGTCTCCACCTGCAACCGCGTCGAGCTTTTGGCTGCGGTCGATTCGCCGGATACCGATCTGGCCGGCTTTTTGCACAGGCACTTCGGGCTGAACCCGGAGCTGATTGCGCCGCACATTTATGCGCAGTACGGGCAGGATGCGGTGCGTCATCTCTTCCGCGTGGCCGCCAGCCTTGACTCGATGGTGGTGGGAGAACCGCAGATACTGGGCCAGGTAAAAGAGGCCTTCGCCGTGGCGCGAGCCTCGGGCACCGTGGCCGGCCAACTGGAACACCTGTTGCAGAGCGCCTTTGCGGCCGCCAAGAAGGTCCGCTCCGAGACCGAGATCGGCTCCAGCTCCGTCTCCATCGCTTCAGTGGCCGTGGATATGGCCCGCAAGATCTTTGGATCGCTGGCTGGGCGCACGGTCTTTCTGGTGGGCGCGGGCAAGATGAGCGAACTGGCCGCGCGACACCTCGTCCATCAGGGAGCCGGGGCCATCCTGGTGAGCAACCGCACGCAGGAGCGCGCCCGCCGCATGGCCGAGGAGTTCAGTGGCCGGGTCATTCCCTTCGAAAAGTTGTACGATGCGGCCAGCGAGGCCGATATCGTGATCAGCTCGACCGGCGCGCCCCACCCCATCTTCCGCCGCGAGCATGGGCAGGCGTTTCTCCATCGCCGCCGTAACCGGCCCATGTTTTTCATTGACATTGCCGTGCCCCGCGACGTGGACCCGGCGATGGGCAAGCTGGAAGGCATCTTTGTTTACGACATCGATGACCTGCAGGCTGTGGCCGCCTCCCACATGGCCGAACGCAGCCGCGAGGCAAGCGACGCCGAGACCCTGATTGCCGCCGAGGTGGAACGCTTCCACCAGCGCCAGCGGACCGTAAATGTAGCTCCAGCGATTGTGGCCTTGCAGCGCCAGGGCGAAGAGATTCGCCAATCCGAGCTCCGCCGCGTGCAGGCTCGCCTGGCTTCGCTCAGCGCCGAGCAGGTGGCCGCTGTTGAGGCGCTCACCCGCGGATTGATGAACAAGTTTCTCCACCCGCCCATGCAGGCCCTGAAGCAAGCCGCGCGGGAGAACGATTCCACACGCCTCGATGCCCTCTGTGAGGCTTGGTCGGTCTCTGCGGCAATCCGTGAAACGGAACCAGAGGCTTCGGCGGACGCAGGCAGTTCAAATGGCTCTGAAACAGGGAAGGCTGAATCCCAGGAAATTAATGGAGCCGACGCCGGCGTGGAGAGCAGGCGATGAAACTGCGCATTGGAAGCCGCGGCTCGCAACTTGCCCTGTGGCAGGCCAACCACATCGCCGGTTTGCTCCGCAGCCAGGGCCACTCGGTCGAGATCGAGATCGTCAAGACTACCGGCGACCGGTTTCAGGAGGTCACCTTCGCCCAGGTGGGGTCGAAAGGCATGTTTACCAAGGAAATCGAGGAGGCGCTGGCAGAGGGCCGCGTGGATCTGGCCGTGCATTCGCTCAAGGATCTGCCTACCGAACTGCCCGAGCCGTTTACGCTGGCGGCCACCCCTCCGCGCGTCGATCCGAGGGACGTGTTTGTCTCGGTGAAGTATGGGAGTCTGGCGGCGTTGCCGCAAGGCGCGCGCGTGGGCACCAGCAGCCAGCGGCGGCGCGCGCAGTTGAAGGCGCTGCGGCCAGACATCGAGGCCGTCGAGTTCCGCGGCAATGTGGACACGCGCCTGCGCAAGCTTGCCGAGGGCCAGGTGGACGCAGTCCTGCTGGCTGCCGCCGGCCTGGATCGCCTGGAGAAGACGGAGTGGGTGCGGGAGCGGTTGGAGCCCAAGGACTTTTGCCCCGCTGCCGGGCAGGGAGCGCTGGGGATCGAGACCCGGAAGGGCGATGCGGCGACGATCGAGGCAGTGGCGTTCCTCGACGACCCGGCTACCCGCTTTGCCGTGACCGTGGAACGAGCGGCTTTGGCCGCGCTGGGCGGCGGCTGCCAGGTTCCCATCGGCATTCATTGCCGGCCGTGCCCTCAGCCAGAGCAAGCCGACGGGGAAGACCGCCGGATTGAGATTCACGCGGTGGTCGCCAATCCTGAGACAGGCAAGTGCGTGCGGATTCTGTACTATGCAGCAGAAAGCGAAAGTAACGCATTCACTCTGGGCGAGAGGGTTGCCGGAATGCTCATCGAAGCTGGCGCGGGGCCGCTACTTGACGCATCTGGAGGGGTCTCGCGGTGACGCCGCTTCCGTTGGCAGGCCGGCGGGTTTTGGTGACCCGCGCGCTGCGTCAGGCCGGCAAGCTCAGCGACGGCCTGTATGCTCTGGGCGCAACCGTGGTTGAGGTTCCGGTACTGGAGATCATTCCACCGGAGTCTTATGCGCCGCTCGATGACGCTCTGAAGCGCCTGGATCGGTATGACTGGCTTGTTCTGACCAGCACGAACACGCTGGATGCGCTGTGTTGCCGCTGCGCGCGTCTTGGTGTGAATCCGGCCAAAGCAAAGGGGTTGAACGTCGCCGCTGTCGGCCGGGCAACGGCTGAGGCGGCGCGACATTTCGGATTTCACGTGGCCGTTGTGCCTGAGGCCCAAGTCGCCGAGGGACTGGTTTCGGCGCTTGGTGAAAGGGTTCGCGGTAAGCGCGTGCTTTTGCCTCGCGCGGCGGCTGCACGGGATATGATTCCCGACGCGTTGCGCGCAGCGGGCGCCGAGGTAGATGTGGTGGACGCCTATCGAAACGTCCTGCCCGAGCGCGCGCCGGAACAGCTTCGCTTGGCCTTGGCGGAGGGAATCGACGCGGCGACCTTCACCAGCTCGTCGAGCGTTACCCATTTGGCCGAGGCGGCCTGTCAGGCCGGAATCGCGTGGCCGCTTGCGGGAGTTCTGGCGGTTTCGATAGGGCCGATCACCAGCCAGACGCTACGGGATCTGGGTTGGGAACCTGTGGCTGAAGCGAACCCGCACGATATTCCGGGGCTGATCGCCGCAGTCGTTCGCCTCCTGCGCGCATGAACCGCAAAATCCGCTCATAACGCTAATCCCGCTGTCCTTTTACGACTGCCAGGTCTTGTCCTCGGAGTGGCAGAGCTGCTCCAGGTTGCAGCGGTCGCATTTGGGTTTGCGGGCTACGCAGACCTGGCGGCCATGATGGATGATCTGGTGGGAGAAATCGATCCACCGCTCCTTTGGTAAGACCCGCATCAGCTCCTGCTCGACCTTTTCGGGTGTGTCGCCCTTGGCTAGGCTCAGGCGGCGGACGATGCGGAAGACGTGCGTATCCACCACCACTCCTTCAGCCTTGCCGAAGCAGACGCCGAGGACGACACTGGCGGTTTTGCGGGCCGCGCCGGGGATGGTGATCAACTCGGCGAGGGTCTCGGGAACCCGCCCGCCGAACTCGGCGACAATCTTGATGGCCGCGCCCTGGATGGACTTGGCCTTGTTGCGGAAGAACCCGGTGGTGCGGATCAGGGCTTCGAGCTCCGGCAAGCTCGCTTTGGCCATTGCCGCCGGGGTGGGAAAGCGCCGGAACAACTCCGGCGTCACCATATTGACCCGAACGTCGGTGCACTGAGCGGAGAGAATGGTGGCTACCAGCAGTTCCCAGGGAGAGCGATGCGCGAGGGCGCACTCGGCGTGGGGATAGGCTTCGTCCAGGGCCTTGAGAATCGCTTCTATGCATTCCGGCGCCAAGTCGCGATTTGCGGCGCGTCCAGTGGCCTTTGCGCTGGCGGACTTGTTGACGGCCCTTTGCTTTTTGCTTTTGGCGGGGCTCATATTTCGCAGTCTACCGCGATCTGGTTGCAAAGCTGTACGAATAAAGAAGCCGGGGTTTGAAGCAACCGCACCAAGGGGTCTAGTACCGTGCTTTGATGATTTCGTGCTTTCCCAGGTCCCCAAATGCGAGGGACCTGGGGCACCCATGCCTTCTGCTTGGATTATGAAATCTCATAGGCACAGCACTAGTGGCCGGCCTCAGCCTCTGCAAGAGCCGGAACCCGCCGCAGCAGCACGGTGAAGGTTAGGGTAAGCAGCGCGACCGCTGGGACGGCGATCAGCAGCCATGCCAGCATGGCGCGGCCAGCCAGCCCACCCAACTGCGAAAGCAGATTGAGAGGCGCAGCGTGGAGCAGAGTGCCTGCCTTGGGGGCCTGGTTGGGGCCGGCGTCGAGGAGCCAGCCGCCCAGGCGCACAAAGGGCACAATGAGTGCCAGTTGCATGGGCATGGCGATGTAGTTTGCCGCCTGAATGGCGGGCAGATTCAGCCGCAGCGCCAGGGCCAGCGCGGCGCACAGCACAGTGGGAATGCCCACGACTGGAATGCAGCCTACAGCGAGTCCGAGCGCAAGAGTGAGGGCCAGTCGGCGCACAGAGATTCCCTGGCTCAGCCAGAGGCCGACGTTGCGCACGATCGAGTCAACGAATCTGTGGACCATTTTTCTCACACTACCGGTATAGACGCGAAGGCGCGGAGAATTACGCAATTAATTTCCGGTGAATGAACCAAAGATGGAAGGGGAAGGCGCAATGCTATCCATCTGGGACTGTAGGCGCGGCACCGGGCGGAGCGGAGTCGCCTGCTTCCGCTCAGCTCAAAGCTGAGGCTCCAGCAGAGCGGCAATTGCTGGAATCAGCCGCTCGAAGAGGCCGGCGAGGTGGCGCTCCACCAGGCGGCCGGTCTCCATGACCTCCTCGTGGCTGAGAGGGGTCGAGCCCAGGCCGGCGGCGAGATTGGTCACGCAGGAGAGGCCCAGAACCTCGATGCCCATGTGGCGGGCAACGATGGTCTCGGGCACGGTGGACATGCCCACCAGTGTGGCTCCAAGCGACCGGAAGGCGCGGATTTCGGCCGGCGTCTCGAAGCTGGGACCGGGGACGGCAATATACACGCCCTCTTCGAGCGCAAATCCTTCTGCCGATGCGGCTTCTTTCGCCAGAGCGCGGAGGCGCCTGGAGTATGCCTCGGTCATGTCTGTGAATCGCAGTCCGGCATCGGGGCGGACGGCGAAGCGCGGTTCATTGGGACCGGCGAGCGGATTGAAGCCCATGAAATCGATGTGGTCGGCGAGGGCCACAAGCTGGCCTGCGCGGTAGTCCTCCCCGATACCTCCGGCGGCGTTGGTAAGAATGACGGCGCGAATGCCCAGCAGGCCGAGAACTCGCAGCGGGAAGGTAACCTGCTGCGGGGTGTATCCCTCATAAAAGTGGATGCGGCCTTGGAGAATGAGGACCGGCGCGCCGCCAAGCAGCCCTGCCACCACCCGTCCCCAGTGCCCCTCAACGGTGGATCGTGGAAGATGCGGAATCTCGGCGTAGGGAACGATCAGCGGCTCGGCGACCGCATCCGCCACCGCGCCCAGACCGGAGCCGAGGACGATAGCGATGCGCGGGCTGAGCGAGCCGAGCCTGTTGCGCAGCAGGTCGGCGGCTTCGGAGACTTGGTCGAAGTAGGTCATGGTTTGCAACTGGCGATGCCCTTTGCACATTCTACAGGCGTGGAGAATGGCGGCAGGGGAAACGAGTGCCGCCGGCGGTTTCTCAAGACCGTGCAGACGGGAGGCCGGTGCCGCAAATTGCGATCGCCTCCCATACCAGTGACCACTATCACGAAGAAAAACCGGCCTTGGAAGGTACAACAAGGACAGACAAGGAGCAAGGCGCGGCTGCCCGACGGCGGTGCGTTTTGATCCGCCAACGGAGGAATTGTGCCAGTATTCACACCCCCGCCGCTGCCCAGCGACGACAAACGATGGAAGATTGTGAACGGCACCATGCGCAAGAATGGGTTTGCCCGCCACGCGCTGATTGAGACGCTGCATACCGTGCAGTCCTCGTTCGGTTACCTTGACGACGATGCGATCCGATTTGTCGCCCGCTCCCTGCGCGTGCCGTTGAGCCAGGCCTATGGCGTGGTGACCTTCTATCACTACTTCAGCCTGAAGCCGCCGGGCAAGCACACCATGACCATCTGCGCCGGCACGGCCTGCTATATCAAGGGCGCCGACAAGCTGGCGGCCGCGGCCGAAAAGCACCTGGGAATCTCGCAGGGGCAGACCACCAAGGACGGCGGGATCAGCCTGATGAAGGCCCGCTGCGTGGGCGCTTGCAGCCGCGCGCCGGTGGTGCTGTGCGATGGCGAGGTGGCCGGAGAGGTGACCGCGGAGCAGATGCTCGAGCAACTGGAAAGGTGGGCGGTGGAATGACGATCGAAGAGCTCGAACAGATAGCCAAGAGCGCGTGCCAGGAGAACGACAAGTACGATTTTGAAGTAAACGTCTGCATGGATCTGGCTTGCATGAGCCAGGGAGCGGGGCACTTGCGGGATGCTCTGCTGAAGGCGGCCGAAGCTTCCGGCAAGAGCGTGCTCGTCCGGCGCACCGGGTGCATGGGGCCCTGTTCCAGCGGGCCGCTGGTGCGCGTCGATCCCGAGGAGACCCTCTATCACCACGTAAATGCCAGCCACGCCGAGGCGATTGTCACCAGCCTGGGCGGCGAACCGGTGCCCGAGCTACAGTGCGACTTGAACGAGCACTTCGACAAGCAGGTGCGAGTAGTTTTAGAGAATGCCGGCTACATCGATCCAGAGAAGATCGACGACTACATTATGCGCGACGGCTACAAGGCCCTGCTTACGGTGCTTACCGAGATGACGCCCAACGGCGTGATCCATCGCATCAGCGAAAGCGGCCTTCGGGGTCGGGGCGGAGGCGGCTATCCCACCGGCCTGAAGTGGGGAACAGTAGCCAAGGCCTTGGGCGACCTGAAGTACGTGGTATGCAACGGCGACGAGGGCGATCCCGGCGCGTTCATGGATCGCAGCGTGATGGAGGGCGACCCGCACCGCGTCATCGAAGGCATGGCCATTGCGGCCTACGCCGTGGGAGCCAGTAAAGGCTATATCTATGTGCGGGCCGAGTATCCGGTGGCCGTCTCGCGGCTGACGACGGCGCTGCGCGACGCCCGGCGCAGGGGCTTGCTGGGCAACGGCATCTGCAACACGCCATTCAACTTCGATGTGGAGATTCGGCTGGGCGCGGGAGCCTTTGTCTGCGGCGAGGAGACGGCGCTGATCGCCTCCATCGAGGGCCGGCGGGGCACACCCAAGCCGCGGCCGCCATACCCGGCGGTAAGCGGCTTGTTCGGGAAACCCACGCTCATCAATAACGTTGAGACCTTCGCTAACATCGCGCCCATCGTCCGCAACGGCGGCAAGTGGTTTGCCAACATGGGCTCGGAGAGAAGCAAGGGCACCAAGGTCTTTGCGCTGACGGGCAAGATCGCCAACACCGGCCTGGTCGAGGTGCCGATGGGCATCAAGCTGCGAGAGATCATCGAGGTGATCGGTGGCGGCGTGCCGGACGGGCACACCTTCAAGGCGGTGCAGACCGGCGGTCCCTCGGGGGGCTGCATTCCCGCCGAGATGCTGGACGTAGGCGTCAGCTACGATGCATTGGTCCGGCTGGGCTCCATCATGGGCTCGGGCGGCATGATCGTCATGGACGACACCTCCTGCATGGTGAACGTGGCGCGCTTCTTCGTCGAGTTCTGCATGACCGAGTCCTGCGGCAAGTGCGTTCCCTGCCGGGCGGGCACGGCGCAGATGTTCACGCTGCTGACGCGATTCTGCACCGGCACGGGAACCATGGACGATCTGGAGCTGCTGGAAGGCCTGTGCGAGACAATCAAAGAGGCCAGCCTATGCGGACTGGGCATGACGGCGCCCAATCCTGTGCTGAGCACGCTCAAGTACTTCAGGAACGAGTACATCGAGCATATTGTGCATAAGCGCTGTCCGGCCGCGGTCTGCAACATGGAAGCGCCCGTGGAGGTGGTGGCATGAACGAGAGCATGGGCGTAAAAACACTGCAAATCGACGGTCAGGAGGTCAGCGCGCGATCTGGGCAGACCATCCTGGAAGTGGCGCAGGAGAACGACATCTACATTCCCACCCTCTGCCACATGGAGGGCCTGAGCGATGTGGGCGCATGCCGCCTGTGCCTGGTGGAGATCAAGGGCAGCAACAAACTGCTGCCCGCCTGCGTGGCCTCCGTTTTTGAAGGCATGGAAGTGAGCACCAACACGGAGCGCCTCCAAAAGCACCGCCGCACGATTCTCGAGCTGCTCTTTGCCGAGCGCAACCACGTCTGCTCGGTCTGCGTGGCCAACGGCCACTGCGAATTGCAGGCGATGGCGCAGGAACAGGGCCTGACGCATGTGCGGCTGCCCTATCGCAACCCGGCGCTGGGCGTCGATGCCTCGCTCGATCGCTTCACCGTGGACCACAACCGCTGCATCCTGTGCACCCGTTGCGTGCGGGTTTGCGCCGAGATTGAAGGCGCGCACGTGTGGGATGTGGCCAACCGCGGCATCGACTCCATCGTCATCACCGATCTGCGCGACGAGTGGGGAAGCTCCAGTTGCACCCGCTGTGGAAAATGCGTGCAGGTGTGCCCCACCGGAGCCCTCTTCGACAAGAGCAAGGTCGGCTCCGATCACCCCAAGTATCCCGATTTCCTTCCTTACCTGAACCTGATGAGGGGAGCGCAATGAGCAAACTGAAACTGGCGACAGTCTGGCTGGACGGTTGTTCCGGCTGCCACATGTCGTTTCTGGACATGGATGAACGGCTCATCGAGCTGGCCCAGCTCGTCGATGTGGTCTACAGCCCCATCGTAGATGCCAAAGAATTCCCCGACGAGGTGGATATCGCGCTGGTTGAGGGCGCGGTAGCCTCGGTGGACGACGAGAAGAAGATCAAGAAGATTCGCGCCCATACGAAGCTCCTGATTGCAATGGGCGACTGCGCCATAACCGGCAATGTGCCCGCGATGCGCAACCCCATCGGCCCGGAGGCCATCCTCGACCGCGCCTACATTGAGAACGCCAGCGCGCAGCAGCAGATTCCCTGCGTCGTCGTGCCCCAGTTGCTCCGCATCGTGCGTCCCATCCACGAGTTCGTCAAGGTGGACGTCTTCCTGCCCGGATGCCCGCCCTCGGCCGACACCTTTCACACAGCGCTGATCGCGCTGGTTACCGGGGAACCGCTGGATATTTCGGCCCTCACCCGTTTTGGAGCCTGATGTAGCGCCGGTCTCCAGACCGGCTGTTTCGCGGGCGTCCGCGCCCGCGCTTGTTGAAGAAACTCGGAGCTTTCTATGACCCAGACGATCACCATCGATCCCGTAACGCGGCTTGAAGGCCACGGCAAGATCACCATCCAACTCAACGCGCAGGGCGAAGTGGAGGACGCGCACTTTCATGTCACGCAAGTGCGCGGCTTTGAGCGCTTCAGCCAGGGCCGGCCGTTCTATGAGATGCCCAGCCTGATGGCGCGCATCTGCGGAATTTGCCCGGTCTCGCACCTGCTGGCCTCGGCCAAGGCCTGCGAAGCGATCATGTCGGTGCGTATTCCTCATCCCGCCGCGCAACTGCGACGGCTGTTGAATATGGCCCAGTTGGTGCAGTCCCATGCGCTCAGCTTCTTCTATCTCGCCTCGCCTGACCTGCTGCTGGGCATGGACTCCGATCCCCAGTCCCGCCACGTCTTTGGCGTTCTTGCCGCCAATCCTGAGCTGGGCCGCGCCGGCGTGGCGCTGCGCCGCTTCGGCCAGCACACCATCGAGCTGCTCTCCGGCAAGCGCATCCATACCGGCTGGGTTGTTCCCGGCGGCGTCACTGAGCCGCTGACCATTGCCAAGCGCGATGAGATTCTCGCCATGCTGCCCGAAGCCTACGCCAACCTGAGTATGGCGATCGCCGCCTACAAGCAGATTGCCGGCAGCTTCAAGCAGGAGATCGAGGTCTTCGCCAACTTCCCGTCGAACTACATGGGCCTGATCAACGAGGACGAGTCGATCGAGTTCACCGACGGCGCGCTGCGCGTGATCGACCCCCAAGGCGCGATCCTGGCCGACGGCATCACCGCGGCCGGATTCAGCGATCTAATCGGCGAGGCAGTGGAGCCTTACAGCTACACCAAGTTCACCTATCTGAAGCAGTTTGGCTATCCCCAGGGCAGCTATCGCGTCGGTCCTCTGGCCCGGCTCAATATCGTCAAATCCATGGGCAGGCCGCAGGCGGACAAGGAGCTGGCGGAGTTCAAGCAGCTCTCCAAGGGCCTGGTAGAAAGCTCCTTCCACTATCATCACGCGCGCCTGATCGAGGCTCTCTACGGCATCGAGAATATCGAGCGGATCCTCGCCGACCCGCGCATCCTCGACAAGCAGGTGCGCGCCACCGCGGGGGTGAACCGGCTGGAAGGCGCCGGCCAGATCGAGGCCCCGCGCGGCACGCTGAATCATCACTACAAGGTGGACGAGAACGGCCTGATCACCTGGGCCAACCTGGTAGTAGCCACCGGCCATAACAACAGCGCCATGAACAGGGGTGTTGCGCAGTCGGCCCGCGCTTACGTCAAGGACGGAAAGTTTACTCAGGGCGCGCTCAACCGCATCGAGGCCGTGATTCGCACCTTCGATCCGTGCCTGAGCTGCTCCACGCACGCCTTCGGCCAGATGCCGCTGGTTGTCTCGCTGGTTTCGGCCGATGGCAAGGTCGTTGACCGGGTGGTACGCGCCTGACGCGCCAGGCCACGATTCGCCGTGCTTTTCCGCGCTCGCTCAGGCACGCGAGGGTGTTCGGAAATCAGAAGGGTCCACTCCATGTATGCGGTGAGTGTACTTTTGTCGATGGTTCTGTTGCCTATCCTTTCGATTGGCATCGAACGCTACGTCCTCCATTCACCCGCGCCACCGATGTTGCTGGTTGGCAAGTGGTTCGTCTTTTGGAGTGCCGGAATCAGGCTTTCTGGCGCCGGTTTGCGGCAGTTCTTCCAACCTCGGTTTACGGTGGAAGAGATTTTCGGCATGCGGAGCGAGGACTCATTGCCCTTCGTGCGGGAATTGGGAATTGCGAATTTTGCAACTGGAACCGTTGGAGTCTTGTCCATCGTGCAATCCAGCTTTATTCTCCCAGTTGCAATCATCGCGGCCCTATTTTTCGGGATCGCTGGTATCCGACACTTGACGGACAAGCACAGAGGCCAGAAGCAAAACCTGGCAATGGCAACCGGTCTGTTCGTCTCCCTCGTCTTTATTGGCTACATTGCTTACGTAGCGATAGTCTGACCGTGCGATGCCGCATTTGAATTTAACCCAATGCCTCATCCTCGCCTGCGGCAACACGCTGCGGGCAGACGATGGCGCAGGGCCGTGGCTCGCCGAGTGGGCGGAGAGCCGATTCTCCGCAGAAGCCGGGGTGCGCGTCGTGATCCGGCAGCAGTGGACGCTTGAGATGGCCGAGGAGATCGCTCGCGCCCAATCCGTCCTGTTTTTAGACTGCTCCATCGATTCCGCGCCGGGTGTGGTCGCCATTTTGCCCGTGAAGCCGGCCGCAAGCGTCGAGGGGCTGGTCACGCATCATATGGGACCGGCCGAGCTGCTTGCCTTGGTCCGCGACCTCTACAACGCCCAACCCTCAAATGCCCTGCTGCTGACCATTGGCGCCGGATCGACGGAGCTGGGCGAAGTATTCAGCGAGGCTGCGACCGCCGCTCTTCCCGCAGCTTGCCGCCTGATCGAAGAGAGCGTCCTGCGTTTGCTCAGCGGGCCGCGCCCTGGGCTGGCTTGACCTTAGCTTCCAAACGGCACGTCATTGAGAGACCTAACCTGTAGATATGCCTTGACTTGACCAAGGCATATCCCTCCTTTCCAGAAACAATCCGGCACAAGGAGCTAGCAACCGCGAGTTGACCAGCCCAACGGCGCGGTTCCCTCTCTCCACGGCAACCTTGCCATTTCACCCGTTTCGAGCGATTCTTTTTGAAGAGACCGCAACTTAACCGCGGAAATGCTGTCTGAATAATTGAAAGCCGGCTTGGGAGCACAACCCCAAAGGCTGGCAGGTGCTGAGAACGTTGAATCCCGGGTCCGGATTGAAAAGGACAGGGCAGCACATGGAGGATGTCATGAAGAGACTTAGCCTCGTTCTGTTCGCAATGCTCCTGGCTCTGCCGTTCGCGGCTACGGCAAATGCCCAAGTGGCGGTGGGTGTCGGAGTCGGCCCCGCAATCGTTGCCGCGCCCGATGTCTACGGTCCGCCGGTATGCGAGTGGGGCTATTACGCCTATTACCCCTATGCCTGCGCCCCCTACGGCTATTACGGGCCCAACTGGTTCTACGGCGGCTTCTTCATCGGCGCCGGCCCATGGTACGGCTGGGGCTGGAGGCACGGCTGGTACGGTGGGCACGGCTGGGGCGGCTACGGCTATCGCGGCGGCTACGCTGCTCGCGGATATGCCGGCGGAGCGCGTGGTTATGCCGGCGGCGCCCGCGGCTATGCGGCCCCCAGAGGCGGTGTTGCGCGTGGTTATGCAGCCCCCAGAGGCGGAGCGGCTCGCGGATTCAGCGGTGGGGGCCATGCTGGCGGCGGATTCAGTGGCGGCCACGCTGGTGGCGGCGGCCATGGCGGTGGCGGACACCGGTAATTAACACATTGCTCCGCAGTGCACCCCAGATCCTGCGGATCTCCCCAGAAAGGCCCGCTTGCTTCGGCAAGCGGGCCTTGCGTTCTTGAAGCCTCTTCAGCGGCGCCAATCTGGATTGATGGGCTGGGTTTTTGCTGGCTGCATACGGCTCGTCGGGCCTGGGCCGATCCTTCAGTCCCGCTGCGGACGGCAATCCACTCTTGTAAAGTTGGAAGAAGCATCTCGCAATTTCTGCGCAGCCGCTTCGTGCCCCGACACAGTTCTGTTGACGACTCCTTCCATCTCGGATCAACTGGCCGGCTTGTTGCGGTCGGTCTTCGGCTTTGCCCGGTTTCGGGCCGGGCAGAAGGCGGTCTGCGAGGCGGCCCTGGAGGGACGCGATCTGTTGCTGGTGATGCCGACCGGGGCAGGGAAGTCGCTTTGCTACCAGTTGCCGGCCATTGCGCGCGGCTGCACGGCGCTGGTGATTAGCCCCCTGATTGCGCTCATGGAGGACCAGGCGGCGAAGCTGGCCGCTTTGGGCCTGCGCGTGGCGCGGATTCACTCCGGGCTGGAGCGGAGCGTGGCCCGGCAGGCCTGCGTGGATTACCTGAACGGGAGTTTGCAATTCCTGTTTATTGCGCCGGAACGCCTGCGGGTTCCTGGGTTCCCCGAGATGCTGGCCAAGCGAAAGCTGGCCCTGATAGCCATTGACGAGGCGCATTGCATCTCGCAATGGGGCCACGACTTCAGGCCGGATTACCGGATGCTGGGACAGTACTTGCCGGGGCTGCGGGGCGGCGACAATGGAGCGCCGGTGATCGCGCTGACGGCTACAGCGACCCCAGCGGTGCAGGCCGACATCCTGACGCAACTGGGGATGGTAAAGCCGGTCAAGTTCATCCACGGTTTCCGGCGCGAGAACCTGGCCATCGAGGTGGTCGAGCTTGCCGTGCCGGAGCGGGCGGGAGCGATTGCGCGGCTGCTGGCCGAGCCGGCGCGCCGTCCGGCGATCGTCTATGCAACTTCGCGGAAGAATGCCGAGCAGCTGGCGGAGGAGTTGTCGCTATCGCCATCGGGAGGGACAGGCGCAAAGTGGAGGATCCGTGCAGCGGCCTACCATGCCGGCCTGGATGCGGAGACGCGGGAGCGGGTGCAGACGGCCTTCCAAGCGGGCGAGCTGGAGGTGGTAGTAGCGACCATCGCCTTCGGAATGGGGATCGACAAGGCGGATATCCGGACAGTGATCCACGCCGGGTTGCCAGGAACCCTCGAAGGCTACTACCAGGAGATCGGGCGAGCGGGGCGTGACGGCCTGCCAAGCCGAACCTATCTGATGCACAGCTACGCCGACCAGCGGACGCACGACTTTTTTCTGAACCGGGATTATCCGCCGGTGGAGGATTTGCAGCAGGTTTTCAAGGCGCTCAAGGAGGAGCCCCAGGCCGTAGAGGAGCTGCGGGCTGAATCGGATCTGGGCGAAGAGGAGTTCGACAAGGCGCTGGAAAAGCTGGAGATCCACGGCGGCGCGCGGATGGACTTTGGCGGCAACGTGACCGTGGGGGGCACGGGGTGGAAGAAAACGTATAGAGCGCAGGCGCAGTTCCGGGCCGAGCAGATCGAAAAGGTTCTGGGGTATACGACCCAGAATGAGTGCCGGATGGCGGCGCTGGTCCGCCACTTTGGCGATGTGGAGGATGCCAGCCGCCCCTGCGGGGTGTGCGACGTGTGTGATCCGGCGGGGGCGGTGCTGCGGCTCTTCAGGCGCGCTACCACTGTGGAGCGGGCGATGGCGCAGGTGATTGTGGACGATCTGAGGCCAGTGACCTACAGAGGTGCGGGAGCGCTGCAACGGAGCCTCGAGCTGGCGGGCAGACTGAGCCGGAAGGAGTTCGACGAGCTACTGGGAGCGATGGCTAAGGCGGGATTGATCGAGATCGAGGATGCGGAATACGAGAAGGATGGCGAGGTCAAACGATTCCGCAAAGTTATGCTCACGGAGGCAGGTCGGGATCTGCGCCCGGAAGCCTCGGTCGAGCTGCTGCTGAGCGACGGAATTGTGGAGGAGTTCGGCGGGCGGGCTGAACCTCCTATGCGGAAGAAGAAGGCAAAGGCGGTCGCGCGTGCCGCGACTGGGAAGTGTGCGGAACCTAGTTTGCCGAAGGCGGCTGGGAAGTCGGAGGTTCCCGCGCCGCCGCATACGCCAGAAGTGCAAGCGCTGACGGCGCGGATCAGGGAGTGGCGCACGGAAGAGGCAAAGCGGCTGCGGGTTCCCGCATACGCGGTTCTGCATGACCGGACGCTGGCCGCCGTGGCCCTGGCGAGGCCGCGGAATCCCCGCCAGTTGCTGGAGATCGATGGAATGGGCCCGGCCAAAGTTGAGCGGTTTGGCGAGGCGATTCTACGGTTATGCGCGGGGGAGTGAGAAAGGGGGTCGGCGGGAAGCTATTCCGCACATTGTGCATCGTGTCGTCCCACCCTAGCCGCAGAAACAAGAACGCGGCGAGGGTGGGGCACCCATGGGTTGATGGCCGCTCAGCTTGCCAGCCGCCGGGCTCCCTGTAGCCGGATGGATACGTGGACCAGGCTGAGCGCGGCGGGCGTGACGCCGGGAATGCGGCTGGCCTGGCCGACGGTGACCGGACGCACCCGCTCCATGACCTCGCGCATCTCGCGCGAGAGGCCGCTGATGGCTCGATAGTCCATCCAATCCGGAATGGCGACGGCCTCGGCGGCCTTCAGCTTTTCAATCGACTTCTTCTGCTGCTCTAGGTAGCCGGCGAACTTGATCTCGGTCTCGACGGCGCGGGCCTCATTGCGCAGCACGGCCCTCCGGGCTCTCGCATCCTGGTCCAGATCCACGCCGGCCAGCGCGGCGGCGAGCTCTACCAGCAGTGGTTCCTGCGCTAACGCCGCACCCATCGCCCCAAGCACCGCCTCAATGGTCACCTCCGGCCGCTTGAGCAGTTGCGCCCAAGTCAGCCCGGCGGTGGCCGTCAGCGCTCCAAAGCCCGCAGCCCGCAGCCCTTCGGTGTCAGGCTTGCCAAAGAGCAGCAAGCGTTCCAGCGCCGCCATGCGCGCCTGCTTCTGCTCGTATTCCGCCCATGCCTCATCGCCGATCAGCCCCAGCCGCCGGCCATATGGGGTCAGCCGCCGGTCGGCGTTATCGATGCGCAGATGCAGGCGGAACTCGGCGCGCGAGGTGAACATGCGGTACGGCTCGTTGATGCCCTTCGAGATCAGATCGTCGATCAGGATTCCGGTGTAGCCTTCGCTGCGGTCCAGGGTGAAGGGCGGCTCGCCCTTGAGCCACAGCGCGGCGTTGATTCCGGCCATGATGCCCTGGCAGGCCGCCTCCTCGTACCCGCTGGTTCCATTGATCTGGCCGGCCAGGTACAGGCCCTCCATGCTCTTCACACGCAAAGTTCGGTCGAGTTCCGTGGCGTCCACGCTGTCGTACTCGATGGCGTAGCCGGGGCGCAGCATCTCCGCCGCTTCGAGGCCGGGGATGGAGCGCACAATCTGCCACTGCACCTCCATGGGCAGCGAGGTGGACATGCCGTTCACGTAGACCTCGCGCGTCTTCAGCCCCTCCGGTTCCAGAAAGAACTGGTGCTGAGTCTTGTCGGGGAACTTGACGATCTTGTCTTCGATCGAGGGGCAATAGCGCGGCCCGATGCCCTTGATCTGCCCTGAGTACATGGCCGAGCGGTGCACGTTCTCGCGGATGATGCGCAGGGTCTCAGGGGTGGTGAAGGCGATGTGGCAGCTTACCTGCGGCTGCACGATTCGCTTGGTGCGGAAGCTGAAGGGCGTCGGGTCGGCATCGCCCGCCTGCTCCTCGAAGGCCTCCCAGCGGATGGTGCGGCCGTCCAGGCGCGGCGGAGTCCCTGTTTTCAAACGGCAAGTCCGCAGGCCCAGCGCACGCAGCGCCTCGCCCAGCAGGACGGAGGCCGGTTCGCCGCTGCGTCCAGCCGGATAGCGCTCCTCGCCGCAGTGGATAAGGCCATTCAGAAACGTGCCGGTGGTGATGATGGTGGCCCCGGCCAGCAGTTGGCGGCCATCGCGGAGCTTGAGGCCCAGCACGCGGCGGCGAGGCATCCGATCCCAGATCCCAGAATCGGGACCTGGGGCACCCAGTCCTGTTTCCTCAGTCCCGGGTCCCTCAGTCCCTAGTCCCTCAGTCCTTGGTTCCTCTTCAACCACCAGGTTCACCACCTCGGCTTGGCGAATGTGCAGACCTGGTTGTGCCTCCAGCACCTCGCGCATTTTCACGCGATAAAGCTGCTTGTCGCATTGCGCCCGCGGACTCCACACCGCCGGGCCGCGCGATGAGTTGAGCAGCCGGAACTGAATGCCCACGGCATCGGCTACCTCGCCCATGATGCCGCCCAGGGCGTCCACCTCGCGCACCAGGTGGCCCTTGGCCACGCCGCCGACAGCCGGATTGCAGCTCATTTGCGCGATCAGGTCCATGTTCATGGTGATGAGAGCGGTCTTCATCCCCATGCGCGCGGCCGCCATCGCCGCCTCGCATCCGGCGTGCCCCGCGCCCACCACCACCACATCGTATTGTTCGGTAAAAGCCATCCAGCCCCGCAAATCGAAGTACAAGCCTATTCTACGGATTCCTGTCTTTCCACGCAGAACCCCGCGCTGCAGCGGCGGAGAGGCTCAGTTATAATCGTGCCGTCTCCAAGATTGTGGGAGCCGAGGGCTATCGGGCGAAATGAACATCTGTTCCTGCGGCAATTTGTTTAACGATCAATACTCGCAGTGTCCCCGTTGCGACGCACTGCAAGTCTTCGGGCTTGGAAGGGATGCGACGGAGACTGAGATCAGAAATGCTTATCGCACCCTCGTCAAGGTTTGGCAACCGGACCGTATCCTGGACGATCAGAAATTGAAGGAAGAAGCAGAGAACAAGTTGAAGGATATCAACACCGCATTCGAATCCCTCATTGCGACTTCCACAGAGCTAATCGGGCGGCAACGGCCAGTCTATCTAACCTCTCGCGCAGCTTCCTCAGAGACGGTGCCTGACGCTGAGAACGCCCCGAGAAAGCCCTCCCAAGGCTTTACAACTCTTGTCGTCCTCCCGGAGAGAACGCCTCCTCCCCCGCCGGGCTTTTGGCAAAGAATGAAACCGCGCCTCAAGTTTTGGAGCAGGTTCGGATTGATCTGCGTGATCGCGGCCTTCGCAATCCTCATTCTTTCGGGTAGATCGATCCGGACGCTTCTCAATGCGCATAGGCCCGGCGTTGAACAGCCGGCCAGTGTCAATGGCCAGCAGAGTGCTCCGAATGCGACCGAGGGGCCAAGCAACGACTCACCGGTTGCTTCGAAGCAGAATTCGCAGAGTCCCGGCCGTCCCAACTCCGTCCGGAATTCCGCCCAGGCCTCGAACAGCGCCCAGCCAGCGAATGAACGTGCCGCTGCCCATGGAACTCAGCCTGAGGCCCGGAAGATGTCGTCCTATCTCACCGTCGGTTCCACCAAAGATGAAGTGCTGGCTCAGCTGGGAACTCCAACGGCGTCCTCCGATGACAAGCTCGTCTATGGCAAGTCGGAGCTATATCTCAAAGACGGCGCGGTTGTCGGCTGGCGAATCGATCCTGTTTCCTCGCCGATTCGCGTCAAGCTGTGGCCGGAGGCTCCCGTCGATCCAGGCCTGGATTTCTTTTCCTATGGCTCATCGAGAGACGCCGTGCTGGCGGTTCAAGGCACTCCGACGGCATTTTCCGAAGACAAGTTTGAATACGGCGGCTCCGTGGTGTACTTCCAGAACAAAAGGGTCGTCAGTTGGAAGAACGACCCAGCGTCGATTCCCCTCCGTCTAAGGCCCTACTGACAATTGGCTTCCGGCGGCCGCCCGCGGATTCCGCGGTCGCTGGCGGGCCCGGCTTCTGGAAGCATCCGGCTGAGGCGCCCCTGCGTCTAACCGATATGGACTGGAGAAGAACGGTGCCGAATCGATGGTTTATGGCGATGCTGTTGACGGCGGGATGCGCGCTGGCGGCCGCTGCGCAAGGCAAGGACAGCTTTACGCCCATGCCGCTGGACTCGGGCTTCGGGCGGATGGACATCTCCGAGCCGGCGATCAAGCCGGAGGAGATTATCCGCCAGTTTGCCGCCAAAGAGAGCGAGTTCCAGCAGGCGCTTAACCACTACACCTATCGCCGCGTGGCCCGCGTGCAGACCATCGATGACGACAACAAGGTGGATGGGGAGTGGTACGAGGTGGACGACGTGATCTTCGACCCCACGGGCAATCGGATCGAGAAGGTGGTCTACGCGCCGGAGAACTCATTGCAGCGGGTGATGATGTCGCCCTCCGATCTTCAGGACATCCAGCGCGGCTACCCCTTCGTGCTGACCGCCGAGGAGATCGGCCAGTACGACGTGAAGTACGTGGGCCGGCAAAAGGTGGACGAGGTGGATTGCTACGTCTTCGACGTGAGCCCCAAGGTCATCGAGAAGAAGCATCGCTACCTGCTGGGCCGCATCTGGGTGGACTCGACCGACCTGCAGATCGTGGTGACCAACGGCCGCATGGTTCCCGACGACACGCGCAAGGGTAGCGAAGACCTGCACCCGCCCTTCATGACCTGGCGGCAGCAGGTGGACGGCCACTATTGGTTCCCGGTCTATACCAAAGGCGAAGGCATTCTGCACTTCAGCGGCGGCAACCTCCAGATGGCCGAGGACGTGCACATCCGCGACACCATCAAATACACCGACTACAAGCAGTTCGGCTCGACGACCAAGATCATCTATGAGGGGCAGGATATCTCGCAGCCCGCGAACCAGCCGGCGGCGCCGCCGAAGAAGTAGGGAGTTGGGTGCTGGCTACAACGGAACGCTGCCACTCAGTACAACGTAATGCTACCGGCAGGGTGACTCGGATACACCCCTCGCCTGCCGTCGGTTCCGTCCGAATCCTGCTCTGGCGTGTTTACCGAAGTTTAACTTCCGGGTTGGCGACAATGCTCCCAAGATCTCAGGTGGACCGATCTGTCACTCGCGCCGACGCAGTTTATTGGATTTCTCGAATAACAAATTTCGATATTGAACGCCGTCCGCGCTAGATAAGAGCGCTATCTGCGAATCCCAACCCTGTCTGGTTGTCCCGTCGACTTCTGAAGCTGCTGCGTGAAATAGGTCTTGGAGGTGCAATGAAGCGAACCACGATTGCTCGACAGAGCCGAATTGGCCACACCACATCTTCGCAACCTCGATCACATATTCGACCCTTACTGGTACCGGGGGATGCTTCAACTCATCAAGGGGTACACTAACGCTCTCGGGCCATAAAGTACAAAAGAGAGCCATCAGCGCCAGAAAAAAACATGACAAAATCAGTTCATCGCAATCGGCGGCGGGAATGTTTGTCTGCTCCAGTTGGATTAGCGCCCGCTGCCGTCGTTCACTGCGAAGAAGAAAAGTCAAAACGAGATATGTGGCATATCCGTCCGCGTCGAGTTCCTCAACTTGAGAATCTATATTTCCGCAAGCAGTCGGAGGCACCAGCTCGGTCCACATCCCGCTCGATTCTCTTCTCGCGATGTGCCCGTGAATAAGATGGGTGTATTCGTGTGAAGTGAGGAACATCAACTGAATTTGGCCGAGATAGCCCCAGAGAATGTCCGGCCGGAAGGATCCCGAGTCAAGGTGCAAAAGTCGCAAGACAACCGACGACCGACTTAGACGCCGCGAGACGTCCACAACGGACTTGATCAAAGGCAACGTCACGGCGACGAACCAGAAGCACTCATGTGGAATGGCGTGTGCATTCTTGACGTTTGCGTGAATGTAATCGAAATGGAATGGTGGGTGCACGACACCGCCAGAGGCGTTCGCATTTTCCAATCGGAGCGCGTCGTTCATCTCGATCTGAAGGCCGTATAGAAACGTTCGTAACGATGGCGAGCCGACCAGCTCGATGTTTAGTTTTCCAGAGTAGCTCTTGGGGAGATTCTCTCTTACGTAGCGGTCGAGAATTGTTTCAGGCGGCGTCATTGTTCGCATTATAGTTCCGCATTCCCGCGATGAACCTGCGCCCGAAGCACGTAGTTGGCCTATCACCCGCAAACCGGCAGTTACTGGTTGATTAACGTTCGCGCACGCCTTGGGCGCCCTATTCGCTACTTGCAGCCCCCTCAATAGAACAGGTACTTGCGCCAGCGATCGTCCGCGCGGCCCAACATGCGCATGATCTGGCGGCTGGTGTGCAGCGAGAAGGGGCGCGGCTCGCGCAGCAGGATCATGTCGTCGATCTCGTGCAACATGCGGTTGCCTTTTTGGCGATTGCAGCTGTGGCAGCAGGCCACCAGATTCTCCCACGTGGAGTTGCCGCCGCGGGAGCGGGGCACGACGTGGTCAAGCGTGAGATCGCTGGGGGGCATGGCCTCGCCGCAGTACTGGCAGGTGTTGCGGTCGCGCAGCAGAATGTTCTTGCGCGAGAGGGCGCGGGTCTGGTAAGGGATGCGCCGGTACTCAAGCAACCGGATGACCGAGGGCATGGGGATGCGGCTGCGCTGGGCATGGAGAATGAGGCCGTGCTCCTCCTCGGTGCGCGCAATGCCCTTGAGCACCAGCACGAGGGCGCGGCGCGCTCCGCAGATGTTGATGGGCTCATAGGAGGCGTTGAGCACCAGCACCGGCATCTGCAGCAGGTGGGCGTGCTGTGTGCCGAACTGTCCGGCGGTGTGCTCGCCGGCCAGTGCCGCGGCCTTGGCGATGGACTTCTGCTTGCGGGCATGAATCATAGCTTTTCCCAGCGACATCTCTTTTCCCCTCGTCAAAAAGATGGTTGGTCCTGCGATGAGTAAATGCTTGCCGCCTGCGCGGTTGCCGCAGGCGAGTCTGGTGGCAAAGCAGGATCGCCCTCAGCATCCTCGAAGGATGTAGAGGCCCCGCGGCGGAATTCGTGGATACGGCGCGCTCTTGCCAGCGTGGCCACCCATACGGAGGCTGCGCCGGCCCTGACCAGCGCCAATGCGGCGGCGCGGGCGGTTGCGCCGGTGGTAAGGATGTCGTCGATGAGCAGGATGTGCTTGGAGTCGACAGCGGCTGGATCGGAGACCGAGAAGGCGGCGCGCACATTCAATCGCCGCTGGCGGGGCGTCAGGCCCGCCTGGTTTTCGGTAGCCCGCAGGCGCATCAGCGTGCTCGATGCCAGCGTGAGACGCCACTCCGGGTGGCTCTTGCGCAAGGCTTCAAGCGCATAGGCGGCCAGCAAGCGAGCCTGATTGAAACCGCGCTCGGCGTGCTTCAACCTATGTAGCGGCACAGGGACCACCAGCATCTCGGCCGGCGCCTCGGCTGCCAGTTGGGCAATGGCGCAAGCCAGCATCCGGCCCAAACCATGGGCAGCGGGCTGAAGCCGGTCATACTTGAGCGCGTGAATGGCCGCTTTCATGCGGTCCTGGTAAAGCCCGAAGGCCACCGCCCGCACAAACGGCGGGGGCACAAGGCGGCAGGCTCGGCACAGCCCGGCGCTCGATGGCGCGGATTCCAGTACCGGGGCATCGAGCAAGTCGCCGCAGCGCGCGCACATGGGGCCGCTCTGGACGGGAAATTCGCTCCAGCATGGATCGCAGATTGGCACGAGGGAAAGCTGCGGCAGAGGGGAGCCGCAGAGAGCGCAGAAGGCAGGCAGAAGGGCGCAACTCAAAGCGTCCACCGGACTTCGGAGCACACGGGCAACTGCGCGCCAGCGGGAGGTCTCCGATGGTGGAACGTCGAACGTCAGTGAACCGGAGTCCCTGCGGAAGACGCACCTCACTTTGGGGGCCGGCGCAACCGGATGCACGCCGCCTTGCGCTCAGTATACCCGGACTGGGCGGGAGATTCCAGGGGATTGACGGTGACAGTCGGCAGTTCCCACGGCCAACGGTCAGAAGGGCACATCCGCCTTGAAACCTCCGGCGGGTTGCTTCTTGTGTGTGCTAGATTAGAGGGCGCCTCTCCACGACTATGACCTCGCGGTTTTCGCGTGCCGCTTCTTTGTCTGCCGCGTTCGATGCTTTGAGATTGGCTTGAGCATCGCGGGCCGCATCCTTCGCTTTGCCCCAGGTGTTTTGAACCTTGCCCTTTACCTGTTGCAAAGCGCCTTCGACCTGGGTGCCGGTGTCGCCGGTCAAGTTGCCGATATGCCGCTTGGCGCTTCCCACCACATCGTTGATTGTGCCTTTTACTCTATCCTTGTCCATCTTCACACGCTCCTGATCTCCAGTTGCTCACGGTTCCTGGATGGGGCGCAGTATCAAAAGGGACACAAGAAGCACCCAAAGCAGACCTTTGCCACAAGAAGGCTCGAAACTCCCATGGCGAGGTTACCGGCGCGAGCGGTTGGAGCGCACGCGCGTCGAGCGCAGATGGCGCGCCGGGGTCGCGATCCCCTGCTTCATTTCGATTGAGCGCTGCGAGGGGCTCGCGTCTGGCGCTCGGTCCAAGTTGTTTTTATCTTTTCGTAGGTGGCCTGCATTTCGTCCAGTTCCAGATCGCTTAACCTCTCGATATCGATCAATTGATTTCGGGCGCTATCCATGGCGCGGATCAACTCATTGAGCTTCAGATTAATGGCTCGCGAATCGCGATTCTGTGTGCTCTGGATCAGGAAGACCATCAGAAACGTCGCAATGCCCGTGCCCGTGCCGATGATCTGCGCCCATGTCTGGGAGAAATGAAATACGGGTCCAGTGGCGGCCCACGCGGCAACCACCAGGCCAGCGCCCGCAAACGCCCATGTCGATCCCAGCCAGCCGCTGGCCGCTGCTGCGAATCGGCCGAAATGGTCGTGAACGGTCCGGTCTTTGACCGCAGCTGAAGCTGTTGGCCCCGCGATTTCAGGCTTGTTCATCCGTCTCGCCTCCGTGAACTCGGTGTTCGTTCACTCTAAGCCCGCGCAGCGGAGCCGGTCTGTCGCAAATGGAACAGAAGAGCCGCGTTCAACTGCGGCGGCGGCGATTGCGTTACACTTCAACTTTTGGGGGTATTCCGCTTGCTGCACAGGTTCAAGGTCTTTGCTGCTCTCACCGCCATTGCGCTTCTTGTCCCTCATTCAGCCTGGGCGCAGACGGCCCCACCATCCGGGCCGCAGCAGGAGATGCAATCCTCGCAGGGTGGAATGGCCAACGCTGGGCCGCAGAAGGCGGAGTTCGACAGCCAGCATCGTCCCATCACCGCAGGCGGCTTTGTCAAGACCGGCCCTATTGTCTTCCAGGATGTGGCTGCGGCCGCCGGGCTTACAGGTTGGCATCACAAAGCCGGCACGCCGGAGAAGCGCTTCATTCTGGAGGCCAAGGGCCCGGGCGTGTGCCTTATCGACTACGACAACGACGGCTGGCTGGATATTTATTTAGTCAATGGCTCGACCTACGAAGCGCTCGATGGCAAGGCCACTCCCCCGCATGCGGCGCTCTTCCACAATAATCACGATGGAACGTTCACCGACGTGACTCAGGCGGCCGGGGTTGCCAATGACCGCTGGGGATACGGCTGCGCGGTCGCCGATTACGACAACGATGGCTGGCCGGACCTTTATGTAACCAACTACGGCAAGAATCGCTTGTACCATAACAACCACGACGGAACATTCACAGATGTGGCGGAGAAGGCCGGCCTGACCATCGGTACCTGGTCAACCGGCGCAACCTTCGGCGACTACGATGGCGACGGGCGTCTGGACCTGTTCGTCGCCGGCTATTTACGCTTTGACCTGGCCAACCCTCCGGTTTCAGGAACAGATGCGGGCGCTTCCGCTCATTGCCAATATCGCGGCGTGACGGTGATGTGCGGCCCGCGCGGCCTCAAGGGAGAGCAGGATCATCTCTTCCACAACAACGGAGATGGAACCTTTACCGATGTCAGCAAGAAGCTGGGCGTGGACGATCCCGCGGGATACTACGGCCTTGGGGCCCTGTTCGTCGATGTGAACGGAGATGGGAAGCCCGACCTTCTGGTGGCCAACGACTCCACGCCGAACTATCTGTATATGAACAAGGGAGATGGCACCTTCGAAGATCAGAGCTACGAGAGCGGATTTGCGCTCAACAAGGATGGCCGCGAGGCTGCCAACATGGGCCTCGCGGTTGGAGACTACGAGAACAACGGCCACCTCGACGTGGTGAGCACCACCTTTGCCGATGACTACGCGCTCCTTTTCCAGAACGACGGGAAGGGGAATTTTACCGATGTTAGCTATGAGGCAGGCCTGGCGACGGCTTCCATTCCTTTTGTCAAGTTTGCTGATGGATTCCTCGACTACGACAACGATGGGTGGCTGGACCTGCTCATCGTCAATGGCCACGTGTATCCGGAAGTGGATCAGCATCCAGGTTGGGGAACCAGCTATGCCGAGCGCCCTCTGCTCTATCACAACCTGAAGAACGGCAAGTTTGAACTGGTGCCAGCGGTGGAAGGCACCGGGCTTGCCGTGGTCAGCGTGGGCCGCGGCGCAGCCTTTGGAGACATCTTCAACGACGGCAAGATCAGCGTGGTGATCAACAACATGGACGGGGTTCCAGTGCTGCTGCGCAACGTGAATCAGGACCACCACCATTGGGTTGAAATGCGGCTCGTCGGCGGACCGAAGAGCCCGCGGGACGCGGTCGGAGCTACCGTTTATCTGGCGGCCGCCGGCCTTCGCCAGCGCCAGGACGTGCTGAGCGGCGGCAGCTATCTTTCTTCCAACGACCTTCGCGTTCACTTCGGTCTGGCCGACGCCGCTGACGCCGGAACCGCCGAGATTCACTGGCCATCCGGCGCGAAAGAGATGGTAAAGCTGCCGGCCGTAGACCGCATCTACACCGTCACCGAGGGCCTGGGAATTACCGGAGCGCTGTGCGCCGGCAAGCCGTGCGATGGGAATGCGGCTGAAATCAAGCTGCTAACGGCCGCTCCGCGTTAAACTTGAGCTTTTGGAGGACTCCGTCTTGCAACTCCCGTTCGGGCTGCTGGCGTTTCTCGTCGCATCGGCGCTCGGGGCTCCCTTCTCCGCCGGCGCGCAGGCAGCTCCTCAACCGCAAGCATCGGGCGGGGTGCAATCGTCCATCGGCGGAATGGCCAACGCTGGCCCTCAGGAAGCGCAATTCGACAGCCAGCACCGCCCCATCACCGCCGGCGGCTTTGTAAAGACCGGCCCCACTGTTTTCATGGATGTGGCAGCGGTCGCCGGGCTCACGAGTTGGCATCACACCGGAGGTACGCCCGCCAAGCGCTTCATTCTCGAGGCCAAGGGTCCGGGCGTCTGTCTCCTTGACTACGACAACGACGGCTGGCTCGATATCTATCTTGTCAACGGCTCGACGTTCGATGCGCTTGCGGGTAAAGCACCCGCGCCGCATGCGGCGCTGTTTCACAACAATCGCGATGGCACCTTCACCGATGTGACCCAGGCGGCCGGAATCGCCAACGATCGCTGGGGATATGGGTGTGCGGTGGGCGACTACGACAATGACGGCTGGCCGGACCTTTACGTAACCAATTACGGCAAGAACCGCCTTTATCACAACAACCACGACGGAACCTTTACCGACGTGGCCGAGAAGGCCGGCGTCCAGGTCGGCACCTGGTCAACCGGCGCCACCTTCGGCGACTACGATGGCGATGGGAAGCTGGACCTGTTTGTTGGCAGCTACATTCAGTTCGATTGGACCAACCCTCCCCAGCCGGGATTGACGGTGGGCGGCGCCGACATCTGCCAGTACAGGGGAGTGCAAGTGATGTGCGGCCCGCGCGGCCTTCACGGCGACAGTGACCATCTCTTCCACAACAACGGCGATGGCGCCTTTACCGATGTCAGCAAGAAGCTGGGTGTGGACAACCCCAGTGGATACTACGCCCTTGGGGCTCTCTTTGCCGACGTAAATAACGATGGAAAGCCGGATCTGCTGGTGGCCAACGACACTTCTCAAAACTATCTGTACATAAACAAGGGCGATGGAACATTCGAGGACAAGAGTATTGAAAGCTGCTACGCGCTGAATGGCGGCGGCCGCGAGATTGCGAATATGGGCATCGCGGCCGGCGACTACGAAAACAATGGCCACCTCTCCATCGTGAATACCGACTTTGCAGACGACTACGATGTGCTCTTTCAGAACGATGGAACTGGCTATTTCACCGATGTCAGTTATCAAGCCGGATTGATGGCGCCAACTCTTCCGTTCGTTGGCTTTGGCGACGGGTTCCTCGACTACGACAACGATGGGTGGAAGGATTTGCTCATTGTGAATGGCCACGTCTATCCGGAAGCGGATAAGCATCCGGAGTGGGGCAGCACGTATGCCCAACGTCATTTGCTCTTCAGGAATCTCAAGAACGGCAAGTTCGAGCTGGTGCCAGCGGTCGAAGGCACCGGGCTTGCCGTGGTCAGCGTGGGTCGCGGCGCAGCCTTTGGCGACATTTTCAACGACGGCAAGATCAGCGTGGTCATCAATAACATGGACGGCGTTCCGGTGCTGCTGCGCAACGTGAATCCGGACCACCACCATTGGGTTGAAATGAGGCTCGTCGGCGGGCCGAAGAGCCCCCGCGATGCGGTCGGAGCAACCGTCTACCTGGCGGCCGCCGGCCTTCGCCAGCGCGGAGATGTCCTTAGCGGCGGCAGCTATCTCTCTTCCAACGATCTGCGCGTCCACTTTGGCCTGGCCGACGCCACCGATGCCGGAACCGCCGAGATTCACTGGCCTTCCGGCGCGAAAGAGATGGTAAAACTGCCGGCGGTTGACAGGATTTATACCATCACCGAGGGGCAGGGGATTACCGGAGCGCTGTGCGCCGGCAAGCCATGCACAAATTCCCCGAGGCCCGGGGCTGAATAGCCGGCCGGGACCAGGTAGCCATCGGCGATCCATGCCATCGCCGGAGTGAAGAGAGATTTCACCCCGGCGACCGCAGCCCTAAAAAACCCCCGCCAAATAAACCTCGGACACACGAGGTTTCGTCGCCTTGACACCGCACTCCGCCAGCAGCGCTGGCGAGATGGTCATCACAGGGCAATGCGAGTGGGCCAGTACCTTGTAGACCATGCCGTGGCGGGTAATCGCGGCAAAGGCAGACGCGCCCTGTGCACCCAGCACAATCAAATCGGCCTGCTGTGCTCTGGATTGGTAGAGCAACTCCTCGGTCGGATCGCCGTGTACCACAATGGCCTGCACGGCAATCTCGGCGTGGAGTTCATGCGGGACCAGCGTGAGCAGTTCGGTCTCGATGTCCTCGATGGTGCGGCCGGCAAGAACCTCGGCGCGCTCCTGGGGCCGGATCACATGCTGCAGAATCAGCCGCGCATTGTGCTGCGCCGCCAATTCCGCGGCAAAGCCTACCACGATTGAACTGGACTCATGCAGGCTGACAGCGCAGAGGACGGCGCGCGTGGCAAAGTTGCGATACGTGCCGTCCACGACGTTGGGACCGACAATGCAGACCGGAACCTTTGCCGTGCGCAGGACGGCCTCGGCAACCGAGCCCACCAGCAGCTTGCCAATGGGGCCCGGCGAATGAGTGCCCATTACCACGCGATCGACCTGACGTTCGCGCAGGAAGCAGAGAATCTGGTCGGCGGGCAGCCCCGGTCGAACAACGGCTTCGCAGCGGACCCCGGCATCGCGCACACGCTCAGCCAAAGGCTCTAGACTCTCCAGTTCGTCGCGGGCGGCTGCGGCATAGTCGTAGTAGCGGATGCCCGAGGTGTCCGATTCGGAGACTACCAGCGTGTCATAGGCGTGAAAGACGATGAGATCGGCGCCGAACTCGACGGCCTGCGCAAGAGCGAAGGCGAAGGCCTTCTCATTGGCGGGAACCTCGGAGGCGAAGAGAATGGTGGAGGGTTTGCTCCAACCTGGCTTGATAACGGCTGCCATGGGAACCTCCTGGTGTTGCGGCAATAAACAGTAACAAGCTTGCCATCGGTTCGCAGTGCCCGACGACACAACTCGGCGTGACGCGGAAGCACGCCGGAAAGGCCTCGTGTTCAGTTTCCGGCGTACCGAAAACCATCTCGCCATTGTTTAAGGATGCAGAAAACCGGGGAATCGTGGTTCAGTATGGAGAAATTGTGGCCCCTTTTCCACAATTTGTCCAGTGGCGCGAGAGCCTGTCAAGCGATCAAGCGAAAGAATGTGATCCAAATCACAGCCCGCGCAACTCCCAGCCTGTTCTTCTGGAAGGGATTCGTGGCGCTCAAGAGCGATTCTTTCCGATTCATGGGGCTCTGCCGCAAGCTTCCAACATGGTTTCCTCCCACGGGGAAATTATCTTATCGGCAGCGTCTTGGTTTTCTTTAATAATTGGAGAATGGTTCCTTCCCCGGCGCAGGCCCCGCTTCAGGGCCGGCCAGCCGCGATTCCGTTGGAGGCCGTATGCAACCGATGCACAACATCCCCGCCCGCGGCGGGTTGAACTTCGACGAGACGCCTTTTCTGGCCATCTGGGAGGTCACGCAGTCCTGCGACCTGGCTTGCAAGCACTGCCGCGCCGCTGCCCAGCCCATTGCCCACCCCGACGAGTTGACCCATGAGGAAGGGCTCGCGCTGATCGACCAGATCGCCGAGATGCATGTGCCCATCTTCGTCTTCACCGGCGGCGACCCCATGAAGCGCAAGGACGTCTTCGAGCTGATCCGCTACGCCGCCGACAAGGGCGTACAGGTGGCGCTCACCCCCAGCGCCACGCCGCTGCTGACGCGCGATGCCATCTTCAAGCTCAAGGAGGCGGGCCTAGTGCGGCTGGGCATCTCGCTGGACGGCTCGACGCCCGAGATTCACGACGCCTTCCGCGGCCTTTCCGGCGCCTGGGCGCGCACCATCCAGGCCATCGAATGGGCCAACGAGGCAGGCATTCCCATCCAAGTGCACTCCACCATCAGCCGCCACAACGCCCACGATCTTGACAACCTCTGCGCTCTCTTTGAGCGGCTGGCCATCGTCATGTGGAACGTCTTCTTCCTGGTTCCCGTGGGCCGCGGCCAGTTGGGCGACCTGCTCACCGCCGAGGAGTTCGAGCAGGTCTTTGGCAAGATCTACGAGTTGAGCCACAGGGTGAACTTCCAGATCAAGACCACCGAGGCCATGCACTATCGCCGCTACCTGCTGCAGCACAATCTTGAAGAGCGGCGCATCGGGCACGGCCACGGCCATCCGGGCAGCTCCAAGGTTGCGGCCGCGCTGGGCTACGAGGCAGGCGCGCCCACGGCCGACGCCCAAACCCGCACCGCGAGCTGGGCCACGCGCCGCGTCAACGACGGCAAGGGCTTCCTCTTCGTCTCCCATGTGGGCAACGTCTATCCCAGCGGATTTCTGCCCATCCACGCCGGCAATGTGAGGCAAACGCCGCTGAGCGAGATTTACCGCAACGCGCCCATCTTCAAGTCGCTGCGCGACACCAGCAAGCTGGAAGGCAAATGCGGCGCCTGCGAGTACAAGGAGATCTGCGGCGGGTCGCGCGCCCGCGCCTACGCCGTCACCGGCGATCCGCTGGCCCAGGAGCCCTGCTGCATCTACCAGCCCAAACATTGGGACGCGGAACTGGAGAGCGAGGCCGCGGCCTTCGCAAAGTAATAGCCCGTAGCCAACAGCCTCTGCAAACTGGCTCAAACCCCAGGTCACCGGGGTGCGCCTTGGTGAACCTGGATCGATGACGGCCCGCTTGGTGATTCAAATCACAAGCAAAGGATAGCTATCTCTATCATTCCATTGACAAAGAGCGATATTACTGAGCCAATTCTGAAGTTTCATTCGCCGGTGTGCGGGTCTGCCGGAAAACTGCTGTAATGATGGAATAGAGACGGAGAAGGGAACTGCGCGGATGCGGACGGCGATCATTGGCGGAGGCATAGCGGGGCTGGCGGCTGCCTATGAGCTGGAGCAGGCGCGCGAGGCGGGCGCGGCGGTGGAGTACACGCTCTATGAGTCGCGCGAGCGGCTGGGCGGGTCATTGTCGTCGGAGATCGTGAACGGCGCGGTGTTGGAGCGGGGGCCGGATTCGTTTTTGAGCGAGAAGCCGGCGGCGGCGCAGTTGTGCCGCGAGCTGGGGCTGGGGGGTGAGCTGCTGCCCTCGAACGACGCGGCGCGCAAGACCTGGATTGTGGTGCGCAACCGGCTGATTCCGCTCCCCGACGGGCTCATGTTCCTGGTGCCGACCAAGCTGATTCCCACGGCGCTGTCGCGGCTCTTCAGCCTGAAGACAAAGGCGCGGATGGGGCTGGAGCTGCTGCATCCTCCGCGGCCAAGCGGCCTGCCCGACGAGGCTGTGGCGGCGCTGGTGGAACGGCACTTTGGCCGCGAGGCCGTGGACCGCCTGGCCGATCCGCTGCTGAGCGGAATCTTCGGCGGGGACGCTTCGCAACTGAGCGCGCGGACGGTGCTGCCCCGGCTGGTGGAGATGGAGAGCGAATACGGTTCGCTGACGCGCGG
>JBEKDH010000018.1:0-37144 GCA_050014455.1 Occallatibacter sp.
CCTTTGATGATACCCTCTCTGCTTGTCCTGGCGCGGTACTTCCAGGATAGAGTCGGGTCGAACCTGCCGATTGCCAGCGTGGTTCTTATAGGCATTTTTGCTTGTTTCGGTGTGGCCGCGACACACGACCTGTTTGCAATGTATCGTGGCTACGCTGCCGCGATCGACGAGATCCGTTCGAGTGGATTGCCTGCTACCGCCATCAGTGGAAGTTGGGAGAGCGATGGCTGGGCCGAGTTAGAGGCAGTTGGCTACATCAACGAGGTCGGAATCCGAACACCTCGCGGTGCCTATGTGTTTAGGCCTGCTGCTGTTTTTCCTGCCGGGTGCGATGGGAACTCCCTGGATCGGGTTCCCGCAATCAAGCCCGTTTATGCACTATCGTTCGATCCGAGGCAGTGCGATGGGCAGGCCCCATTCCCCCCCGTAACCTATCGAACATGGCTTGCCCCCAATGTTACATCGATCTACGTCGTTAAGTTCCCGGAACTATTGCGCCGCTGAAGTCGCGGCCTGCCAATCGGCACAGAGACTTTCCCGGATTTGCAGGGCGATTCCAGCCATGAAACGAGAGATTGAATGACAACGCCGAGTCGCACAGTCAATGTCCCCGAGCGCATGGTTGCGCATCTCCGGATCATGAGACTCGATCATAGCATCAAGCAAGTATTTATCGTCCCTGGAATCGTTCTGGCGATGGCCATGACGGGGGCCAGCCTGTCGCCGCGGCTCCTGATTCGCATTTTTGTGGGGCTGATCGCGTCCACTCTTATTGCCAGTAGCAACTATGTGATTAACGAGATTCTGGACGCGCCCTTCGACCGGCTGCATCCCATTAAGAAGAACCGGCCCGCCGCCAGCGGTCTGGTCCATTCGGGGTGGGGCTATGCGCAGTGGATCGTCATGATGATGGCCGGGCTGGCGCTGGCGAGTTATCTGGGCCGGGGTTTCCTGCTCAGCGCCGCCGCGCTCTGGATCATGGGATGCATCTATAACATCCGGCCCGTGAGAAGCAAGGATCTTCCCTATATCGACGTCTTAAGCGAGTCGATCAACAACCCCCTGCGCTTTTGCCTTGGGTGGTACTCTGTGGTTGTAGCTGTGCTTCCCCCGGCCTCCCTGCTCGTCTCTTACTGGATGCTCGGATGTTACTTCATGAGCCTCAAGCGCTTCTCCGAGTACCGGCAAATCGCCGATCCCGCGGCCGCGGCCGCCTATCGCAGTTCGTTCCGATACTACAACGAGGAATCGCTGCTCAATTCGGCCACGTTTTATGCCGCGGCTTGCATGCTCTTTTTTGGAGCATTCATGATGCGCTATCGCATTGAACTTATTCTCTCGTTCCCGGTGATTGCCTGGCTCATGGCGGTGTACTTCAGCCTGTCTTTCAGGCATGAAAGCGCCGTGCAGAATCCGGAGCGTCTCTATCGCGAGCCGTCGCTCATGGTTCCTCTTTGCATCTGTGTTGCGCTTATCGTGCTATTGCTCTTTGTGAATGTCCCCTGGATAGCAACCGTATTCCCAAAATCGACTCCATGATTCGCCTGCAAATGAAGAAGGGCCTATGACTCAATCGATTGAACGCGCCTCGTGCCCAAGGATAACTCTTGTGGTTCCGTGCCGCAACGAAGAGCAGGTGCTGCCTGAAACCGCGTCCCGCCTTGCAGCCCTGCTCGGCAGGATGACTCAAGACGGTGCGATCGCCGAGCCGTCGATCTTCTTCGTCGACGATGGCTCTGCCGACGGCACCTGGCGGGTCATCGAGCGGCTCGCAATCGAGGACGGCCGCATCCATGGCCTGAAGCTATCCCGGAACTTCGGCCAGCAAAGCGCCATACTCGCGGGGTATCTCGCTGCTCCGGGTGACGCGCTGATCAGCATCGACGCCGATCTCCAGGACGACATAGCTGCGATAGAAGAGATGGTCCGCGCATATGCGAGCGGCGCTGAGGTTGTGTACGGCATCCGCAGCTCCCGCAAGACAGATAGCTTCTTCAAGCGCACCACCGCGGAAGGTTACTACCGGCTGCTGCATGCAATGGGCGTGGAGCTGAAGTTCAATCACGCCGACTTTCGCCTGCTCAGCCGGCGCGTGGTGGAGGAACTGCGCAGTTGCAAGGAAAGCAATCTGCTGCTGAGGGGATTGATCCCCCAGCTTGGATTCCCTTCCGCCCTGGTCTACTACGAACGGCATGAGCGATTTGCCGGAGAAACCAAGTACCCTATCTCGAAGATGATTTCGCTGGCGGTGAGCGGCATTACGTCGTTTACCGCAATACCGCTGAAGATCATCACTGTTCTGGGCATGCTCATATCTCTCTTCAGCTTTGGGCTGGCGGCATGGGCGTTGTTTGCCAAATTCTTCACATCCGCCGCCATCCCCGGCTGGGCTTCCATCGTGATTCCTCTCTACATGCTGGGAGGAATACAGCTGCTATGCCTTGGAGTTATCGGGCAGTATCTCGCCAGGATGTACACGGAAGCCAAGGCCAGGCCGCGATTCATTGTGGAGAAGAGCTTGTAAGCCGAACCGCTCCGCCGAGGCCGGAACAGGTATAACTCCGATGTGCGCCACGTCGTCGATGTTATTTGTCTGCAAGCATGCTTCGGGCGCTTCTTAGCTTATCGCGGCGACTGGGCAAGCAATACATATTGACCGCCAAAAGGAAATTTGGAGAATATCTGTTCGACGGCGCCGAATGCGCCAAAGAGTTTCTCTGGGAGATACAGGAAGTACTCCGTGCCGAGGGATTTGAAGCCGGAAGCGCGGAGCAGGCCTCTCGTTTCCCGCGCCGTAAGAAGCTCCGCGTCCACGTCCACCGCACATCTTTTCACAATCGTTCGAGTGACCGGATTCCAGGGATTGTGTTCAATGATGCAACACAAGCCCCCAGGACCTAGCACCCGCCGGATCTCGCCGGCCAGGAGTGCACGGTCCCTGCCATGCACGTGATGTAAGACACAAACGGAGGTTACAAAATCGAACGCGCCGTCTTCGAAGGGCAACTCGGCCAGGAACCTCTGTTCGCAGGTTTTGAACGAGGCGTTTGAGGGCAACATGCCGGCAGATGGGTCGCAGCCCGTCGCCTGGGCGAAGTTGCTGCCGGCCAATTCCAGAAGTTCGCCCCGGCCGCAGCCAACATCCAGCCATCGCAGGGTTCCCGGAGTCGCGCCGGCGCCCTTCAAAAGTCTTTCGATGAGCAGCCACTTTCTCCGGTGGAAATGAAGAGGGTCGCGCGCAAATCGATTTCTGATCGGGTCGTCCAGCAGATCTGGATACGAGGACGCATACCGGTCGAACTCGGGGTGTTCTTCCTTGTCAGTTGGCATGCTCGGCCCCTTTTCGTTCCATGATCAAGATGCCATCGTCATTCTCCGCAACCCTATAGTGGGACTGCAAATAAAACTCAAGAATCCGATCGCTGGCATTCTTGGGACTGGATCCGGGAGAAATAGCTTCCCACCCGGCTTCAAAACCGGTATCCCAAACGACATATCTTACCTGCTTTTGCTCGAGAATGCCCGCAACCTCCCTGAACACCTCGGGAGGGGTGGAGTTGTATTGCAGGGCGCTGTAGCGCGTCGGGTTCGTTGTTGCGGAAAGGAAATAATACGAAGCGGCGCTGGGGTAAAACAGGATATTCTCGCCCGGCGGCACGTGCTCATTTAGAAAATCGAGCACTCGGTCCGAGCCGTCCACCGCGACCATGCCCACGCGCGTCCTGGTGAAATGAGATTCGTGGGCGATCGTAACCGAAAAGCTGAAGACGGCCAGAAGCACGGCGCCGATAGTGAGTACCTGCAAAGAAAGGTCGGCAAACTTCCTGCGGCTCTCGCCCAGAATATGAACGAATAGGACGATCAGCAGCGGCGATCCGAATACCAGATGGAAGATATCTTTGCGATGAAACTCCGACAGCCACAAGGCCCACCCGCAGAGCCAATAGAGAGCAAGCTCAGGGGTCACGGATTTCCAGTTGTACCGGATGCCAAGAACCAGCATGAGCAAAGGCAAGGCCGCGATAAAAAGAAAAGGCGCGATCAGGATTGCGGCTATGGGGAGGAACCATGTCGAGCCTCCCGCCATGACCCATTTATCCCAGTACTCAGTGAAGATGCGTTGCGCATAGGGTACCGTATTCACACCGGCATAGTGCTGCTGTGGCAATATGACGGTGGCATAAATCAGGTATCCCAAGACTCCCTTGGTCCAGAAATACAGGAGCATAAGCCCGACGATGCCCGCGAAGCCTCCGGTTACCAAGCCAACCGAGGATAGAGGGGCTGCAATCTTGCGGCGCTGAAGCCAGAGCCACACTAAGAATGCACAAAACAGCAGCACGCCCTTCTGCTGTAGAGTGCAGGCGGTTATTCCCGCCAGGGCCCCGGCGGCGATTAGCAGGCTGTTCCTGGGCCTGGCCTGCCAGAGAACCATGCAGGCGACCCCAAGGAGCGCGAAGAAATTGCTGTCCACGTGATGGCTGATTCCCGGCCAGAACGCTCCGGCGTAAGTCCCCGCCAAAATGAGACAGGGAAGCGTCCGGTAACCTGGACAAACGCGGCGGGAGAGAAAATAGACCGATAGAGCCGTCCCCAGCGATGAAACGAACAGGCATATTCGCGACGCCAGGAATGAGATGCCGAAGAGTTTGAAGAAAGCCGCCAGCCAATAGAATGTGCCGGGCCCCATGACGTCGATAAAATCGCGCGCGAAGACTTGGCCTTGGGCAATCCGCACGGCGCCTGACAAGAGTTCGCCTTCATCGGTCTTGATGCGGATGATCCCCATGAACGGCAGCAGGAAGAGGCTGGCGGAGAGCGTAAAGACGAGATAGCTGGACCACGAAGAAGACCGCCGCGGCGAGGAAGCGTGGACCGCACTGGCGCTGGCAGAAACGTTCATCTCACTGCTCCCGGGGACGCCGCCTCTCCAATGCTGGGCATGGGGTATGGAGAGAGTTTCATCGTGGGCGAATCCGGCTGGACCAGCCAGGCGCGCCTGTCTTTGTAATAACGAAACAGTTGAAGATTGTCGGCGGCATCCATCTCCTGCGCCCAGATGACCTTGGATGCGTCGATGTCCGCGGCGTTGTAAACCCACTCATCCAGGGGATGGTGTTGCGGCGAATACCGCACGATGGCGAGTTGCGAACCCGGAAGTTGCTCCAGTCGCGCCTCAATCTGAGCTCGGTCGCCGCCGTAGTTGCCTGGGCCATACCACCAGAAGATCCACAGGCCGCCCGGCCACTGCGGGGGAACCAGATGAAGCGGCTCGGCGCAGGTCCGAACTCCCGCCATGGCTATGCAGATGGTCACCAGAAGACGCGCCAGCGTCAGGCCCGCAGGCCTGCCCTCGGGCTTCCATGCGCGAAGATGGCGCATGGCCTGCAAGCCCAGGGCATAGAATGCCGCCGTGAAGGGCGCCAGATAGTGAGGGATAAGAAAGATGCCGATCGCCATGCCGGTTGCCCACAGGGGAAGGCAGAGAACCAGGAAGCGAAGGCGGCGATCCAGCAGAACGCGCCAGCCCAGGACGAGCGGAGGCAGCAATGCCGTGCCCGCAAAGAACATCAGCGCCAATGTGAATTTGAATAGAGTCTGTGGAAGGAATCCAGAGATGCTATGCAGCTTTGCGAATCCGATCAGCTCATTGTCGATGTAGAAGTGCCGCATCTCTTCGTGCCGGTAGTTTGGTATGGGACGCGCCGGCTGCCAGACGTAGTACGGCGCAATTGCGTATGTATTCCGCGCGACTGTGTATGGCAGTGTGAACGGGCTTCCGAATGCGCGGTAGTCGTAGTAACCCAGCCACAAAACGGCGGCCGCGATCAGCGCCAGCGGCGCCGCCGAGCGGCGGAGGAGAACGCCGGCAGCCGGCCGGTTCTTTCCAAAGAGAAACCAGCGTCCCAGAACGATAGCGACGGGGAGAGATAGAAGAAGGCCCTCGTAGGGTCGAGTCAGGCCCAGAATCGCGACACCGGCCGCCATGAGCATCCAATAGCGAAACCGCGCAGTCTTCATCATTCGAGGCAGCGCGCCCAGCACCAGCGCCCCGGCGAGAGCCGACAGCCAGCTTCCGCCCGTGTAGGTATTCGTCCAGTAACTGAAGAGTGCCAGGCGCAGAACCACGAGCGCGCCTCCCAGCAATGCCCAGGAGGGCGGCAGCCATGCCTGCAGCATCCAGCAGATGGCGGCGCACATCAGCGCGGTGGCGATGAGGATGGCGTACCAGGGGTGTCCAAAGAGCACCTTTCCGGCAGCCATTACCAGGCCAGGCCCGGGAAAATACATCGACATGTAAGTGGGCTGCATGGTGATGTGGACGCTTTCGAAGTGTGTCCACATCGCGGGCGTGGGATTGGCGAGGCGCCCATGCGCAAAGGTATCCGCCGCCAGCAGAAAGCTAAAATCGTCCGTGGAGAATGGAAGAGGTATGGGGCACAGGGGAAGCAGTGCAATGCGCAACAACAGCGCCGCCAGGCCAACCAGGGCAACAGACATCCTCTTCCGTCGCGCCAGCCTGGCCAGGGGGCGCTCAATGCGCGAAAAGACTGAAAGACCAATGCGCGGCCATCCAAGAACTGCCGCGATTGCCATCCCAGTTAGCCCGGCTTCAATCAGGACCAGCCCAGGACCGGGTTGAACAGGAGAAGACGAAAACATAACACTACTATACCGCTCCTAAGAAAAAGACGATGCGGGGGCGGCCATCCACAATAAGAAGCGTCACAGCTTTGTTGGTGGCCAGAACCAGAATCGATGAGTGCGTGCGAGCGATTCTATATGTGGCTGAATTGCGGCGCGGAAGCGGCTTTGCAGATGCGAGCGTTTCTAACGGCGTTATTGGAACTTACTGAACAAATTGGCTGGAATTGTTTCCGATGCAGCTCCTGCCGGTATCTTCCTAAGGAAGCTAATATGCCGTATTGAGTGAAGTGAGCATGTTCACGACCTTGGTGGCGATTCCCCCCAGCATGGCGATCCCGCCAACGGAGACGAGAGCGGTGATCAGGCTGAACTCGGCCAAGTCAAGGCCTTCCTCCCGTTTCAACAGGTCTTGCAATCCGAGATAGGTCTTCCAATACCAGGATCGCATGGAGGCAATCTCCCCTTGATTCAAGCATGACTCGGAGCCGGTTGATGAAAAGGGATTCGCAAAGCGGGTGCTTCGCGAATCCCCCCCTCATTCCGTCCAGCCTTCCGACTTGCCACGCCCGGCCCCGGCCTTAGCGGCAGCCGATCGTTCAGAGCTAGAGTGCAGAGTTGATCGAACTCAACGTGTTAACTACCTTGGCGCCGATACCAGTGAGCAGGGCTACCGCGCCAACGCTGATCAAGGCAAGAACCAGGGCATTCTCAACGAGATCCTGACCTTCCTCGCGCGTTTTCAGATCCTGCAACAGAGAAACAATCTTCAAAATCCAAGCCGACATACTAGCAGCCTCCTGGGACGCCAAATAGCATCCGCGCCGTAGCGAGAGAAACTCCATCCCAATCAATCTGACAGCGAAGTCTCTCTCGCGGCGATTCGAATCTTGTGACAGGCAGCGCCCTGGCCGCCTCTCGCGAGAACTTCTTTGCTTCGGCTTAGAGTGCGGAGTTGATGGAAGACAGCGTGTTGACTACCTTGCTGCCGATGCCGGTGAGGATGGCGACCGCGCCAACGGTGATCAGTGCAAGAACCAGAGCATACTCGACCAGATCCTGACCTTCTTCGCGATTCATCAGATCCTGGAACTTCACATACAGCTTGAGAAGCATGGTGTTCATTTGTGTTTTCTCCTGGGTAGATTTTCCCAGCTTCGGGCCGGGGCACCCCCTTCCTTGCATGTGGGGTGCCATTCTCAACTTCACAATAATATCCTTATAAATCAATAAGATACAAGACAAGCGCCGTAGAGAGGAGTGGAGCGAAGTGTAAACTCCTGTATACAGTGGAGGAGATGGAGAGACCGGCATCGTATACATGACACGAAGGTGGAGACCCACGAAAGTGGGAATCTCGTGCCCGCTTGGAAGCAGAGATCCGGACCGTAACGGGCGAGGAAAACAAGCGCAAGCAGCGGGACGCAACGCTGGCCAGGGAGTGGAAACTTCCAGCGATGCGAGCGTATTTCTTCTCTTAAAGGCATCTTCCAATTCTGCTCGAAGAGATTCTGTAGCAACTTGAGTTTTGCTCCATTGTCTGAGAATTGTCTCAGCGGGAAGCCGATGGCTTAAGCCGCGCACACCCCTTATTGGGCTGTCGCGCTTCTGGAATGACGGTCGCGATACCCGGCTAATCCCACTCGCGTCAGGGATGCACGGCATCTGCGCCGTTGCTGGGTAAGGAAGCGGAGGAAAATTCGAGTGTGTCGCCGAGGCGTGTTTCCGAGGCGCGGATGGTGCCCGGGGGAAGCTCGAGGATCGAGTGAGCGGAGAAACAGGCCGACAGCCGCCACGGAGGCACTCTGGCGCATAACTTCCTGATCCGGTTCTTTGAGTCCAAATAAACAAGGTCAATGGGAAACTTCATCCCAAAAGTATGAACGGCCTCGCACGGGAGGATCCAGAGGCCCTCGCCGGGAGCGAGTCTGCTGCGCCCCAGCAAGCCCTTGTTGCGCTTTGGACTGCTGTCGGCAACCTGCAAGCGCGTGGCAAGCACGGAGTCCCGAGTGAGGTTCCTGACCTGCAAACGAATGTCTTTGGATTCAGGACGGCGTGCAGTAAGGCGATCGCCCAGGGCATCGAAGAATCGGCTTAGCGGGTTCGTCATGGTGACCCCAGGTTCTCTTCGGCTTTCCACGGAGACGGCCGATGCAAGCCACTGCTCCAGATTGAGCTCTCAGACCGCGGATATCCCCATCCGCCTCCTGTCAAACCCAACCGACTAACCCGCCTCAAGATGGAGAACACGCATTCTGCGAGCAGCGGCGGCCGTCTTTGTGGACGGCCGCCGGCAGTCCTACTGCGAGGGAGCAGCGGGAGCGGCGGGGGCGCTGCTTATCCCGCCTGTTGCGCTGCCAAAATTCGTACCGCCCTCAATCATCAGCGGCGCCTCCGGCCTCATACTCTCGATTAGTTTCTCAACAGGTATGGAGGCGGGAGCGGGCGCCTGCGTGTTGGCGGGGTTCTTGGCATCCGGCGTATTCATCGGTATACCGGTGTTCGGAGGCAGGAACTTCACTGGGTACTTCAAATCGGGCAGGGGCGCGCCGGCCGGGATGGGAGCCACAACTTCTGGCGTCACAAGCACGATCAACTCGGTATTTGTCCGCTTCTTGGAGACCGACTGAAAAAACTTGCCCAGGATTGGAATGTCGCCTAGGAAAGGAATCTTGGTGAACTCCTGAGTCTCTTCGTTGTCAAGCAGTCCGCCAAGGACAAAACTCTGACCGTCGCCAAGTTCGACCTCCGTCTTCATCCTGCGCGTGGTAATAGCCGGAACCTCAAATCCGGAGACCTCGACCGCATTGGTGAAGTCAAGCGCGCTCACCTCCGGGGCCACCTGAAGACGGATCGTTCCGCGAGGAGTAATTGTAGGAATGAAGTTAAGGCGAATTCCATACTCCTTGAACTCGATCGTAATGGTAGCCAGGCCGTTCCCGGAGGGCTGCGCCACCGGATAGGGATATTCCCCGCCAGCCAGGAAGCTGGCTTCCTTGCCGTTCACAGCGAGGACGTTGGGCTCGGCCAAGGTCTCAACCACGCCGATGGATTCGAGAGCCTGCACGGATGCGCCAAAGCTGCTGAGGCCCGCGGTGTAGGTTGCCCCGATGTTGGTTGAACTGGCCCCAAACTGTCCCGTCGAAAGCGTACCCGCCGTGTTTCCCAACCCGGTGACTGAAAAATCGACCCCAAGCTGCTTTGCCTTGCTGCGGTCGACGCTCATGAAGCGCACTTTGAGAAGAATCTGCGGGTCGGCGGCAGGCACATCCACGTTGAGCAGGTTCACCACCTTGCCCGCGATAGACGCGATCTCGACGGCGCGTTTGGAGCTGTTGAGATCCTTGACGGTGCCGCGCAGAAAGATGTTGCTGCCCTCGGCGCTGATCTTGAGGGTCTGCCCAGGTAGCTCGGTTCTAAGTTCGCGCCGGACCGCATCCAACGTATCGTTGGCTTGAGATGCGCTGGCGCGCACCGTCACGTTGAAGAACTGGCGCCCGCCCTTGTTGTCCCAGATAATCAGGCTGGTCTCCCCAGGGGCCTTTCCATTCACCATGATCTCGGTGCGGCTGGTCGCTTGCGCCTCGGCAATATCGCCCAATCCGATTGCTACGCGCGCCACGGGCTTGGCAAGATCGACCAGCACCGTCTTTCCCACGGCGACGTAGAGCTCATTCGTGGAGTCCTGAACGGAGACCGCGGAGGGTTGAGCAGGGACCGGCGGCGTTTGAGCATGCAGAGGCGACACAGCGCAAAGGACAAAAAACAATGCGCTGCAATATGCGATGGTAATGCCAACCTTTGTTCTCACGGCTTTTCCTCGGGAGATGCAAATGTCTGTTTGCTCCGGCTGGAACCGTTAATGACCTCGATAGAAAAGGCCTCGGTTGCGGGCTTCTTGGGGCTGCTCCTTGCCACCACGACGGTCTTAGGTTTGGCAGTCTTATCGGCAAAGATGTTAACCATGGCCGTTCCTGGAACCGGATCGGTCTTGGTATCCAGCGGATTGCGCAGCACGAGTTGAATTCTCACCCCGCCCTGGTTGGAGGCCAGCGTCAGGCTCTCGGCCTGATCCGGGCTTACCAGCAGGTTGACAACCTGCACCGGCTTCGCTTTGCCTTCTTGATCCTTTTGAATATCGGTTCCCGCCGACAGAACCTGGATGTCCTGCAGCAGAGTCCTCGACTGAGTGCCTTCCTCGCCAGACTGGATCCCGGGAGGAGTGCCTGAGATAAGAACATCCACGCGCATGCCGGGTGTGACGAAGCCGGAGACGCCCACCACCTCATCGACCCTCACCGCGCAGGCTCTCATCCCCAGGGGAATGGCGGCTGCCAACCCCCCTCCGGAGCCGACTGCGGCGAGACGGCTGTCGAGGATCGGTTCGCCGGCATAGAGGTCCGATATGACGCCGCGTCCAATGGCCTGTTCGGGTTTAACGAGCGCGCCTTTGGGCAGATCTCCAGCGATCTGAATCGTCTTCAGGTCGCCCGGCTTCAGAATGGTTCCGAGCTTGATGTCTGCGTTGGCGGCAACTACGCCCTGGGTCGCTGCCGGCTTGGCCGCTTGCAGGCGACTGCCGAGCAGTCGAGCTACGGCGAAGGCGCATGCGCCGGCAATCACGAATGCGAGAACGAGGATCGTCAGTAATCTTCGGTTCATCTGAGAGACCTGTTTGAACTGGCTATCCGGCCAGCTCCGCCTTTCTGTCCCTGGAGTCAAACGCTGGGCCCGAGGAAACGAGTTGCGATTTCACGCCGAACCGGCGATCGAGCCGCCAGAGAGCCGAACAAGTTCAAACGCGAATCCAGTATACTACCCATAACGCTTGTATATGGTCTAAAAAGAGCAAATTGCGTCAAAGAAAGGGTATCAAGAGAAGCATGAGGGGGCGATCCGCAGTTTGCAGCGGATGGGCAGGTTTCCAACTGGGTGCGCCAGCGTGGCGAGTCTCGCCCCACGCGATCCCTCAAGAGGGTACAATTGAATCCTGAATGGACCCCGACGCTAATCAATCAGACTGGGGATGACTGAGAAGTCAGGGATCTTGTGAAGAGGAACCAGGTGGCAGCAACGAAGGAGTTCATCTGTTCATGAGGTCTTCCCAGACAATAACGCTGTTTTCCGAACGGCCGGAGGCGGCTCAGCGGCCATCTTCCTTTTTGATTTCAATCGTGGCGCATACCGGGTTGGCCGCATTGTTGGTCACTGGGGTAGTCGCCCCGCCACGATTCAAGGATCAGCTTCCGAAGGATCGACTGAGTGTGCGCCACCTGGACCTGCGCGCTCCGGAACCGCTGCGCCGGCGGGCAGCAGAGGAGAAGGTTGGCTATCCTGGCCCGCAATCGGATACGCATTCGCCTAAGCTGGACCAAAGCGCGAGCGCCCGCCAGATGGCTCCGGCGGTGCTGAAGTTCCAGACGCTTGTGCAACCCGATCTCCCTAACCCAATCAACCTTCCGGAGCCAGTTCCGGTTCCCTCGCTGCTGATCTGGAATACGCAGCACGCGGTGGTGAAAACCATCGTTCCGCCCCAACCAGCCAAGCTCACCGCCGCCGAAGCGGCGCCTTCGCTTGAAACGCCCAATGCAGAACCCAGTCTGGCAGATGTTCGCATCACCGCAACCGAGATGAGCACCGACAAACTGCCCATGTTCCCCAGCAACACCTCGCCGGTGATTGTGCACGGGCCCAATTTGCCGCAACAAATTCCTGCAACCACCTCCGTGGGGACCGGACAGCCCACTCCAGCCGCTGTCTTGTCGCTCTCTGACCTTCGCATGACCGGAGGAACGGTCGTTCTGCCGCCGGGAAACGAGTCGGCGAACTCCACTTCAGCGGGAGTGCTGACGCCGGGCAAGGACTCTGCGCAGCCGGGGAATGGCAATTCTTCCGGCAAGGCCGGCGGAACGGGCGCCGATCAGGGCGGCGGCGGCGCAAACGGAGGGAAGTACGGCTCCGATCAGGGGTCTGATGCCGGTTCCGGGTTTGGCGACCAGCCAAGGGCCGTGCATATTGCGGTGGCCCATGATGGACAGTTCGGCGCCGTGGTGGTGGGAGACTCGCTCGGACAGAAGTATCCCGAGGCGTCGGAGCTCTGGAGCGGCCGGATCGTGTACACCGTTTATCTGCACCTGGGCCTGACGAAGAGCTGGATCTTGCAGTATTCGCTTCCGCGGTCTCAAGATGCCGCCGCAGCCGGCAACGCCACTCACATCGAAGCGCCCTGGCCGTTTGACATTATGCGGCCAGACTTTCCCGCCGGCGCAATCGACTCCGATGTGCTGATCGTTCGTGGCTTTGTCAACAAGGATGGCCGCTTTGAGGAGTTGACAGTGGTCTTTCCGCCGCAGCTTGGCCAGGCGCAGTTCCTGCTGGACGCATTAAAGCAGTGGCAGTTCCGCCCGGCCACCCAGAATGGCCAAGCGGCCAGAGTCGAAGTGGAGCTGATCATTCCCGTGGAACAGGAATAAAAAACCGGGCCGCATCCAATGTGCGGATGCGGCCCGGTTGCTGGCTTCGTCATTCTCCGGCGCCTAGGTGGCGTTGGTGGGCAGCAGCCTCGCTGTCGACATGCTCGCCAGTATCTTGGAGAATATGTCGTCGAGGCTCGTCATCGGGTTCGCGCTCGACTGGCAGGAAGTGCTCGATCCGCTTACTTCCCAGTCAGAGAAGAACCATTGCGAATCAGAAGCGATATTCTCCATCGTGATGCAAGGGCTGATCGTCGAGATAGAGAACGAGACCAGCGGGGTGTTAGGCAGTGTAATCATGGTCACATCGGTGTAATCGTCGGCGTGGGATTCGCTTGTGGAGGAGCATCCCTTGGTCTCCGAGCCATATGCCACCGCGTAAACCCTGGTTCCCAGATTCGCCGCGTACTGCGCCGCCGCGATAGACTGCTGGCACTCATCCAGGAAGTCCGGATAGGTCCCGACAACCGTCGAAGCCTCGTTCGATGCGTTCGCTGTCATGGCGCCCGCGGCGAGGGCGGCAGTATTCTTGGTGCTGGTCGCCGTGTCGTATCCGCAGGTGTTGGCGGTGGTATTGTGCGTCGTCGTCGGAAGAGTGTTAGGGCAGTCAGTCGCGTTGGGCTGAATTTTCGCGGGCACGGAGGTGTTCCAATTCGCCATGGCCGGCTCTTGTAGCATGTCGCCTTCCGGGAAATAGATCCATTGCGTATTCATCTGACCGTCGCCGAGGAGGATGATCGCGTTCTGCGCATGGGGATGAAGCACCGATTCCGCGGTCAGGGCAGCCTGCGCCGCGTAGAGCACGGGCGCATAGTAGGTAACGCCCTCGCCCACGTCGGTGGTGTTGACAATTGTGCCTCCAGGCGGGCTGGGCGGGCTGAGCGGGCTGACGGCTCCGGCCACGCCCGTGGCGGAGCGGGCGTCGTTCAGGGCAATGCCGGAATAGGAAATCGGCAGGCAGCCGGTCTTGAGAGTAGTTCCGCTGGCCAGGTTGCCGCCGTATCCGATCGCCTGAATGATCGAGGAACTAGGGTTCAGACCGCCCGTTACGGTGTCGGTCGGGTCGTAATAGTCGCTCACGAAACCGTTTGCATCCGCATCGGTTGCCTTGTATGTGATCTCGTAGCTCGAAGAGAAGGTTACCGCCGTCATCACGGGAGATCCCGCCGGCGGGGTCTGCTTATATATGAGATCCACGTCCGGGTAGTACTGCGACAAGCCCGGCTTGGGCAGCGTCTCCACTGTATACGGCAAGGGCCCCGGAGAGCTATACGGGTTGGCAGCGCAGGCATTGGCGATGGGAAGCAGATCGGTGCGGATGTTGGGAAACGAGAACAGGGCCACGTGAAGGTTTGCCTGTGCATCCGTGCAGGTCGTGAACCCCGCCGGGCACGGCTTCATTCCAGCCAGCAGGGTCTGTATGCCGGTCAATCCGCATTGGAACTGCGAGGCGCCGCTGGGGCAGCTCGACGCGTTGCTATCCACGCTGGCCATCGATCCCGTCGCATCCATGACGATCGCCACGTTCCATGGCGTCGCCGGACCCGACATCGACGAATAAGCCACCGCCGAAACCGTAAGCGTCTTACAAGATGTGCAATTGAAAGGAGGGGCGGCCAGCGCGCTCAGGAAGTAGGTGGGCACCGTGGCCGTCTGCGTCACCTTGACGGCGTTGCACAACACGTAGATGCAGCCAGGGGGATTGTTGCTGGCAGTGGCCGTGCTGCACGGCGATCCCCCCGGTGCTATCAGCATGTTCAGGCACACCGGCGTCGCCACTGGAGCGCCAACCACAAAGGGGACGGCGTTATTCTCCGAAGAATAGGAGCCGAAGGTACTCGCTTCGGATTGTTCCGTGGCTCCGGAGAAGAAGGCATAGCCGCCCGCCGCCAAGGCCGCCGCATTGGTTCCAGTCTGAAGCGCCGTCTTGACAACATAGGCATGGCCTATGTCTATCGACAGTCCGGCCATGCCAAGCATGGGAACAAGTCCGAACAATGCCCAATAAATCGCCTGGCCCGACTGGTCCTTGAGCACTTTCCGCAGGTGGGATTCGCATTTCTTGATCATTGGAATCATTGGATTTGCCTCGCTGGCATGAGTTTGGTTAGTAAACAAGCTGGTCCGACTTCGCTTGAATCAAGCAAGAGTTGGAAAACGGGTTTCCCGAGATGAACAGGTTGGCAAGGCCGTTCAAAGGCCCAAAGTTGCATGGATAAGTGGCCGATACAGTGACGGTCCCTCCCAGCACGAAATTCGAACTGGCGCCGGAACACTCGGCTCCGGTGGCTGCTCCATTGATGGTGTATTGGGAGCCATTCAGGTTATACGTGATGTTGATGCTTGCCGGGGCGAGGTTCGGCGCCGCGTTCAACAAGACTCCGGTAGTAAGCAGGCAGGGGTCTGCCACCGTTGTAGCGGTGTTCTGGGCGATCGCCTGAATATACTGTGCCCCGGCGCCCACGGCTTGCGTGAGCATGATCTTGTTGTTGAAGCTCCATCCAATATAAAAGATCGTCATCATGACGGTCATCAGAACAGGCAGTACAATGGCCACTTCAAGAACCGATTGTCCCTCTTGGCGGGCGCGCAGGCAGGCGAACGCCCGATCGAGACGGGACCGGGTCCGGCCCGTCGCCCTCTTAGATCCTGCGGAACGACTCAGATCGCGCGTTAGAGCCATGGCTTGTCCTCGCTGAGGAAACGCATTCTTCATGCATTTTTCATCATGGATGTCCCGCAGCGCGGTTGTCAACTGCCGTCTGTCGAATTCTGCCCTTCTTACCACGAAAGATGTAGTTACTTTTAGGACACTCCCAAGGATTTGCCTAGCCCTTTCCGTTCTGGAGCAGCCGCAGGAATCGATCGATGTCCCTCTTGTCCAGCGCGCTCACCACCGGAACCTCCTTCCCCCAGCGCCTGGCTTGGCCCTCTGCCAAAACGAATTGTAGGCCGACCCCGTCGTTTCCCCAGCGCACGGCTCTGGAGTGGACGGCGATGGAGCGCTCGGCGTATTCCTCCCCGGCATCGGTTCTTGTCAAGGTCATCAGAACCAGCGTGCCGGGGTACCACCGCTCCTCGGTGACCAGGTACAAGCCCGACGAACTGATGTCCTTTACCTCATGCGGCTCGGGAGTGGCGCCCGTCCAGTAATAGGCGGCCAGGCCTTCGCCCCGCTCCCGCGGCGCCCGCCTCGGATCGGGAGACCACCAGCGGTCGAGCCAGCTCCTGGGAGGCCTGACACTCTTGGTTCCAGGCTCGATCAGGTCCATCCGGCCGATGGGCTGCGAGTCGGGACGCTCCTTATTGGGGCGCCCCTCCAATTGGAGCAGGCCGGGACCGCCGCTCCAAAGTGGAGTCTGCCGGAGCAGAGCGGCGCTGCGCACCGCGCCGGCCGCACCGGTGGAACCGGAAAACCGCTCCAGGCGGCGCTCCATCTCCTCGGCCGCGCAGATGACCAGCTGATCGCCCGTTTGAGTCTGCGACGAATAGACCGAGTGAGTGGGCAGCACCAGGATGCTGGCAGCCCGAGGTCCGGAAGAGGAGGCCCGAAATGTGGGAAAGCTCTCCACCACGTCAATGACGCGGCACTCCTCGTCCAGATAGATCAGATCGAAGGGGATATGCATCCCCGATTCGGGTATGCCGCGAAAGGGCACCATCCACAGCCCCTCGCCCGACTTGAAGGAAAGCGTTGCCATGCGGGTCTTGACGTTGGCATAGGAGAGATCGGCGGCGGTGACCTCCAGGCCGAGGAAGCATTCGCGAGTTTGGTTGTAAGCGCAAAGCTTCTGCGATTCCATGGAACCTCCCGCCCCCGGCGAGTGCCGCTCAACCGGATCTCGATCGGTAGCCCCGGTTGCAAGATCGAACTTGTGAGCAAGGTGCATTGGTGCAAGTCCTTTCATTGCGCTCGCCGAACCGCCAACCAACACGCCTCAGCCGCTAGCAGGAAGGCGGTTGCGCCCGCGGGAGAACCGAGTAGGCAGACACCCCTCTCGCTCTCCCCGCAGACACCAGGAACTCTCAACGCCAAAGCAGCAAAACCCTTGGCTGGCAACACCGCGGTGCCGGCCAACGAAGTTCGTTCGATCGTGCGGCGCCAGCAGAGCCGTTCCTGCAAACCACTGCAGGTAATATGGACCGCGGCCAATGGCCTTCGTTTCCACCCGCCCCTGGCCCATTGCTGCAGCCCTGTGCGCGATGGAACAGCCAATGGAAGACTGCGGCTCACTCTTCCGCCAAAGAAGAGACGCTGGCCCGCCCTAAAAAACCCTCTCCTACTTGACCCGCGTGCGGCGGCGTTGAATCAAAACGACCAGCACGATCACAAACAGAATGCCGGCTACAATGCGAACAATCAGAGTACTGTCCATCTCGGATTTCCTTTCTCTCGGTAGAAAGCACCATTGGTTCCGCCGCCTCAACCACGCCCGTGCGCCATCCGGCCGCCAAAGCCAGATGCATCCGGCCAGGCAGACTGCGGAGCGGATGTTGCCGGCGAGACCGTGAAATCTCACGGCGCCGCCGGAATACGCGCGCAGTCTCTACTTGACCCGCGTGCGGCGGCGTTGAATCAAAACGATCAGCACGACCACAAACAGAATGCCGGCTACAATGCGAACAATCAGGGTACTATCCATTTCAATTCCTCCTTCCTCACAAGATCGTTTCTTCGCCTACATCGCTCCAAAAGTCGCCATGATGGAAATAATCGCCGGACCCAGAACGACGATGAACAGCGACGGAAAAATAAAAAACACAAGCGGGAAGAGCAGCTTGACGGTAAGCTTGGCCGCCGCTTCCTCCACCGCCTGCACGCGCTGCGTTCTCAGAGTGTCGGCATGAATGCGCAAGGTTCTGGCCACGCTGGTTCCGAGCTGCTCGGATTGAATCAACATGGTAACCAGGTTGCGCACGCTGTCAACATCGGTGCGGTCGGCCATATTCCGCCAACTGTCGGCGCGAGGCCGCCCGGCGCGCTGCTCAAGCACGACCACGTTCAACTCATCGCACAGCTCCGGCTGGGCCTTCTTCAGCTCGACGGCGGAGCGTGCGGTCGCCTGGTCCATGCTCAGGCCGGCCTCAATGCAGATGATCAGCAGATCGAGCACATCGGGCAGGCCAAGACGAATACGATGCTGGCGCTTCTTGATTTGGCGCGAAAGCCATAAATCCGGCGCCAGGAATCCAAGCACCAGCGCCATGCCATAGACGAACAAGGGGCTCATCAGGCCAAGCCCGGTGACCGCTGCCAGGGCGCAGAAAACCAGAGGCGTCAAGACCTTGGAGCCATACAAGTACTTGACCGCGTCTTCCCTTCGATATCCAGCGCGGATCAAACGCTGGTGCGTAATCGATACCTCCGCCTGAGTCTTTGGAATGTAGCGGTCGAAGTGCTCCACTACGCCGCCGATCGAAATGCCGGTTTGCTGGATGGTTTCCAACATGGTCTTCGGCTTGGCGGCGGTGGGGTTGATCACCTCGGCGATGCGCTGAAGCATGGTCTCGCGATAGAACAGAAGCAGTCCGCCGCTGGCTATCAACAGAAAGATGGCTACGAAACTCCAAATCGCAATCCACATATTCAACCCTCAAACTTCCATGTCCACGATGCGGTTGATGATGAAGCCGCCAAGGACGATTCCGCAGCACCCCCCGATCAGGAGCTTTACCCCCACCGGGGTCGTCCACAAGAGGCTCATCGACTTTGGGTTGAGGATGTACAGCACGATTCCCAGACCCAGCGGGAGACAGGTGAGGATAATCCCCGTGAGGCGTCCCTGCGCTGTGTGAGTTTTGATCTGGCGTTTCAGCCGGAATCGCTCGCGGATCACATGAGCGGTCTTATCGAGCACCTCGGCAAGGTTTCCCCCGCTCTCCTTCTGAATTGTGATTGCGGTTGCGACAATCTTCATATCTTGCAATGGAACGCGGACGATCAGGTTGTCCAGGGCGGTTGTCAGTTCAAGGCCGTAGTTCTGCTCCTCGAAACATGCCTTGAATTCGGAACCCACGGGGTCGGCGCACTCCCGGGCCACCAAACCCATCGCCGCGATGAGACTATGTCCGGCGCGCAGAGCGTTCACAATCAAGTCGAGCGCTTCCGGCAGCCCCTCTTGAAACTTATTGAAGCGCTTGCTGCGCTTGAAGAGCGCATACCCAACAGGCGCAAAGGCAAATGCCAGCCCGACTATCAGCGCAATCAGAACCGAGCCGAACCGCAAGAATACCAAATAGCCGGGGATCAAGAAACAGAGCCCGCATCCGGCAATCAACCCTCCCGCCGTCCACTTGAGATCCGCCTGACGGAGCAGATTGTAGATCAGCGGCGCCAGTTGGAATTGCAGCAGCTTCTTATTGAGCCAGGGGATGGCGCTGAGTACGTCGTTCCTGCGAACGTTGAGGATCTGATCGCGCTCCGCCGGGCTCTCGGTGGCCAAGGCCGAATCCAGCGAGGCGAGGGCTTGCTTGGTGCGCTCGGAAGCGCCTGACCCGACGGCCATCGCCACCGCCGCCACCACGGTGAAGATGCCAAGGAAAACCAATATGACGATCAATTCCATATCGCCCGCCTCCCTTCCGCTCAGTTAACCAGCGTTTCGTGTTCAAACAGGCTCGGCGGCAGGTTGATGCCCGCGGTGCGAAGCCGGTCGAGAAACCGGGGACGGATACGCGTAGGCTGAAACGCGCCAATTACCTTGCCATCGGGTCCGATCCCTTTCTTGGTGAAGGTAAATATCTCCTGCATGCTGATGATGTTCTCTTCCATGCCGGTGATCTCGGAGACACTGGTAACCTTGCGGGTGCCGTCGCTCATGCGGGTGGCCTGTACGACGATCGTTATGGCGGCGGCTATCTGCTGACGAACCGACTTTTCCGGCATATTCATGTTGCCCATGGCGACCATCGATTCGAGCCTGGAGATCGCGTCCCGAGGGGTGTTTGAGTGAATTGTTGTCATCGAACCTTCGTGGCCGGTATTCATGGCCTGGAGCATATCGAAGGCTTCCTCGCCGCGCACCTCGCCCATGATAATGCGGTCGGGGCGCATGCGCAGGCAGTTGATCAGAAGCTGGCGCTGCTTAACGGCTCCCAGTCCTTCAATGTTCGGCGGACGGGTTTCCAGGCGCACAATGTTCTCCTGCGCCAGGCGAAGTTCGGCCGCATCTTCGATCGTGACCAGGCGCTCGCCGCGCGGAATGTACTGGGAGAGAATGTTCAAAAGTGTAGTCTTGCCGGAGCCCGTGCCGCCGGAGATGACGATGCTGATCCTGGCTTTGACGGCCGAAGACAGAACCTCCATCATCTCCGCGGAGATGCTCTTCAGCTGCACCAGGGAATTGGCCGCCAGGGGGCCCGTCCCAAAGCGGCGGATGGACAGGGAAGGCCCGTCTAGCGCCAGCGGGGGAATGATGGCATTGACGCGGGAGCCGTCCGGGAGGCGCGCATCGACCATAGGCGAAGACTCATCCACTCTGCGGCCCACGCGCGAGACGATGCGGTCGATGATCTGCAGCAGATGGCGATCGTCGCGGAACGAGGTGCTGACCCTGGAAAGCAAGCCGTTCTTCTCAATGAACACATGATCCTTGTCATTGACCATGATGTCGGAGATCTTCGGATCGCGAAGCAGCGGTTCGAGCGGACCGAGGCCGAAGACTTCGTCCAGCAGATCGGCCTGTATCCTCTCCTGCTCGTCGAAGTTCAGGGGCACCCGCTGCTCGGAGATGATCTCCTTCACAATGCCAGACACAGCTTGCCGCGCCTGGCTGGAATTGACGCGCGACAACTTCTCTAGATCCAGTTTGGAAATCAGGGTGCGGTGTATTTCCGCTTTGTATTTCTCAAGATTCAGAAGTTCCACGTCATACCTTCCCCCGAGGGGTCACCCTCGTTCACCGAGCCCTCGTTGTGAATTCCGGCCCCTGCCCCCAAATGGCGGGAAGGGGCCGTTGGTTCGTCATCTACCCAGGACGAATATCGCACTCACTGCAAAACGAAGACCACATTCACCGTGGTCTCCACTTCCACGGGCTCATTGTCGAGCAGGTACGGTTTGTAACGCCAGGTCTTCACGGCGTCGATGGCAGCCTGACGCAACATCGACGGCCCGCTGATTACGCTCACGTTTTCGATCGTCCCGGCCTTGGAAATGGTGGCATGCAGCGCCACCGTGCCATCGACGCGGGCGGTTCTGGCGAAGGCCGGATAAGCGGGCGGAGTTCTAGAGATCGCCCTGCCCGCCATGATGCTGGCAGCAACGCTGATCATCTTGGTGGAGGGCTGTGCGGCCGCTGTAACCTTCGGTCCGGGCTTGGAGCCGAACACGTTCGGCGTACCGCCCGCATTGCCCATGTCCAGGCTGATGCCCGAACTGGGAGCTACACTGTTGTCCGGCGCAGCCTTGAGATTCCCCGCAAGCTTGGAGGTTGCATTCAACTGCTGCTGCATCGCCGCCGATTGCGCTGGCGCAGGCGTCTGTTGCTGATCCTGTTCAGCAGCTTCAGCGGGCGTCGGCGTCGCCGTCGTTGGGGCCGTCGTGGTTGGCGTTGCCGGACCTGGCTTCGGCTTGTTCGCCGGCGTCAGCGACGACGAATCCGGCTGCTGCACTACCGCTTGTTGCGTCGCGGCTGGCTTGCCGGGAACGAACTTCTGATAGTTCATGGCAAAGTAACCGCCCGCCCCCAGAAGAAGAACGGCAGCGATGGCGATAATCACCACCTTGCCTTTGCCCTTGCCCTCGCCTTCGTCCTCTATCTCGGGCTCCGGCTCGGGCTCGATCCGGGGTTTCGGCGCCGGCGCAACCTTCGCGCGCTTCTGCCGTGGCGGCTCAGGAACCTCCTCGGGCTCCACGTAGGCCGGGGTGCGCCGCCGCACGGGGGGTGGTTCGGGCTCCCGCACCGCCGGCGGCGGCGCGGCAACTTGCGCCGGCGCCGGGTGCTTTGGGCCCGCATCGAAGTCGTTAAAGTTGTCTGGTAGCGTCGTCGGAGGCGCTCCGCTATCCCATTCTCCAAAATCCGCGGGGAGTACTTCTGGTTCAGTCTCCTCTGTTATTTTTGTTGGAGGTGCCATTGGCCATCGGCTCCTTTCACATATGTGGCGCCCTTGTATGAGCGCGTTTCAGGTTTAGCTTGCGGAGTGGGGGTCTTGCCGCTTTGCGATGCCCCCCGGTTCGTCTCCGCGAGGTTCGCGCGGTCCGCGGTCTGCGTTGATGGGAACTGTTCCGTTCCTGCCTGCGGCGCCGCGCCTTCGGCAGTCGTCTTGGTCTCGTTATCGGCATTCTCGCCGCCCATGCCATCGGCCTCGGGCGACTGAGAACCGTCTTCCAACTCCTCATCCCCCATCTGGAAGTCGAGCGAATCCAGGTCGGGTAGCCCTTCCACCACCAGCGGCACAGCGGCCTGTGCCTTGTTGTAGTCCGCAAGGTCGGCCGGGGTGAAGGTTGTCGTGAGCGTCTGCTTTCCTGCTGTTAGCACGTTGCCCGGACCGGGGGTATAGGCGAAGGTCCCCTCAACCGATGCCGTAGCGTTGAGCTGCGCGGCGCTGAGCGGGGTGCCATAAGGGATAGGATCGGGCTTCGGCCAGTTGATGGCGGGCGTCGCCTTCAGGACGTTGAGCCCCACGGCAGCCTGCGCCGTGTTGTAGTCGGCCGTGCCCTCCGGAGTGAAGGTCACCGTGAGCGTCTGCGCTCCCGCCGACAGCACCTGGCCCATGCCGGGATTGTAATCGAAGACGCCCTCGACTGGCGCCGTAGCATTGAGTTGATCGCTGCCGAGCGGGGTTCCATAGGTAATGTCGGAGGGCTTTGGCCAGCTGATCGCAGGCGTCGCCTTGGTGACCACCAGGGACACGCTGGCGTGGGCGGCGGGAAGGTTGGTGTCGGCTGGAATGAAAGTCACCGAAAGTGTATGTGTTCCCACCGGAAGCACGTCGCCCGCGGCGGGAGAGTACTCGAACATTCCCGAAACCGGCGCCGAGGCATTCAGCTGCGTGGCGCTCAACGGGGTACCGTAAGTAATCTCGGGAGGCGCCGGCCAGTCGAGAACGGTTGCCATCGCCCCGGTCACATTGAGCGTAACCGCAGCCTGCGCCGTGGTGTAGTCCGCAACATCGGTCGGAGTGAAGGTCACCGATAGCGTCTGCCTTCCTGCCGTTAGCATCTCGCCGGCGGGCGGAGTATAGACGAATACTCCCGGAACCGATGCCGTGGCATTGAGCTCCTTGGCGCTCAGCGGGTCGCCGTAGCTGATGTCGGCCGGCGTCTCCCAGGTGATGACCGGCGTCGCCTTATTCACCGTGAGGGAGACGGCGGCCTTGGCCATGGTGTAGTTCGTGGCATCGGCCGGAGTGAAGATCGCCGAGGGCCTGTGCGTTCCGGCCGAGAGCACCGCTCCAGCGCCCGGTATATAGGCAAATGTTCCCGGAACCGTTGCCGATGCGTTGAGTTGAGAATCGCCAAGCGCGTCGCCGTAGGTAATTGGATCGGGCCGCGACCAGCTGATGACTGGCGTCGCCTTGGTAACGGCGAACGAAACCGCCGCTTGCGCCGTGGTGTAATTCGCGCTGGCGGCCGGCGTGAAAGTCACCGAGAGCCGATGGGTTCCCGCCGTGAGCACGTCGCCTGCGCTAGGCATATAAGCGAATGTTCCCGGAACCGACGCCGTGGCATTGAGCTGAGCCGCGGTGAGCCCTGCGCCGTAGGCGATCGCGGCGGGTTTGGGCCAGGTGATGGCCGGTGTGGCCTTGGCCACAGAGATGGTCACGGTGGCATCCGCCGTGGCGTAATCCAGCGAGTCGGTCGGAGTAAAGGTCGCTGAAAGCGTCTGAACCCCGGCTGGCAGCACCTCGCCGGCGCCCGGAGAGTAGGTGAATCTTCCCTCCACCGAGGCCACCGCGTTGAGCTGCGCTCCGCTCAGCGGGTTGCCGAAGATAATGTCGGCGGGCTTGGGCCAGGTGATGATCGGCATGGCCTTGGCCACCGTCAGTTGCACTGAGGCCTGGGTCGTGGCGTACTTGGTGCCGTCGGTCGGTGTGAAGGTCGCCGTGAGCGTCTGGTTCCCCGCCGTCAGCACCTCGCCGGCAGCGGGGCTGTATGAAAATCTTCCCGGAACCGAAGCAACGGCGTTGAGTTGCGCGGCGCTGACCGCGGCGCCGTATGTGATCGGAGCCGGCTTGGGCCACGTGATGGCCGGCGTCGCCTTGGTCACCGTAAGCGACACGGCGGCCTGCGCCGCGGTGTAGTCCGTGGTGTCGTTGGGAGCGAAGGTCGCCGAGAGGGTCTGGATTCCCGCTGCAAGCACCTCGCCCGCCGCCGGAGTGTAAACGAATTTGCCCGCAACCGATGAGGTGGCGTTGAGCTGCGCTGCGCTCAGTGCGGCGCCGTATGTAATCGAAGCCGGCTTGGGCCAGGTAATGACCGGCGTCGCCTTGGTTACAGTCAGTTGTACCGAGGCTTGCGCCGTGGCGTACTTCGATGCGTCGGCCGGAGTGAAGGTCACCGAAAGCGTCTGCACGCCCGCCGTCAGGACGTCGCCGGCGGCAAAAGCGTATGCGAATGTTCCTGGAACCGAAGCCGTGGCATTGAGCTGCGTTGCGCTCAACGCGGTGCCATAGGTAATTGAAGCCGGCTTTGGCCAGGTGATGGTCGGTACCGCCTTGGTGACCACCAGAGCCACCGTAGCCTGGGTCGGGGTGTATTTTGAGCTGTCGGACGGCGTGAAGGTTACCGTGAGGGAATGCGTCCCGGCAGGAAGTACGTTCCCAGCCGAAGGCGTGTAAGCGAATTTTCCTTCAACAGAAGCCGTGGCATTGAGCTGGGCAGCGCTGAGCGCGGCGCCGTAAGTGATCGAAGAGGGCGTTGTCCAGGTGATGGTCGGCACCGCCTTGGTGACCACCAGCGACACCGTAGTCTGCGCCGGCGTGTACTTCGAGGGGTCGGCCGGGGTGAAGCTTGCCGTGAGAGTATGGGTTCCCGCCGGTAGCGTGTTTCCCGCGGCGGGCGTGTAAACGAATCTGCCAGGAACCGGCGAGGTGGCATTCAGCTGCGCCACGCTGAGCGGAATGCTGCAAGAGATCGGCTCGGGCTTCGCCCAGGTAATGGCCGGGGTCGCCTTGTTGACCGTCAGCGAAACGCTGGCCTGGGCTGCCGGGTACTTGGTGGCGTCCGTCGGAGTGAAGATTGCAAAAAGCGTATGCGTTCCCGCTCCGAGCACTTGTCCAGCGCCGGGGGCGTAGACGAACATTCCGGGAACCGATGCCTTGGCATTCAGCTGAGCGGCGCTGAGCGGGGTGCCGCAGGTAATCGGATTGGGCTTCGCCCAGCTGATAACCGGCGTATCCTCCGACACGATGACCGGCACTTCTTCGGCCGGCGCGGCGGCGGGCTGCTCGGCCGGCGCGGGCGGAGGCGTCTCGCGAGGCCGCTCCTGGAGGTGCCACTGCCCATCCGCTCCCTTCACATACGTAACACCCTTGTAAACCCGGGTCTCCGGTTCGTTCTGCGGCTTGGGAACGATGGAGATCGGCAGATCCTCATGCTTCGGTTCCGGCTTGGGCTCCGGGGCGCGCTTGGCTTCAGCCGGCTTGGGCTCGGGAGCCCGCTTCGGCTCGGCGGGCGGTGGCGGCGGCGGGGGTGGCGGTGGCTCCGGCGCTGCCGCCTTGGGCTCGGGCTTGGGCTCGGGCTTGGGCTCGGGCAGTGCGGCAGGGCTGGCCGGTCCAGGGGTCACGCGCGTGATCGAAAGCGAGAGCGGCTCTTCGGCCGGAGCGCTCTTGGCCGACGCGCCTCTACCGAAACCCTTGAAGCTGAACCCCTTCTTCTTTTCCGGCGCCACGGGAAGCCCGGTTATCGCGCTGGCCATCTCCCGGATGATCCGTGAAATCGAGGAATCCTCAAGCACCAGCGGAGTGCCGGTGTTCTGCATCTGGCGCACGGCAGCAAAATCGTTGGGAATCTTCCAGGAGGGCGGCCGGGTGAGAGCCTTGGTGATATGTTCGTCGGTGACCCCCGAGCCGCGGGGATCGTAGCGATTGACCACCACCTCGAGTTTGGGGCCGCCGGAGCTGAAAAACTGGCTGATGAGGCGATTCGAGTTGCGAAGTTCGGGGATGGCGGCCTGGGTAACCAGGTACACCGTCTTGGCATCCTTGAAAAGAGCCGTGCCGGCAAAATCGAGCCTTGAACCCACATCGACCACCACGCTGTCGAAGTCCTGCCGGGCAACCGTCAGCAGCCTGTCGATGGACTCGTTGGAGGCTTGGTACTGCGGCAGCTTGCCGGGAGCCGCAAGCACGTAGAGTCCCGAATTGTGCTTGACCAGGAGCTTGGCGAGAAAACTTGCATCCAGGCGGGCGGATTCCTGAAGAGCGCTGACGGTCGAGTATTCGGCTGTAAGCCCGAGGTTGAGCGCGGCGTCGCCCAAAGGAAGATCGAGATCGATCAATAGGGCGCTTTGGGAGGGATCCTGAGCCAGGGCGACCGCAAAATTGCACGCCAGCGTGGTCACGCCGGCACCGCCCTTGGCGCCAAAAAACACCATCAGCTTGCCGCCGGCCTTCTTGGGGCGGGTGGTCGGGCGGCGGGCTGAAGCCCGCACCATCGCCTCTGCCATGGTGCTCGGCGCAAAGGGCAAGGTGAGAAACTCGCGGGCGCCAGCTCTCATGCAGCGCACCAGCAGGTCCGGATCGGCCTTGGCCGAATAGACCATCACCGTGGCCACGCCGTTGGCGCCGATGCTCTCCACCAGTTCCAGGGCGTATTCGGGGTTGCTGTCCAGATCGATCACGATCACGTCGTAACGCTGTTCGAGCAACCTCGGCACATCGTCCAGACCAGGAGGATAGGAGGTGAATTCGCGAACCTCGCTCCCCTGGCATCCAGCGAGGGCATAGGCCGCCGCCCTGCGGCGCTGTTCATCCGGGCCTATCAGCGCAACCGACAATGGGTCGGAGCCGAATGAGTCGGGATACTGAGGGTCGATATACGAGGACGTGTTTGAGTTCACGGAATTGCCTCTCCCTGGCGCTTGAAAACTCCCCTTTTGATCAACTTCAAACTGATACCCTTTGTCTGAATCGCGCATGACGTCTTCTGTTCCTTAATGGGTAAAAAATGACATCAACGTCCCAACAGCGATGGCTGGAGCGTAAGGGATATAGTGCTTCGCTGGCTTGGCGACTACCGGATCGGGATCGCGATGCATGCCACGCTGCCTCCAGCCGAAGACCAGATCGGCCGCTCCCGTAAACATGTCCTTGAGAAATCCCCCCCAAATCGCCCAACCCAACGCCATTACCCCTCCGGCTAATGATGCCCAAAAAAGCACCCAAAACAACTGCATCGGGCCTACCCAGGCGCCGATTGCCACGCCCAGCTTTACGTCACCGGCCCCCATCCCACCCATCAAAAAAAGAATGCCATATATTAAAATGCCGAGCCCAAATCCGGCAAAGCTCTGGCCCAGGCCATGCCAAGGGCCCTGGCGGATGCCAGGCCAGTCGGGACGCCAGGGAGAAACCAGGAATCCCAAAAGAAGGAAAGGAAGCACCAGCCAATTTGGGATGCGGCGGCTGCGCAGATCCGTGAAGGAAGCCACGGCGACAACAATCAGAGTCGGCCACCACGCGAACGGGTGAACAATGAGAGTTGGCAACCGTGCGAACGAGTGCATACCGCAAACTCCTCATCCCCTGGTATAGGGAGCACCAGTCACTGTGCAATTGCCCGGCCAAACGGTTGGAGTCCCAAAATCCCTGAATTCAAGTGGTTAACGCCCGGCCGCCGAGACAAGTGTACACGGATGTATACGGACGGCACACCAGGGTGAAGCGAGGCGTATACACCCAAGCGCCATCAGCATAGCACAAAAGCGTTAATAGCATATTAGTACAGCGTTCACGTGCGGTCCACAAAATCCACTGCTTCTTTGCCGGCCGGCCGCGCTGCGTCTTCGCCAGGTGCCGAGCTCCGGATTCGACGCTTCTCAGGGGCGCGAGTCATCTCGCTAAATGATTGTAAATGAAGTAGTTAATTCCATCCAGATCCAGTAGCCAATCTAAGCCGGGGGGAGGGCCAGCGCCTGGTTGCGTCCGTCCGATGTCTCCTGGGACACTTGGTCCATCCAGCGGAAGCGTTACCGGGGGGGAGTGTTTACTATGTTACTAAAGAAACATTGACGCGGTATGTAACGGCTCATAAACTGGCTTTTCCGCTGGATTCTCTCTGCCATCGAGAAGGTTGTCGGGGAGATTCTGCGCCATTTCAAAGGCTTTTTGCTGCTATGGACTTTTTCCCTCCGCGGTGGGGGCGTATCGGAGGATGTGCCTCATTGCGCGGGGTTGGCTGCGGTTCCACGTTGGGGTAACGCCCCATCCGTTACGGAGGTTGCACCGGAATAACACAAAACTGTCATTGCCAGAATTCTGTTGGGTTTACGACCATAAGCGTGTACTGTCGCCTCTCCGGGAGAGGCAGTGTACCTGTACATTGAGAGGGTTCACTCATTCATGATCAGGATCGGACTATATTCGGAGGACCGCACGCTCCACCCGCTGCTCTCATCGGCGCTGGGGAAGGAGTTCCAGGTACTTCTGGAGTCGGATCAGGAGGGGATGAGCGACCTGGTGGCGGCAGGCGAATGCGATGTCATGATTCTGGATTTGAACTCGAATCACGATTCGCTGGAAGAGCGCATCGGGTTTTCCCGCCAGTTGATCGCATCGAATCTTCCCTCGGTGGTGATGGCCGACGACGGTCTTCGCTCCACGGCATTCGAGTTGGTGAGGACAGGGGCCTTTGGCTACTGCCGCAGACCGCCCTCGATCCGCGATCTCAAGACGATGCTCAGCCGCGCCTATGAGAACTCCTCGCTGAAGCAGCAATTGCAAAATGTGCAGCAGAAGCTGGAGGAGCCCAGCGGTTGCGACCGGCTGATCGGATCGAGCCCGCAGATGCAGCGGGTTTATCAGCTGGTGCGCCGCGTGACCAGCCTGAATGCTTCGGTGCTGGTGACCGGAGAAAGTGGTACCGGCAAGGAATTGATCGCCCGCGCCATCCACAATCTGGGTTCCCGTTCCAACCGGCCGTTTGTGGCTGTATCCTGCGGAGCCATTCCCGAGACGCTGATCGAGGCGGAACTCTTCGGGCATGAAAAGGGCGCCTTCACAGGCACGGTGGGTTCTCGGGAAGGCTATTTCGAGCAGGCCGCCGACGGCACGCTCTTCCTGGACGAAATAGGGGACTTGAGCCTCTTTACGCAGGTCAAGCTGCTGCGCGTTCTGCAGCAGATGGAGTTCAGCCGCCTGGGAAGCAATAAGCTGATCCCGCTGCGCGCCAGGCTGATCTTCGCCACTCACCGTGATTTGGACAAGCTGGTGGCCGAAGGAAAGTTCCGCCAGGATCTTTACTACCGCATCAACGTCATGCGCATCGATTCGCCGGCGCTACAGGAACATCCCGAAGACGTGCCCAAGATTGCCAGGCATTTCCTGCGCCACTATAGCCAGGTCTTTCAAAAGCCGATGGCGGATATCGAGCCGGATGCGCTGGCCATGCTACAGAATTACTCCTGGCCCGGCAACGTGCGCGAACTGGAAAACGTCATGCAGCGGGCCATCATCCTGGCCGCCGGGCAGACCGTTCGCGTTGAAGATCTGAGCCTCAACGCCCAGGATCAGGACGACGACGGCGGCGATATCGACGACGTTGTCGACATCGGCGATTTTCATCCTGCCGGCTCCTTCGAACGCCAGCTTCGCGACTACAAGGTCAAGCTCGCCGTCGCCGCCGTTCGCGAGAACAATGGCAACAAGACGGTGGCTGCCCGCAAGTTGTGCATCTCCCGGGCTTACCTCCATCGCCTGATCCGGCTCGCCGAACCCGATCCGATCTTCGATCAGGATCTGCGCGAGTTTTCCGCCTGAGGGCCTGAGCCGCCTGCCTTACAGAAATTCTCAACCGAACAGCCGGGCCCAGCCCATCCGCGCCAGTCCCACCGCCAGAATCCCCAGCTTCTCCGCCATGGGAACGCTCGCCCGCCGCGAAAACACATCGTAGTTTGCGCGCTCGATCCGCTTGAGCAGTCCCTCATAGATCGAGACCAGCACCCACAGCGCCGGCCGGCTCTCGCGCTCGATCAGCGGCATCAGCCCCTGCGCGGACTCGTAGAACTTCTCCGCGCGCCCCGCGATCTCCTTGAGCAGCGCACGCTCCGCAACCGTCGGCGGCGCGCCCTCGGCTCGATGCAGCAGCGAATCCAGTCGAATCCCGTAAGCCGCCAAATCCTCTAGCGGCAGATAGACGCGGTTACGCGCCGCATCCTCGGCCACATCGCGCAGGATATTTGTCAGTTGGAAGGCAATGCCCGTCTCCTCGGCCAGTTTTTCGGCTCGGCTGTCTTTGTAGCCGAAGATGCGGATGCAGACCAGGCCCACCACCGAGGCCACCAGGTAGCAGTACCGGTAGACATCGGCAAAGGTGGCGTATGTATCGGGTGCGTCGCCTGCCTCCGGCTTCAGGTCCATCGTGACCCCGTCTACCAGCTCATCCAGCAGGCCCGGCGGAATGGCAAACCGCTGGGTCGCATCGCGCACCGCCAGAAAGACCCGATTGGAAGCATTGCCGCCAAGGCAAACGCCATGCCACTCCGCCAGCCAAACATCCAGCCGGGTGCGGCGCTCCTCGTGAGAGAGGCTTTCATCGTCGGCCAGATCGTCGGCCTGGCGCATGAACGCATAGATGGCGCAGATGGCGTTGCGCCGCGCCGCGGGCAGCGCCACAAAGGCGTAGTAGAAGTTCTTCGCCTCGCGCCGCGCAATCGCCCGGCACTCCGCATAGGCCCCGGCCAGCTCAGGCCCATATTGCGTGGGTCCGTTCACCGTTCGTCCGTCCAATCGGCCTTCTTGAGTCAATCCGCCTTCTCTATGTGCCGCGCGCGCCTGCCCAGTCTCAAAAAAGGCAGCAGTTTGGCCGCCGCGGCCCACAGCGCGAGCTTCGCCTTGACGCCCTTGGATATGGCCGGCCTGGCGCTCAGCACATCGTAGGATTGCTGTTCGATGGCGCGCAGAATCTCCAGGCCGCCGCGGCTGAACAGGTCCAAATCCACCGCCAGATCGCGGCGCACCATCCCGATCAGCGGAAGCCCCTCGTCAAAGAGCCCACGCGTGTAATCGACCTCGCAGCGCATTAGTCCGCGGAACTCCGGCGTCGCTATTCCCTCGGCAATCGTGACCTCCTTGACGCGAAAGAACTCCATATCGGCCTGGGGCAGATAGATGCGTCCGCGGGTGTAGTCCCCGCGCACGTCTTGCCAGAAATTCGCCAGTTGCAGCGCCGTGCAGGTCGCATCCGAAAGCCGGAATTGCTCCTCGCCGGTCTCGCCGCAGGCATAAAGCACCAGTCTGCCCACGGGGTTGGCCGAGTAGCGGCAGTAGGCCAGCAGATCTTCCATGGTCTGGTAGCGCGTAACCGTCTGGTCCTGACGGAAAGCCGTCAGCAGGTCGGCAAAAGGATCCTTTGGAATGAAACATTCGCGGATCGTTTCAGCCAGCGCCACAAACACCGGGTGGCGCGCCTTGCCCTCGTAGCAGGCATCCAGCTCCTGGCCCCAAAGCTCCAGCAAGGCCAGCGCCGCCGCGGGGTTGCCCACCTCGTCCGCCAGATCGTCCGAGATGCGGCAATACGCGTAGATCGAGTGAAAATGCGGACGCAGTACCTTGGGCAAAAACCGCGACACCACATGAAAGTTCTCGTAGTGCGACTCAGCCAGCCGCTTGCAATAGGCGAGCGCCTCGTCCAGCGTAGGCGCAACCTCGGGAATGCGATAGCTATCTGGCAGCGCTGCCCAGCCGATGGCTATCAACACTTCTTTTGTAGGAGCCTCTTTGTCGAGCGACTCCGCCTTGGCTTTTTCTTCTGTCTCCGTTTGCATGTTGGGTGTAGTAGTCATCTTGTCGCCTTAGGGAACAATCGCGGTCTTGATCTCGGTGCTCCGCTTCATCAGCTTCTCAAAGACACGGTTGAGTTCGTAGAGATGGGCGCGGCCGGTGATGAAAGCCTGCGCCTGGAAGCGCCCTCCGGCTATCAGTTCCAGCGCGCTGCGGCAGATGGCCGGCGTGTGATGGAACGTCGATCGCAGCGCGATGTCGCTGTAGTGAATGCGATTCGTATCCAGATTCACGTGCGTCCCCAGGGCGCATCCGCCAAAGAAGTTCACTGTGCCGCCCTTGCGTACCAGTTCCACCGCCTCCTGCCATGCCTCCGGCAGGCCCACCGCCTCAATGGCAATGTCCACTCCGCGATTGTTCTCAGTCAGAGCGCGCGTATCGCGGATCGCCTTGCGAATGCTGCTCGCTTGCACCACGTGCGTGGCGCCCAGTTGCCGCGCTGCATCCACCTGCCCGTCGTGCCTCACAAGGGCGATCGTCTGGCAGCCGGCCAGCGCTGCCACATGCAGAATCATCAACCCCAACGGGCCGCCGCCGATTACCGCAATCGTGTCCCCCGAACGCGCGCCCGAATCCTCAAATCCATGCACCGCGCAGGCCAGTGGCTCGGTCAGCGCCGCGTGCTCCAGCGGCACATGGTCCGGCACTTGGAGCGTATTCTTGGCCACGATCCGCGCCGGAATGCGGATGAACTCCGCATAGGCCCCATTGTTGAAGAGCAGGTCGTCGCACAGGTTTTCCTGGCCCCGCTCGCAGAAAAAACACTGCCCGCAGGGGGCCGAGTTCAGCGCCACCACGCGGTCGCCGGAGGCAAAGGCCGTCACGCCATCGCCCGCTTCCACCACGATCCCTGCCAGTTCGTGCCCGAAGAGCGCAGGGGGAACAATCATCCGGGCATGGTATCCGCGGCGGAAAACCTTGAGGTCCGTTCCGCAGGTAAGCGCCGCGCCCACGCGAACGATCAGCTCGCCCACGGCGGCCTTGGGGATGGGAACCTCCTCGATGCGGATATCTTCGCGGCCGTGCAGGACGGCGGCCTGCATGGTGCTGCGCCCGAGAAGCGCGTTCTCCACGGTTCTGCGCCCCAGGCTGACGGCGGACTCGACCGTCCTGCGGCCTTTGACGACCACCGCGTCGACTGTGTTCAGGCCTGCTTCAACGACCGTCTCGACGGTGTCTAGGCCTCCCTCGACGACTGTCTCGACCGTCTTGCGGCCGCGGAGGATCGCGTCCTTCACCGTGTTCGCCATGGATGCAGGCTTCCTCCTACTCTCGACCGGCCCCCGGAACAGGCTCAATCATAATCTTCATTGAGCCTGCTGTGGGGTGAGAAGCGATCTCAATCGCTTCTACTGCTTGTTCCAGCGGAAAGCGATGCGAGATCAGTTGCGTCAAATCGAATCCGTTGCGGTAGCCGCCGAGTACCAGACCGGTGACCTCATCGAGGATTGCCGCCGAAGCGGAGTAAGAACCAAGAAGGGTCTTTTCATCCATGCACACCGCGCCAGGGTCGAAGTTGGCTTTCTCGTGCTGGGTCTGCGCAAACAGCATCACCTTCCCGCCCGGCCGCACCGCATCCATCGCTGTCTGGATCAGCGCCGTGCCGCCCACGGCCAGAATTACGGCATCCGCCCCGCGCCCATCGGTTGCCGCAAACACTCTTTCAACCACATTCTCCGTACCCGCATCGATCGGTTCGGTGAGTCCGAACTCCGCGGCAATCGCATGGCGCTCACGATACAGATCGCTGGTGAGCACGCGTGCCCCGGTGCGGCGCGCCAGAGCGGCCAGCATCACGCCGATCGGTCCCTGGCCGATCACCAGCACCGTCTCGTCCGCGGCCAGATTCAGCATCTTCACGGCCTTCAGAACCGTATTCACCGGCTCAAGGAAGGCCGCCTGCTCAAGGGGCATGCCGGCGGGAATTCGCACCACGCCGCGGTTGGCCACTATCCAATCCATCACGCGAATATACTCTGAAAACCCGCCGCCCGACGGCTCGAAGCCGGCCGTCGCGCCCACCTTCTTGTAAACCGAGCACTGCGCAAAGGTCTGCTTGCGGCAGTAGTAGCACTCTCCGCAGGGAACGTGATGGTGGACCACCACGCGCTCACCCACCTGAAAATCCGCCGCACCCTCGCCCACCTGTACGATAGTTCCCGCCATCTCATGGCCGAAGATGCGCGGCGCGGAGTGCGACCCGGTGTGAATCTTCTTGAGATCCGTCCCGCAGACGCCGCAAGTGGCCACCTTCACCAGCAACTCCCCCGGCCCGATCGCCGGCACGGGAACCGTCTCCAGGCGCAGATCGTTGACGCCGCGATAGACCACCGCCCGCATGGAGCTGGGAATCTTCCCTTCGGTCTGGGTTTCAGCGTTTGAGATCCGGGTAGCCATTGCGCTCTATTATGTATGCCCTTTCGTCGAGAAAGTCGAGAATAGATTTCTTGATAGCCTCTGCCGCTACCCTGCTATTCTCGCCCATCCGCGCCAGCGCAAGCCAATGCCAGGGCCTGAGAAGTGCAAAAAGAATGAAGCGGATAACCCTGAATTTCCCATCCGCAGAAATAAATCTATTGAAATCAGGCAGTTCGTCCCGGTAGCCGTCGCTGATTCCTTTTACGCAATAAAATGGGATGCCGCGCATCTGCGCCAGGCGGGCGACACCGGCTGCTTCCATATCCACCAGGCCGGCTCCATAGGCGGCGGCCAGGCGCTGCTTCTCCGCCGCTCCAGCGACCTGGGGACTGGTAACCAGCCAGAGTTCTCCGGCTCCAGCGTCACAATGGAAGCGTTCGCCGGTGCGGACGTCGATGACGCCGGCGACGTTGTGGGCAGTGCCGGGGGCGAGTTCGGGGGTCAGTGCGCCCGCCCAGCCAACGGAGAAGACCAGGTCGACGGGGCCTCCTTCCTCGATTGCCGCGAAGGCGCGCGTCGCAGCCTCTTGGCCGGCTCCAGCACACGCAGCGATCCATTCTTCTTCGGAGTCGCGCTGGGCCCAGAAATGAACGCTGTTCCGGCTACTGTGCGGCCAGCCGCGGACAAACGGCTTCAGCTCAGCGGGCATGGCGGCGATAATGGCAACTCTGGTCATGGGCGCGATTCAGCAGCCCCTTCAACTTGTGTCGCATCCAAATCCTTGCGCGGCGGGAGCAGCATAAGCGGCAACTGAATTGCCAGAGCAATGGCCAATGACACACGAATCACAATGGAGGACCAACCACAAAATACGGCCAACAGAGGTATAGCCAACGGCACTGAAATCGGCACCATCCAGAGCAGGCTGCGACGGATGTCAATCAAGCGTCTGATCGCAAACAAAGGCCACACCAAGACGCAAATCAGAGGAAATAGAGAATCAAAGACAAGGTACGCGCGATTCTGGGAAGTCCAACTCCCCGCTAGGTCCGAGAGCGAAGACACCAACATTATGGCCGCGAATGTGTATATCCACCTGTTTATTGGCGGTCTTTCCTTCGAGAAGATGCGAGCTATGTTCATCCTCATCTCCCTTCAATAACTCTACGGCGCGTAGCCGTGCGCGCGGAACCATTCGATCGCGGCCTTCATCGCCGGGTTGACCGGCAGGATGCGGAAGCCGAGTTCCTGCTGTGCGCGGGCGCTACTGGCGTACATCTTCTTGCGCCCCATGCGCACCTCCGCCAGCGTGGCCCTCGGCTCGCGCCCGCGAATGCGGCCCGTGATCCACTCCTCGAAGAAAGCATAAGTCGCGGCCACGGCGAAGGGAATCTTCTTCGTCGGCGAAGGAATGCCGGCAATCGCCGACATCTTGTCGAGAATCTGCTTCAGCGTCAGGTTTTCGCCGCCCAGAATGTACCGCTTTCCCGGCTGGCCCAATATCAGCGCAGCCACGTGCGCGCGCGCCACCTCGGCCACATCCACAAGATTCAGCCCCGTATCCATGTAAGCTGGAAACCTGCCATTGAGAAAGTCCACAAAGATGCGGCCCGTAGGCGTGGGCTTGGAATCGTTGGTTCCGATGGGCGAGGTGGGATTCAGAATGATAACTTGCTGGCCCGCCTGCGCAGCCTGGATGGCCTCCTGCTCGGCCATGAACTTAGATCGCTTGTAGTGCCCCACCATGTCCTTGAGCGCGACCGGCGTATCTTCGTTGACGACCAGGCCATCGGTGCGGAAGTGCATGGTGGCCACGCTGGAGGTGTAAACGAAACGCTTCACGCCGGCTTCGCGCGCCAAGCGCAGCAGCTCGCGCGTTCCATCCACATTGGCGCGGTACATGGCCTTGGGGTCGGGAATCCACAGCCGGTAATCGGCGGCTACATGCACCACTGCGTCGCAGCCGGCCAGCGCGGGCTTGAGCGACTCCGGATCGCTCAGGTCGCCTACGTGCGTCTCGCCGTCGATGCCTTCCAGGTTGGCCAGACTGCTGGTCTTGCGCACCAGCATGCGCAGCCGCGCGCCCTCAATGGCCAGCGCTCGCGCCACGTGGTGGCCGATGAATCCCGTTGCGCCTGTGAGAAAGACTTTCATGGGTAAGTCGTCAGTTATTCGTTACCAGAGCTTATCGCCTGGCGCTACCTTGCATTCTTTCACTGGCCGCGGACGTTTGCCGTGGTCGAAGTCAGTCTCCCAGCATTCTTCGAGCACCGAACAGTAACAGGCGTGAAAGCTCATATCCTTCCTTGCACTTTCATAAGCTTGGAGGAGTTTATCGTCAGAGCCAAGAGGCTTGATGATGATAAGTTCTGTCGTATCGCGGGCGGGCAAAATCGATCCCGATACATTGGAATAGATGAAGCCGCTCCTGTCCCCGCCCTTGCCCAGACCCTGCGCGCAACATGCTCCCAAAAGACTAGCGGGCGTCTGAGCAACGCCTTTGTAGCGTATCTCAAAGCTCTCTATAATGGCTGGACCTACGCCACTATTTGCGAGTATCAGCCGGGACAGCGGCTTATCCGTGACTGGGTCAAGCATACCGCTGCCAACGTCCAAGAGAGGCAAGGTGCTGGCCACGACCAGCTTCTGGTTCTGCTCCACCATCTTCTCCATGCTCCTGCCGTGCTCGATGGAGACCACCAACGACAGAATGGAGATAAAGATGA
>JBEKDH010000019.1:0-36651 GCA_050014455.1 Occallatibacter sp.
GTTACTCACCCGTGCGCCACTTTACTCATGGATTGCTCCACTTTCTCGTTCGACTTGCATGTGTTAGGCACGCCGCCAGCGTTGATTCTGAGCCAGGATCAAACTCTCGTTTGAAACCTGATGTCTCGACTCTCCGACGGAGGTCAGAAAGTTCCGACTGTACCCGCGCTCGAAAGCAGCGGGTACTCTTACCTTGTGAGAACGATCAAGCCAAACCCGATCGCATCTCACGACTGGCACGTTCAACCAATTTGTCAAAGATCCTCACGGCTTATCCGCCTGAGCGGGCCGTTTGGATCGAGGCCCAGGCTGTTACGCCAAGGTGTCCTCGAACTTGTTGCGCTCACCGATTCTTTGCGTACTACCGCATCCTCCGGCGTTTTTGCGCGAACCTTCTAAAGCTATCGGACTTTCAACTTCATGTCAAGCTCAATCGATTCTCGCCCCCAGGCCGCTCAACCACGATGTTGGCGGATTGTTCCTCAGTGGCGGTTTTCGACCGGCCGGGAAGAAGAAGTCCCGCTCGGAAGCGTCGCACAGCGCAAAATATCAAAGAGCGACCAGCAAAAAGCGCCCGAGCCGCTTGGGCTCGCGGGAGCTGAACTCCCGGGTCTTGCAATGGCTTGTTCTCTGCGGGATTCCCTACAGGGGTTCAGGGATGCGCCGTTTGCGTATCTCACCTGACCCAACGAACCAGCTTCCCACTTCCCTCATCGGGCAGGCCAAACGGCCACCGGGAGGCTCCACTGCTCATCTGCAACTTCCAAAGAGTAGCACACGCCACTCCCAATTGCAAGTTTCGCCCGAGTCGCGCCCGGCTTAACCGGATTCGCTTCGGTTGCAACTCTCCGAGAATACCAACCGGCTCAAGGGAAGGCAAGCTCCGCGCCTGTGGAAAGGCGGGGCATGGCGGGCAATGTGGGCGTCAGTGGCGGGGAACGATCAGGCCCAAGTCTGTGAGTCCATTGACGAAGAACTGCATGGCAAGAGCCACCAGCAGCAATCCCATGATGCGGACCAAGATGCGAATGCCAGTCTCGCCCATCACCTGGCGAACGCGCCCTGCCCCGGCCAGCACCCAGTAGCTGATCAGGCTGGTCAGGGTGATCGAGCCCAGAATGGCGGCCATCTCCCAATGCCAAAGCGAGGGCACCTGGCCCACCAGCACCATGACCGAGGAGATGGCGCCCGGTCCGGCCAGCATGGGAATGCCCAAAGGCACGATCCCGGCATCCTCCTTGGCAGTGGCCTCCTCGGCGTCGCCCTTGGCCTCCTGCGTCGGCGAGCGCCTGGCCTCCAGCATGTCCAGACCAATAAGCAGCAGAATCAGCCCGCCGGCCACTTCAAACGCGGGCAGCGTGATGCCGAACATCCTGAAGATGAGCTGGCCGGCGACGGCAAAGCTGGTGAGCACGATAAAGCAGGTCAGCGCGCCCTTGCGGGCCATGCGCACCCGGCGCTCAGGGCTTGCGCTGTGGGTGATGGCAAGAAACGAGGGGATGGCGGCGAAGGGATCGACAAGAAAAAAGATCGAACTGAGCGCCAGCACGGAGAAGCGCACCAGCGGCGCGGTGCTCAGCGCGCTCAGCGCCACCTCGGCTGGATTGGTCCAGATCACAGATAGAGGCTAGAACATTTGCCTAAGCCTTGCCAGTGTACCCCGGTCGATGCCTGCGTCCCTCTTCTACTTTGGTGGCGGCGCGGCTGGTTTTGCGGTACGCAGGGCAATCGCTCCAAGCAGCGCGATCGCGGCGGCGTTGGGCTGGACGGCGAAGAGCGTGGCGTAATCGTAGCGCGGAGCAGCCAACGCCGGGTCGCCATAGGCAAGCAGATAGCTGCCATTGCCGTCCACTGTACAGCACCGGTGGCGAAGTTTCCAACGAATTTGTCTCTCCTTGTTCCCGCTTGTGATTGTTTGGACGGAAATACTCAAAGGCAGAGAACAATTCGAGATTCCCGCCAAAGCCAAAGCGAAAGAATCTCATCGATCCGCCTATTGCCTCCGCCGAACTACAATCGTCTCTTGCAGCCCGAAGCCCAACTCGACCAACGCGATTCGATCGACGTGGTGCTGGTTTCGCCGCGCAACCCGCTCAATATAGGAGCGGCGGCGCGGGCCATGGCCAACTTCGGCTTCCGGCGGCTCTCGGTGGTGGCTCCCTACGCTCCCCCCTGGCGCGAGGCCCGCTCGGCAGTAGGCGCGCCGGAGCTGCTGGCCTCGGCCGCGGAGACTGAGACGCTGGCTGAGGCTGTGGCCGGATGCACGCTGGTGGCGGGCACCGGGACCCTCACCTATCGCAAGCCGGAGCAGCCCGTGGTTCCGCTGCCCGATCTGGCGCCGTTGGTGCAGCGGGAGCTGGCTCGCGGCGGCCGCGTGGCGCTGGTCTTTGGATCGGAGAAGCACGGCCTCACGCGCGACGACCTTTCCTATTGCCACCTGCTGATCGAGATCCCCACCGATCCCCGACAACCCTCGATGAACCTCGGGCAGGCCGTTGCGGTCTGTCTTTATGAGCTGGCGTCGCGGGTCTTCCAGCCAGCGGCCGGCACGGGTGAAGCGGCTGCAAAGAACGAGGGAACTGCGGGCAGTCCCTCCGCGCCATCCCGCACTCTCGATCGATTGGCCGGCGTGGTGGAGGAGGCAATGATCGCGGCCGGCTACTCGCCCTCGTCGATGCAGGCCGCCAACCGCCACGACCTGCGCCTGCTGCTGCGCCGCCTGGCCCCCACGGAGCGCGACTCGCGGCGGATTCTGGGCCTCTTCCGGCGGATTCTCTGGCGATTGAAGCGGGTTCCGAAGGGGCGCTGAGCGCGCCTGCGACACATGCTATCCCACCCTAGCCGCAACAACAAAGACGCGGTGCCCAGAGGGCGCCCAGGTAACGCACCCAGCAACTCCCGTTTGCGGCTTCGCGTGAGCCTTGTCACGCGGGTAAAAAACTCATGTTGACACAAATATCTAATAGGCATATATCTATTAGTAATATGGCGAAACGCTCAAGTTCAAGCATGGAAGTCCTCCTCGGCCTGCTCACCGTCGAACCCATGTCCGGTTACGACCTGGGGCAGACCATCCGCGGATCGGTCGGCTTTTTCTGGAATGAGAGCTATGGGCAGATCTATCCAAACCTGAAAAAACTGGCAGAAGCGGGGTTCGTGACTTCAAAGTCGGAGCGGCAAAAGGGCAAGCCGGACCGGCATATCTACTCCATCACGAAAAAGGGCCGGGAACGGCTGGCGGCATGGCTGGCAGTCGAGCCGCAACCGGAGATTTCGCGCAACGAATTGCTGTTGAAGCTGTTCTTCGGCGCTCAGGTTTCCGCTGAGACTTCAATTCAGCATGTGGAGCGGATGGTGGAGAGGGAGCGCGCGTATCTCCACGAATTCCGGCGGATAGAACACGAGGAGATCGCCGAGAATCAGCAGTATCCCGACGCGCCTTTTTGGAAGATGGCGGCGCGATTCGGGCAGTTGGAATTGGAAGCGCATCTGCGCTGGGGCGAGGAAACACTGGCCGAGCTGCGCTCGATCGCCAAAATGCAACGGAGTCATGGAGAAGCAGGAAAGGAAATGGAACATGCAGCGAAATGAGGTTCTCTCGGTAGAAAACTCAGACGCGAGACAAGCGCCGCCGCAGATCGCTTCGTGGTGGCATTTTGCCGGCTTCCTCTTGATTGGCGCGGGCGTAGTGGCATTGGGATTTCTGGCTCAATATGCGCCCAGCGGAGGCGGTCCGGCGGCAGGCGGCCAGCTTGCCAGCCATGGCAAAGCCATTCCCATTTACCTGACCGCAATCTTCATGGACTGGGCGCTCCTCTATTACTGTTTTGCTGGCGTGCATCATCGCGGAGGCAGTTTTTGGGCGCTGGCGGGCGGGCGCTGGACCTCATGGAAGAGCGTCGCCGTGGACCTGGGGATTGCTCTGCCATTCTGGCTGCTGTGGGAGGGCGCGGCCTACGGCGTTCACTGGCTGCTCGCCTCAACTGCGGGTTCAAGCAGCGCGAAGACCGTCGATAGCCTGCTGCCGCAGAGCCTGCTTGAAATCCTGATCTGGATTGCGACCGCCGTTACCGCGGGTGTTTGCGAGGAAATGGCCTTTCGCGGATACTTGCAGCGGCAGTTCCATGCGCTGAGCGGGAACTTGGTGGTGGCGGTGCTGGGGCAGGGGTTGGTGTTTGGTCTTTTTCACAGCTACCAGGGGTGGAGAAACGTTGTCGTGATCACGGTGTTGGGAGTTATGTTTGGGGCGCTGGCCGCTTGGCGCGGGAACCTGCGCGCCAACATTATCGTCCACTCGTGGGCCGACATTTGGGAGGGCTGGCTCAAGTTCGTTGTTTTCAGGTAGGCGAATCGAAACCCTTGACAACCAACCACTGGTGGCTCGATCGCGGAGTTGTTTCATGTTGGCAACTTCCGACTTGCCGCCGCCGTAGAACTGAAAGAGAGGCTGAGTCCGATGAACCGTCGTTCCTTCCTGGCACTTGGGGCTGCCGCAGCGGCTGCCCCATCCCTGGCGCAGGCTCCGGGCGCGCCGATTGAGGCGCAAAAAGCCGCTCCTATATCGCCCTTCACCGACCCGGACTTCGGCTTTGCCGCCCAGATAGCCCTTGGCCACTGCTACTATCGCGCCGGAGACCCCGGAAAGCTGCTCGAAATTGTCCCTAAGATCAAGGCCGGGGACTTTGAGTCTGCCTGGTCCGCGTATCACCAGGCGGGCGTGGATTTGCGCGCACTGGCCGAGCCGGCGGCGGCCAAGGGGCGCAAGGTCAGTGCGCGGGAAGCATATTTAGCCGCCGCCAGCTACTTCAGCGCCGGGCTGCGCTTCCTCGATGGCACCGGCGATCCCGACCGCCTGCTTCCCTGCTGGCAGGAGTATGCCGCCTGCTGGTCCGCCGCGGCTGCGTTGTTCGATCCGCCCATCGAGCGGCTGGAGATCCCCTACGAGGGCGGCAGCCTGACTGGATGGTTCTTGCACGTTGACAACTCGCACCGCCGCAGGCCGCTCATCGTGCTTAACACCGGCGCAGACGGCCTGGAAGTAAGCAGTTATGTTCTGGGCGGCGCCGGCGCGTTGGCGCGAGGATACAATTGCCTGATCTTCAACGGGCCGGGCCAGGGCGATTCGCTGTGGTTGCGGAAGCTCTACTTCCGCCCGGATTGGGAGAAGGTGATCACGCCGGTCATCGACGCTATGCTGCGCCGCCGCGAGGTCGATCCCAAGCGCATCGCGCTGGTGGGCATCAGCCAGGGTGGCTACTGGGTGCCGCGAGCGCTGGCCTTCGAACACCGTATTGCCGCCGGAGTTGCCGATCCGGGCGTGTGGGATGTCTCCGAGCCCTGGCTGAGTCACTTGCCTCCTTTCGTTCGCACCGCGCTCGACAGCAAGGACAAGAGCCAGTTCGACGGAATCATTCAGATGGGTGTCGCATCGAATCCGAGGACCAGAATGACGCTGCGTCTTCGCATGCGCCCGTATGGATTCACCTCCTACTACGACGCGTTTCACGCCGTGCAAGCATACAATCTCGCCCAGGTCGCCAGTCGCATAAGCTGTTCCATGCTGATAACCAGCCCCGAGGGCGAGTATTTCTTCCCTGGGCAGGCGCAAAGACTCTTCGACGCGTTGACCTGCCCCAAAGCCATGGTCCACTTCACGCGCGAGCAAGGCGCGGATCAGCACTGTGAAGTTGCCGCGCCGGGGTATAGGGATTACTGCATCTATAACTGGCTTGACGAAATACTGGCATGAGATCCGGCCGGGCGGCGCAATGTAAGTTTTTCTGACTGTTAACTTCCCTCAAATGTGGGCGCCCCATCCTTCGCCTTCTTTCTGGCGAAGGGTGGGATGCACAACAGCCGGCCCCCCCAGCCGGCGAGTTAAAGGCCTGAGTCATGGCTTATCGCGGCTCTTCATACCACTTCGGCTCGGCCAGAACCACGGAGGTTTCAACCTGGCGGTCGGGAATGGTCCAATACTTCTTGAGCAGCCGTTCGGTCTCCGCGCGGCCAACGAACTGAAAGCCGTGGCGCTCATAAAAGCTGATCGCCCAGACCGCATCCGTCCACGTGCCAACCAGCAGAGGACCGCTGGCCAGCCCCTGCAGATGAGCGAGCAGCCGTCCTCCAATCCCTTGATTCTGGCTGGCGGTGCACACATAGGCGTGGCGGATGAGGGTCACGTCCTGGACCTGCTGAAGGCCCATTATGCCTTCCAGCGCCCCGGCTTCGTCCCAGCCCCAGAAGATAACGCCATCGTCGATTTCATGGCGAAGTTCCTCCTTGGACATATAAGGCTCCGCCCATCGATCCGCGGGGATGATGCCCTTGTAGGCCTGGGCGCCGTCGTTGACGATGGCCCAGATGGGCTCGAAATCGCGTTCGCCGCAGAGTCGAATCATGCCGGCTTCCCTTTGCTGTGGAGGTTTCGGAAGTTCCATTGTAATCGGAACGCCGAATCTGCTTGCTTTTAGGCGGGTGGCGCACCCTAAGTCTTTTGAAAGTTAACCTTCCTCAAGTGTGGGTGCCCCATCCTTCGCCTCTTTTCTGGCGAAGGGTGGGACGCACAACAGCCGGCCCGCCTCGGCCTCCCGCCGTCGCGCTGTCCACTCTGACTCGATTTCCACCGCGCCAACGTCCCCCGTCGCGTAATGCCGGAAGCTCGACCATTGCCATTGCTCCGGCTTCTCGACCAAGCCGCGCTTGACCGGATTCCGATGCATATAGCGGAGTTTCTCGACCCGCTTCTCTTCGTTATGCACGTTGAAATCGTAATACCGCCGCTGCCAGTACTGAACCTCTCCACGCTGCTTCAGCTTGCGCGAGGTCTGCTGTTTCAACACCTGGAGCGCAACCGACAGCGACGACCGGTGCGGCTCTCCAACCAGCAGATGAACGTGCTCCGGCATCAACACATACCCGGCCACCACGAAGCCGTACCGAACGCGCACAGCCTCAAGTTCCCGCTCGAAGACGGCGAAGGCTCCCTCCCGCGTCATCAGCGCCTGCCTGCGATAACAACTGAAGGTCAGAAAATGAAAACAGCCGTATTGCTGGTAGCGCACAAGCTTCGCCATGACGAAAGAATTTTACACCCGATCCGGCGGTCGACGTTCGTAGTATCCCACCCTTCCGCAGAGAACGCGGAAGGAAGGGGCACCCAAATTGGCGGGAGGGTTCACTATCCAAAAAACCCAGGGTGCGCCACCCGCCTCATGTTGGTAAACATTTTCCACTTTCCTGCGCATTTTCTTGCATAGCGCCGGGAACTGAACTGAACTGAACTGAACTGAACTGATAAGTTATTAGATACCAATAGCATAGCTTCTGCCACACTATTTGGAAAAGGAACATGAAAGACTGGCCCCAGAAGTGCATCACGTGCTTTGGGACCCCCTTTTTTCAGCTCTGGACGGATCTTGCCGAGACTACGGACTCGGTTGGCCTTGGTTTTGCCCCCCTGGGCGAGACGCTGGCGCGTCGCCTCAACCCCCAAAATTGCGTACATTGGGGTTCGAAACGTGGAATGTGGAGAGTTCGAGAATGAAGAACATAATGGTTTTTGCGATCTCTTTTTTGGTTCTTGGCGCTGCGTCCTCATACGCATCCGAGATTACGTTCGAGGGCTACGCCCCGGCCGGCGGCGGCGTGAACTTGTACGGCGCCCCCTATACGGCGGACGGGTATACCTTCACGGCGTCGAACAGTTTCGCCGACATCTTTGACGCCGGATGGACTTCTTTCTATTTAGTGGGCGACGACACATCCTGGCTCGGCCTCGGTGCTACGACAGTCACCGTGACCGGTCCGCCCTCGTTTGAGCTTATCAGCCTCCAAGTCGGCCCCCTCAGCTTCCAGCCAATGGGCGACCTGACCGTGACGGGGTATCTCCTTGGCGGCGGTACGGAATCGGAAATCATCTCGCCCGTGACTACACTCACGACTGAAACCCTGGACTGGAGCGGACTCGATGAGTTTACGCTTTCGGCCGACTCGGACCTCGGGGTGGATAACATCTTCCTTCAAGCCTCCGGCACCACTGCTACCCCGGAGCCTGGAACAATGCTCCTGTTTGGCACCGGCATTCTGGCCCTCGCCATCGTGGGCCGCCGCGTTCGCTACGTATAGCACCGGGTCAAACCTTGGGCGCCCTGGCAGATAACCTGCCATTCATTCTCTAGATGCTGAAATGCCCCGTGCCCTATCCTTCACGGTTTTGTGAGGATGGGGCACGAGTTTTTTGGGGGATGAAATGGTTCGAACCGCAGACCCCTTCGGCTTCGCTCAGGGCAGACATTCAACTCCAGTCGCCGCAGCGACCCCTGCTTAGGTTGACAGCCTTGGAGGACTTGCAGGGTTGTTGAAGAAGCCAGCTCTCAGAACACCTTCATCCGAATCACGAGATACTTCTTCGGGTCTTCGCGGATGCTCTTCACGAGCTGCTTGGTCTGGTCCAGGGTCTGGTCGGCGTTGTCGTAGAGGGCGCGGTTCTGGACCAACTGGCCCAATGTACCCTTGCCCTCGTCCACGCTCTTGAGGATCGAGTCAAGGCGGGAAACCGTGTCGTCGAGCTTCTCGGCGAAGGCGGGATCTTTGGCAATCTTGCCCAGGCTGCCCTTGCCGGCGTTGATCTCGGCCACCAGTTGATTGGCGTTGGAGACGGCGGAGTTCAGGTTGTTGTAGAGCGTGTCGTCTTTCAGCAGCTTGCCTACGCTGCCCTTGCCCTGGTCCAGATCGGTGGTGATGCGATCTAGGCGTTCGACGGCGGAGTTGGCACGGGTGTAAAGCGTATCGTCGGTGATGAACTTGCCCAGCGAGCCGTTGCCCGCGGCCACCGTGCCAGTGATGGTCTGCAGATCGTCCGCAATGCGCGTGAGCTTGTTGTAGAGGGCGGGGTCGTTGATGAACTCGCCCGCCGAGCCTTTCTTGGAGTTGATCGAATCCATCGTGATTTCGACCTTCTTCGTCAGCGTGGTGAGCTGGCGGATGGATTCGTCGCTGGTGCGGATCACGTCTTGAATGCTGGGCGCGCCGGAGGCCTTGAGTTCGGCGTTGTTGGCAGGAGGGGGTCCGCTGGCCTGGGCGGAGCTGAGATCGACGTAGCTGTCGCCCAGGACGCCGGCCTGATCGATCGAGGCGGTCGAATCGGTGTGCAGATCGCGCCGAAACTCATGGCCAACCTGCATGGTGACCTCAACGGGCGTGGGACTGCGATTGGGGATGATGCGAACATGGATGACGTTGCCGACGGTGACGCCTTCAAGCGTCACCGGGGCTCCGTCCTTGAGCCCGGCGGCGTTTTCAAAGTAGGAGCGGAGCACGAGCTTGCGCGCAAACCCGCCCGTCGAGCCAGACATGAGGAAGATGAGCCCGATCAGCACGAGCGTGGCCGTCAACACCAACGCTCCCACTCTCAATTGCGACCACTGAATCTCTTTGCGGCTTGGCACGAAAATCCCCTCGCTGAAAATGAGCCGGTAGACGCCTTGAGGATAGCAGATGCGCTGGCGCTATCGCCCGTCCTCAAGCACCACGCTGGCCATGGCAAGGCTGGCTGTGTGGGTGATGGAGAGAGCGGCGCGGGCAGCGCCCAGGCCGGCCGCAATCTGGGCGGCGCGCCCGTTGAAGCGCAGAGTTGGCCTGCCGCTGGCTTCGCGGACGACCTCGATCTCCAGCCAGCCCACGCCGTGGCTGATGCCCGTTCCCAGGGCCTTGGCCCCCGCTTCTTTGGCGGCAAAGCGTGCGGCAAAGCTCTCGGCGGAGTTGCGCTTGCCCAGGCAGTAGGCCTGCTCAGCGGCGGTGTAAACGCGGTCGAGAAAGCGGCTGCCGTAGCGATCCATAGACCGCTGAATGCGCTCAATCTCAGCCAGGTCGATTCCGGAGCCGACGATCATGCTCCAAGGCTACATCATTCTCTTTCTTCTGCGCTTGCGGAGATTCCGGTGCGGCATTATCCACTAGGAATGGCTGCCTGGAAATGGGAGTTCCGCAGGCTCCAATTACCAGCGCAGGGTACCGGGGAGCCTGGCGGGGTACCGATGTGCCAAAGCAGGGCAAGCTCCGTGCGGCTAAGGAACAGTTGTCATGTTGCCCCGCCCTGTTCCGATAAAACGGGTATGAGACTGATAATGCAGGACTACAGTGCGGGGCAAGCGATTAGCGTACCTTGGGCGATGCAGATGAAGGCCATCTCGATCGAAGAGCCGGCGCGGCTGGTCCAGACTCTTTCCGGCGCGATTCTCGGATGTGGCGGCTGGGTTCTGAGCCGCGGCGCAAACGACGCCGGAACCGTGACCATGCTCTTCGAGTTCGAGCGCCAGGCCTGCGTGGATATTTATAGCATGATGATCGCCGCCGGGTTGGAACTGAGCCAGAGCGGGCATATTCGCTTTACCGAACTCTGCCAGTGCACCCGCAGCCACCTGCGCGAGTGCGGCACGGAGATCGCCAGCATCGACCTGGAGATTCAGACCTTTCCCATGGAGAGTGTGCATCGCCGCCTTGCTCCCGAGGCGGGCTGACGCGCCGTTGATATAGCCAGATCGATGTCGCTTCCCACCCTTCCGCGATAGAGCTGCGGAAAGATGGGGCACCCCACCCACACATTGCGGAAGCTTTGAGAAAGCTCAGCCGGCCTCCACCAGCCCGTAGCGGCGCTGCCATGCGTCTTTGAGCCGCGCCCAGACGCGCGCGCGTTCCACTTCAGTCGCCTCGCCGGGCGCAGCTTTCTCCGGCGCGGGAGCGTTGGCAAAGCGGGCGGCTTCCATCTTGGCCAGCTCCAGCAGCTTGCGGTCGCGCACCAGATTGGCCACGCGAAAGTCGGGCAGCCCGGCCTGGCGCGTGCCGAAGAACTCGCCGGGGCCGCGCATGGTCAGATCCAGCTCCGCCAGCTCAAAGCCGTCCTGGGTGCGGACCATGGCGTTCAGCCGCTCCTCGGCAAGCGGAGAGACGCGCTCACCGGTGATCAGAATGCAGGAACTCTTGACCGCCCCACGCCCCACCCGGCCGCGCAACTGATGCAACTGCGCCAGGCCGAATCGCTCCGCGTGCTCGACCACCATCATCGTGGCGTTGGGCACATCGACGCCCACTTCGATGACGGTGGTGGCCACCAGCACGTCAATCTCGCCGCGCTGGAAGCGGCGCATGACGATCTCCTTCTCGTCCGCGTCCAGGCGTCCGTGAAGCAGCGCCAGGCGCAGGCCGGCGAGGGGCCCCATGCGCAGCTTTTCGTGCATCTCGACGGCGGATTTCAGCCCGGATTTCGCCCCTGGATTGGCCTCCTGCGCGGCCTGGGGAAACAGCAGCTCCGCTGTTTTAGGTCTTGGTTTGAGTTTGTGGGGTGGTCCAGGTCCGGATTTTCGGACCTGGGAAGCGATGAAAGGCGGCGGTTCAAGACTCACCTCCGGGTCGTCGTGGGAGAAATCCAGCTCCGGCTGGTCCTCCTTTGTCCCCTCGATGACCGGGTACACGATGTAAGCCTGCCGGCCCTTCGCCACCTGCTTGCGGACGAAGTCCCACACCTCCTGCGAGCGCTCGGCAGGGACGCGGCGGGTGGCGATGGGCGTGCGACCGGGCGGCAATTCGTCCAGGACGCTCAGATCCAGATCGCCATAGAGCGAGAGCGCGAGGGTGCGCGGAATGGGGGTCGCGGTCATCACCAGCACGTCCGGCTCGGCTCCCTCCGTCCCATCCTGCCCAGGCTTTTTCATCAGTTTGAACCGCTGCAGCACGCCGAAGCGGTGCTGCTCGTCCACCACCACCAGGCCCAGCCGGTCGAACTCGACCTTCTCTTCGATCAGCGCATGGGTGCCGATAATCAGTTGCGCCTCGCCGTTGTTGATCAAGCCGCGGGTGTAGCGCTTGCGCTCTTCGTCGAGCGAGCCGGTCAGCAGCACGATCCGATAGCGGCGGCTCGACCGCTCCAGCAGCTTGCGCGCGGCCAGATAGTGCTGCGTAGCCAGAATCTCGGTGGGCGCCATCAGCGCCGCCTGATAGCCGTTTTCCATGGCCACCAGCATGGCTTGCAGGGCGACAATGGTCTTGCCCGAACCCACATCGCCTTGCAGCAGGCGGCGCATGGGGCTGGGGGCGCGCATGTCGGCCACAATCTCGCCCAGGGCCCGCTTTTGCGCCGCGGTCGGGTGGAAGGGCAGCACCTCGCGGATGGCCTCGCGGACCTTGTCGCCTGTTGTAAAACCGATGCCAGCGCGTTCCCTCATGCGGCGGCGCTTGAGCTCCAGGCCCAGTTCCAGGAAGAAGAGCTCTTCAAAGATCAGCCGCCGGTGAGCGGGGGTCGCCGAGGCCTGCAACAGCGCAAGAGGAGTTCCCTCGGGAGGAAAATGCACTTCGCGCAGGGCGGTCTCGCGATCAGGCAATACGAGCCTTGAGAGCATCTCCCTTGGCAGGCACTCCGGCACGGCGCCGCGCACCCGCTCCAGCAGGTTGAAGATGGTCTTCCGCTGCCAGCGCGAGGCCAGCCGCGCGCCGCCCAGCGACTCGTAGACCGGCGTGATGCGCCCCACCTCGAGCAGCCGCGTCTCGGCGTCGTCGCTGGCGTCGGGCAGCACCTCGAACTGCGGCTGGATCATCTTCAGGTTGCTGGACGAGCGCGACGCCTCGACCCGCCCATAGACGGCCACCGTCTGCCCGGCGCGGAACTTGCCTTCGAGGTAGCTGCCGTTGAACCAGATGCACTTGAGCGCCAGGCGGCCCTGGCCCACGGTCAGTTCGAAGATGGGCATGCGCTTGGTGCGCAGCAGCGCCGAGCCCCGCACCTCGCCGATGACGCTGGCCGTCTCGCCGGCCTTCAATTCGTCCAGGCCGCGGGGGTTCTGGCGGTCCTCATAGCGGAAGGGCAGGTGGTAGAGCAGATCCTCGGCGGTCAGGATGCCCTTGGGCGCGAGCATCTCCGCCACCTTCGGACCAACGCCGCGCACATACATGACAGGATCGTCGAGGCCGGGCACAGTACGGATGCTAAATGGCTTGCGTCCGGCGGAACAAATCGGGCGCCTAAGGCCCCATGCACCTTCCTTTTCACGCTGTCGCCGCGGCGACTGAAAAGGGTGGGAAACCACAATGCCGATGGGGATGTCCTTGGTTTCTAACCCTTGCGGCAGAAAGCAGCCGCAAGGATGGGGCACAGGGAAGGTGCTGGGCGGGATGAACGCTTCAGCCAGTTCCAGCGAATGCCGTTGCATCCCACGGGAATTGCATAGATAATCCTGGTATCGCGTTTCGCGTGAGACGAATCCCGCCGGATGATCCCCAACCAGGAGAGATTCATGCACACCGTACCGTCCATCCTCGCCGAGCTGAAAAACAAAAGCAAAGAGCAGACACGCAAGATCTATGCGCGCCACGGAATGGCGCTGGAGCGCGTCCTCGGGGTCAGCACCGCCGATCTGAAGGTCATAGCGAAGTCCATCAAGGGTCAGCAAGCCCTGGCCTGCGAGCTTTATGCAACCGGCATTATGGATGCTATGTACCTGGCCGGAATGGTGGCCCACGGATCGAAGCTGACCCGCGAGGAGTTGAACGCATGGGCCGAAGGCGCTGCGGATCTGCAAATGATCTCGGAGTACACCGTTCCCTGGGTAACGGTCGAGAACCAGCACGCGCGCGCCCTGGCGCTCCAGTGGATCAGGTCGAAGAAGGAGCACGTTGCCGCCGCCGGCTGGTCAACCTACGCCGGCCTGCTCGCCATCAGGCCGGACGACCAACTGGACCTGGCCGAGATCGAGAGCCTTCTCCAAACGGTTGTCCAGGAGATCGGCGGCGCGCAGAACCGTGTCCGCTATACGATGAACACATTTGTCATCTCCGTGGGCGGCTACGTCAAACCTCTGTTGCAGCGAGCCAAGGCCGTCGCCCGCCAGATCGGCATCGTCCCGGTGGAGATAGGCGAGACCGCATGCAAGGTACCGGTCGCGACTCAATATATTGAGAAGATTGAATCCATGGGCCGTGTCGGCGTGAAGCGAAAGACCTTGCGCTGCTAAGGAACCTCTGATTGAGCGGTAGCCGGGCCAGCCTTGCCGTGGAGATCTTTGAGAAGCCTGTCGAAGGCTTTGCTGTAGGCGGCTGGATTCGTCCAGTTGCTGAAATCGGGGATGAAATACTCGCGAATCTCGCGCGCCAGGTCCTTGCCCGTGTCGGCGTCGAACAGCTTCCAGTCGCGCAGCGCTTCGAACGAGCACAGGCGGATAGGGAAGAGCACGCGCCGGTTCTCCCTGATCTCCCGTTCGCGGGCCTTGAATACTTCCGTCTTTACCCATTCGCTCGCCATGCTGTCAGGCGAGAGGATGAGCAGCAGCTTGTCATACACGCGAATGGCTTCGTCGATCTGCTCGTGGACCTTCTTGCCGCCCTGCATTTTGTGGGGAGCGAACCAGCAGCGGACGCCTTTGGCCTGGAGGTCGGCGTGGAGGCGGTCGGCGAACTCCTGATCGTGGGTCGAGTAGCTGATGAACAGGGAATAGAACTCGATGCCTGTGCCGACCAGCGAAGCCATGTACTCGATGAAGTTTTCGGGAACTCCTGCCCCGCGCAGAAAGACGTGAGGAATCTTGCCTCTAGATTTGTAGATCGTGTCGATCCCGATCGTAGAGGGGCCAGATAGGCGAGCCGTTTCAAGACCCTTCGCTCTGCTCAAATCGACGTCAATGAAAGCCGACTCATATATGGACGCATCTGCGAAATTCGTTTCTCGGAGGAGTGCCCGCCTGAAGTTCGTTTGGCCGAGGATCGCATGGCTTAGGTTCGCCCTAGAAAGATTGGCGTCATTGAGAAAGGCCCTACTTAAATCCGCCCTTGTGAGGTTTGCTTTCACTAGTTCTGAGCCATTAAGGTTCACAGCTCCCAGTTTTGCCTCACAGAGGATCGCCGACTCAAGAATTGCCCCGCTAAGATCTGCGCCAATAAGGATTGCCCTATGAAGGTTGGCTTCAGTAAGATCTGATCCTATGAGTTCAGCGTCTATGAGCTCTACCCCGGTAAGGTCAGACCCGGCCAGGTTCATTCCGCTTAACTTAGCATTCGGCAGGTTTAATCCCCGCAGGTCCGGGAACGGTTCCGGATGCCGTTCGCGCCATTCATTCCACGCCTTTACGCCTTTTTTCAAAATGGCAAGATGTTTGGGGTTGGCCATGACTCCAGTATGCCAGCGCCGGGCCGGCCGACCGGAACCTTCTTTCGCAGATTCTGCGGGGAATAACCGCCCTAATCTCCGCAAAACATGCGGATAAATGGTGCAGGATGCGGAGATTATCAGTTATAATCTCCGCAGAAGGTGCGGAGAATGTCGCAATATATCCACAACCTGCCGGATTGGCCCCACTTTCGCTGGGATCGTGAGCGGCTAGCTGGGAAGCTGGCCGCGGTCCGGCACGAGCAGGGCCGCTTGCTGGGGCGCATGGAGAGTTTGGGCTTTCCCCTGCGCCAGCAGGCCGTTCTCGACACGCTGACGGCGGACGTGCTGAAAAGTAGCGAGATTGAGGGCGAGACGCTGGACCTGGAGATGGTCCGCTGGTCCATTGATCGAAAGTTGGGCATCGACATTGGCGGCCTGAAAGCCGTGGACCGCGACGTGGAGGGCGTGGTGGAGATGATGCTCGACGCCACCGGCAACTACAGCCAGCCTCTGACCCAGGATCGCCTCTTCGCCTGGCACAGTTCGCTCTTTCCCTCTGGACGCGCCGGAATGAGGCGGATCGAAACGGGCAGATGGCGGACTGACAGCGATGGACCCATGCAGGTAGTCTCCGGTTCGATAGGCCACGAGCGCGTTCACTTTGAGGCTCCGGCAGCCGCGCGCCTGGACGCGGAGATGCAGGTGTTTCTCGGCTGGTTCAACGCAAGCGGCAATGAGGATTGGGTGGTGAAGGCGGCGCTGGCCCATCTATGGTTTGTCACGATCCACCCATTCGAGGACGGAAACGGCCGCATCGCCCGCGCCATCGCCGACATGGCTCTCGCCCGCTCGGAAAACTCATCCCAGCGCTTCTACAGCATGTCGGCGCAGATTTGGCGGGAACGCGCTGCTTACTATGGCGGCCTTGAACAGACGCAGAAAGGAACCATGGACGTTACGGAAGGGCTGGATTGGTTTCTCGATTGTCTTGGAAAGGCTATAGAAGGGGCGCAAACCGCGCTCTCAGGTGTGCTGGCGCGGTCGCGCTTCTGGGAATCGATGGCAGCCGTCAATCTGAATGAGCGACAGCGGTTCGTGCTGCATCGCCTGCTGGACAACTTCGAGGGCAAGCTGACGACGTCGAAGTGGGCGAAACTGGCCAAGTGCTCTCAGGATACGGCCATGCGCGATATTCTGGCGCTGGTCGAGAGGGGAGTTTTTGTTCGCGGTCCCGAAGGGGGAAGAAGCACAAGTTATTCGCTGGTGCTTCTTCCATAGCCTTCCCCACAGCCTGCCATTGACCGATGAGCCAGCCGGAAGCCGTCGGAATCCCGCCCGCTAAGCCGCTTCCGGTTCGTAGACCCGCACCTCCGCTTCAATGGTTTTGGCCAGGGCGAGTTTGGCTTTGGTGAGGTCGTGCATTTGTTGAAGATTGAGCCAGAATTCCGGGCTGTTATCGAAGAAACAGGCCAGGCGCAGAGCCGTGCCAGGGGGTGATCGCGCGCTTGCCGCAAACAATTTCACCGATCCGCGTGGAAGGCACACGGATGTTCATCGCCAGCCGGTTCTGACTCAAGCCCAAGGGCTTCAGGAATTCCTCGGCCAGCATCTCTCTGGGCGAGGTCGTCACGTACTGGCAGTTCCAACCGTGAGCGGGGCGCGCCAGGGGCACCTTGCTCTTACCCCTTCCGTTCGCGGTGGTATTCGACGATTTCGACGTCATAGGCTCCATCCTCCTTCCACACAAAGCAAATGCGAAATTGATCGTTGATGCGGATACTTTGCTGACCTCGCCCTTTTCCTCTCAACGGTTCCAGCATATTTCCCGGAGGTTCACGGAGATCGTCCAGCCTGGTTGCCGCATCCATGCTTGTAAGTAAATCAGGATGAACAACATAAGAATGGACTCTGTTGACTGAATGTTCATCAGCACCCACGGATCTAACGGTGCTTTCGCTGGATTCTGCACTCCCGCGATCGAATTCACCGCCCAGAACGCCCGGTTGCGAAAGCGCATCCTGCGCACTCGGAACGCTTGAGCTACTGTCCTTCCGACCTGGCCACCTGGTCGATAATCCACTGGATCAAGACCGCGTGAACGTGGATCTTGCGCGCCACGTCGGGCAGGAACTCGGTGACGAAGTTGTCGGTGGGCGCCAGGGCCAGGTTGGTGGCGTAGCGCTCGCCGCTGGCGCGCAGATTGGTTTCGCGGCCCGGAACGTAGAGATTGGCAACCTCGTCGTCGATGCCGAAGCCCACCACATCGGCGAAGTTCACCATGCCCTTGCCATTGTCGCCCTGGGTCCAGACGACCTGGTAGATGCAATGAGCGATACGGCGCTTGATGGTTGCGCCGGGCATGCGATGGTAGTGCGGGTCCTGGTGAACGATGGATGGAATCAGGAAGGTTCCGACAAACTCGCCGGTGATGTCCTGGGTATAACTGACGCCCACGTAACGGCCGAACCCCGTCATTCCCGGCCCGTAAGGCGAGTGGGAGTTGGAGCCCACCGCAATGGCGGAGCTGCCCAGGATGGTGACGGCGTTGAAGGGGTCGGCAATGTTGCGCACCGCCAGCCAGGCCTTCTCCCGCGGCTTCATCGGTTTCACCTGCGGCCCATTGGTGAAGCGCGCATACCAGTCGATGAAGGGCGCAAGGGGCGGGCATGGGACCGGCTCAACGCCTGCTTGGGGAGTGGCTTCCGTGGAGGGGTTAACAGCCCCCGAGGCAGGTGGAGCTGTTATTGGCGCGACCGCCGGCGCCGCGCCGGGCTTTCTCAACCGGCAGGGAGCGGGTTGCTCGGCGCCAGCCTTGGCCGCCTGCGGACGAGGAGCCTCGGGCAGCGCTGGCTCGACTTTGGGGCTCTCCGTTTGTCCCGCCCAGACCACCTTGGCCGGCGCCAGCGACGCCGCCAGAAGCAGCGCCACTACGGCAAGCCGCGCCCGCGGGGGGTGGGCTCTCTTTGGCTCAATGTTCGGCTGCATCGTCTTTCCTGGCATAAGCGGCCCGGCGCCAGATCTGCCGGATCGCTGCCCGCCTCGTCCGCTAGGAATCTCTGACGCGGATTCTAAACGAATGGTCGCGTATAAAACTCACAGCAAGCCCAGGGGCCGGACCATGTAGGGAACTCGGGCGGTGCTGCGCCCGTATTGACGAGTGCGGCACCTTTGGGTCTTCTGGCCTCCACCCGCTATTGACGCGCCGCGCGGGGCCAGCCAGACTCGAATCAGTGCCGGATGCCAGTAGTTACTGGCCGGAGGCAACACCCATGGGCAATTATCCCCCTTACGGTCCCGGCTCCAGCAGCGTGGGCCGTCGCATAGACGAAGCCATTGAGTTGATCGAGATGGAGGTGCGCCACGCCGCCGCCTATGTAAACGCGGCCGTGATTCCGCAGGTACGCAGCGAGTCGATTGCCGCCCTGCGCGCTGTGGCCGATTCCCTGCACCAGTTCGCCAACCACCTTGACAAGAAGCCGGCTAACCCGCCTGCTCCGCCGGCCCCACAGCCGCCCCCGCCGCCTGAGGCGCCAAGCTCTTGATGACCGGGCCGGTCCATCGCAGGCGTCGGCGGTGCTCGCCCAACTGGGCCGGGCTGGCCTTGGCGTTCATGGTTCCGGCCACCCTATTGTTATCCGGCTGCGGGCACCGCAACACGACCGTGGCGCAGCTGCCCGCGCCGGAGGCCGCTCCTGCGCCCATAGCATCTCTGTCCGCGCCCCGCGCCAATCCCCCCGCAACCCAGAACCTGCCGCCCGCGCGCATTCCCATCACGCCGGCGCCGCCAGGCGGAATCAGCGCCGAAGACATCGAGTTTGTCAGGACACACAGACCCATCCTCAGCGAAGAGGGTCTGGCCACCTGGTATACCGCGCCCTACAAAGGGCGCAAATCCGCCAACGGACAGGTCTTCGACGACCGCGCCCTGACCGCCGCGCACCGCACCCTGCCCATGGGTTCGCTCGTCGTGGTCACCAACCTCAAAACCGGCCAATCCAGCGCCATGCGCATCACCGATCGCGGCCCCTTCGCCGAGGACAGGATCATCGATCTGACCATCGCCAGCGCCAAGGCTACGGGCGTCTATCGCGCCGGCCTGGTCCAGGTCCGAATCGACGTCTACCGGGCTCCCAAGCCCATCGAGACCGGCGGCCGCTGGTGCGTGCAGATCGGCGCATTCCGATCCGAGCGGGCCGCCGAAAAGCTCAAGAGCCAGCTTCTCCGCAAGTACCCCGCCTCCAACGTGATCGAGTTCCCCGGCGACGAGAGCTATTGGGTCCGCATCCGCCCCCAGGGCGATAACCGCGAGATGGCCGAGTCCATCGCCCGCAAACTCCGGCCCAGCGAGGGAGAAGCCTTCCTGACGCGGCTGGACTGAGCGCGAAAGCTGTGATCCAGTAACAGCCTCCCATATCCGCTTGCGCGGGCAACTCTCACCCTTCGACCGTGCGCTTCAACTGCCCGCAGGCGGCGTAGATGTCGCGGCCTCGAGGCTTCCGCACATAGGCGGGGATGCCCTCGGCGGCCAGCGTCCCACGAAACGCCTCCACGGCATCAGGCTGTGGCGTCGCGTAGGCAATGCCGGGGCCGGGGTTCCAGGCAATCAGGTTAACCTTGATGGGCAGACCGCTGCGGCGCGCCAGCCGGGCAACCTCTCTAGCCTGCTCAGACCGGTCGGTCACGCCGCCCAGAAGGACATATTCAAACGTGATCCGCTCACGGGGGCGAAGCTGGACCTTGCGCGCCGCATCAATCACCGCCTCGATCGGCCACTTGCGGTTGATAGGCATGATTTCGCTGCGGATGCGGTCGTTCGAAGCGTTCAGGCTGATGGCCAACTTGGGCCGGAACTTCGCCGGCTCCTGGGCAAAGCGCTCGATGCCCGGGACGATGCCGGAGGTTGACACGGTCATCCGCCGCGGGCTCAATCCCACCTCGCGGACCAGCAGCCGCACCGCTCCCATGAAACTGTCGTAGTTCAGGAACGGCTCGCCCATGCCCATGAAGACCAGGTTCACGCGGTCGCGGCCTACCTCGACGCCGTGGCGCTCGAAGACCGCCAGCACCTGGCCGGCAATTTCGCCTGCGCTCAGATTACGCTGTAGGCCGAGTTTGGCCGTCAGGCAGAACTGGCAGTTGACGGCGCAGCCCACCTGGCTGGAGACGCAGACGGTGGCGCGAAGGCTTTCGGGCGGCTCTTGCGTTGCGTGAGCGGAGTACCGTTGGGGCTGGTTGCTATCCCAGGTTCCTCCGCCGGAACGGACCTGTTGGGGGGCACCTGGCTGGAGAGGTTCGTGGTCTCCCATCCTTTCCGCTGTAGAACGCGGAAAGGATGGGGCACTGGGCATCTCGCCGGAGTTTGCGTCGGTCTCGTCGCCAGTTTCCCCATCGTCGCCCTCGGGCATCCAGACGGTTTCCACCACCCCAGCGACGATGGACCTGTCGCTTGGAACCCCGGTTTCCACGGTAAGACCGTCGCCGCTCTGGCCCTCGACCAGATAGCGCTCCGTTCCGTCCACCGAGCGAAAGACCTGCGCAATCCGCGGCCGGTCCACCTCCCAGCCCTCGGCAATCAATCGCTCGCGCAGCGGCTTGGGCAGCGTCGTAATCTCGTTCAGCTCCGCAAGCCGTTGCCGATACAACGCTTCCGCCATCTGCTTGCCGCGCCATGCCGGTTCGCCTGCCTCCGCCATCAGGGCCGATAGAGCCTCTCGATCGAAGCCGAAGAGCGGCTTGCGGCCCTTGCGAGCGGGTCTGTTGGCGTCAAATGTCGCAAGCTGGGGAAAATCTTCGTGCATCGCTTGGCTCAGCATAGAGCATTTCCCGCTCCACCGCTGCCTGCGCACGCCCGTTTGGCCTACAATCGAATTCGGCGCCGATCTCCGAACCCTGATCCCTGACCCCTGAATGATGACCACCGAGCGAAACCTTCGCCGCACCGTATTGCCGAACGGCCTGATTGTGCTGACCGAGCGTATGGATCACCTGCGCTCAGTGGCCATGGGCGTATGGATCAAGTCCGGTTCCCGCTGCGAGCCCGCCGAGGCCAACGGCATCTCCCACTTCGTGGAGCACATGCTCTTCAAGGGCACCCGTTCGCGCACCGCCCAGCACATTGCCCGCGAGATGGATTCGATCGGCGGCAACCTGGACGCCTTTACCGGCAAGGAGACCATCTGCTTCAACGTCAAGTCGCTGGCCGAGCATGTGCCGATTGCCTTGGATGTGCTGACCGACCTGGTGCTCAACCCGGTCTTCGCCGCCGCCGACATCGAGCGCGAGCGCGGCGTGATTCTGGAAGAGATCAAGATCGACGAGGACAACCCGGATGTGCTGGTCCACGAGCTCTTCACACAGAGCTTCTGGAAGGATCATCCGCTGGGCTGGCCGATCCTGGGCACCTCGAAGACGGTCAGCGGGCTCGACCGCGAGAAGCTTCTTGCCTACCACGGCGACCGCTTTCACGGCGGCAACATCGTCTTCTCCGCGGCCGGCAACCTGGACCACGACCGGTTTGCCGAAGAAGTGGCGGCCAAGTTCAGCGCTCTGGCCGGCGGCGAGACGCTGCACGAGCTTGCCGCGCCCCAGGCCACCGCACGCATCGTGCTGCGCAACAAGAAGTCTCTCGAGCAAGTGCAGATCTGCCTCGGCGTCCCCGCCCCGCCCGTTACCGACGAGAGCCGCTACGCCACGCTGATCCTGAATACGGTTTTGGGCGGCGGCATGAGTTCCCGCCTCTTCCAGACCATCCGCGAGGAGCGCGGAATGGCCTACTCCATCTACTCCGAGCTGAGCCCCTACCGCGACACTGGAACCCTGCTGGTTTACGCCGGAACCTCGGCGGGGAAGGCGCTCGAAGTGGTGGACCTGATCTTGGCCGAGTTCCGCAACCTGAAAGAAACCCCGCTCGGCCATGAAGAACTGACCCGCGCCAAGGACCAGCTCAAGGGCAATATCCTGATGGGCCTGGAGAGTTCCAACTCGCGCATGGCCAACCTGGCCCGCCAGGAGATGTACTTCCACAACTTCGTCACAGTGGATGAGATCATCGCCCGCATCGACGAGGTGGAAGCCGGCCAGGTGCAAGCCATGGCCCGGCAGCTCTTCCACCCCGATCGCATCGCCGTCACCCTGCTCGGCCGCCTGGATGGCGTCAAGCTCAACCGGACGAGGCTGGTGTGTTGAAGAGCTGAAGAGCTACTCGACCTCCAACACCAGGCACTTCAGGTATTCGGTCTCCGGCAGGTTCAGCACCACCGGATGATCTACAGCTGCGCCGCGGCGTTCCAGCAGGCGCACGCGCCGGCCGGCGTCGGCGGCGGCCGAAGCCACTGAGGCTTCCAGCTCCGCCCACCCCACATGGTGAGAGCAGGAGCAGGTCACCAGCAGGCCGCCGGGGCGCATCATTTTGAGCGCGCGCAGGTTCAGCTCCTTGTAGCCGCGCAGCGCCCCTTCCACGGCCCGTCGCGTCTTGGCGAAGGCGGGGGGATCGAGAACGATGGCGTCGAAGCTCTCGGCCGCCTCCGACCAGTCGCGCAGAATCTGAAATGCGTCACCCTCCACCCAGTCCACCTGCGCGGTGAGCACGGCGCGATTGGCCTCAAGATTCCGCTCCGCCACCTCCAGCGAAGCGCGGGAGGCGTCGATCCCCGTGACCTGGCGGCATACCCGCGCCAGATGCAAGGCAAAGCCGCCCTGATAGCAGCAAACGTCGAGCGCCCGGGCTGTACATCCCAGCCGCCGCGCCCACTCTGCCGCGGCGGCGTAGTTGGACCGCTGGTCGAGGAATGCGCCGGTCTTCTGCCCGGAATTGGCGTCGTAATGAAAGACCAGGCCGTTGAGTTTGAACTGCATACTCGTAACGGGGTTGGCGGTATCGGCTGCCCAGAGCGGCGTGAGATCTGGCGCGGCCAGACCCTCCAGTTCGCGCACGCGCGGGTCGGGCCGTTCCAGTATCGCCGCCGGCGCCAACTCCTCGCGCAGCACACGCACGCAGGCCGCGCGCACACCTGCGGTGAGCAGACCTTTGGTCAGGAATTGTGCGATGACCAAGTCGCCGTACTTGTCCGCCACCAGGCCGGGCAACTCGTCGGCCTCGCTGAAACACAAGCGGCAAGAGTCGTTCCGATCGTCCAGCAGAGGCCTGCGCCGGGCAATCGCCGCGCGCAGCCGGGCCGCCAGCAACTCAAGCCACCTGGCCTCATCGATGGCCTCGCGCGAGACCAGCCGCAGCGCAATCTGCGATGCCGGGCTGTAAAGCGCCGTGCCCAGCAGGATTCCCCGGCTATCGGCCACCGGCAAAAGCGCGGGCGGTTCATCGCCCTTGGGCAGTTCAATGGACTCGATATCGGAGGCGTACACCCACAGGTAGCCGCTGCGTAACCGGTCGGCGGCGCGGCGGCTGACTCGCGCTCCAAACTGACCCGCCAAAGCAGGATTGTCATGGGTCCGCGCGGGGGCCGTTGCGGCCTCGGCAGTCTTGAGTGATTCCGTTCCAGCGGGTGGCCGTGGAGCACGCGGCTTGGTCATGGATTCTCTTTCTCGATGACTTAATCGATCAAGTCCACTTCATATGGACCCAGAACGACGGAACCCGAGTAACTCTTCCCAGTGATCTCGCCATGGCGCGGTCCGCCGATCGGAATCACCTTCGGCTCACCGGTGCTGTTGACATAAAGAGTATTCCCGTGAACTACCCTTGCATAGACGCCCGGCGGCGTCTCCGGTCCGCGTTCGATTCCAAGCTGAGAGTACAAGCCTCTGACCAGCGGAGCAAGAAGCGCCATCTGCGCCGGCGTGGCCAGATAGATGGCGCGCCCTTTTCCATAGGAATTCACCGTAATTGCCGGCGAGTGCTCGGGAAGGTTGGTAAAGCTCGCCAGAACCTTTGCTCCCCTGGGCTCCAGCACCTCGTAGAACGGGATCGTGGCAGTCAGGGGCTTCCCTTCGAAGGCAACTTCGGGCATTGCGGCCGGCCGGTAGAATTGCGACGTCCGCAGCCCGAAGACATCGCTCAGGCGGCCCGGAAGCGGGGTGTCGAACCACTGGTCGTTCTCATCCACTTTAGCTGAGAATGCGGTCATGATGACTGTTCCGCCATCCCCAACAAACTTTCGAATCGCGGCCGCGCTCTTCTCGTCCATGACATAATCGCCGGGAACAACCAGCAGCTTGTAGTCCAGCGCGCTGTAACTGACATTGATCAAGGCGGCGTCGATATTGTCTTCAAAGAATGGCTGCAACGCGTTCCGCACCTGTTCGCCATAGGGGGTTGAGAAATAATTCCTGGCGGTACTGCTGTAACTTGAAGGATGGGATGCAATCAAACTGTCGAACGAGTAAGCGATGGCTACCTGGGGCTTACGATAACGGGGAAATCCCTCATGCTCCAGGGTCGAAAACTCTCTCGCAATCTGCTTGAATTCCTCATATTTCCAGGAAGGCGTTCCGTCGTGGTCGAGCAATCCAAAGAGCGCCTGCTCCTCGCCGCTGCGGTGCGTATTGAAGGTCCAGGCGAGGAAGGTCTGCCCATAGTTTAGAAGGCCCATGTAAGCCCACATGCGGATGACGCCTTTCGGTCCGCCATAGGATCCTCCGCCGCCGGTGACAAACTCGTTGAACCAGATTGGAGTGTCGAGATCTCCCTTGGTCAGCAGCGCGCCGGCGACGGCGTCCAGCGCATCCCCCGGATAGAAGCCCTCCGCGCCGTAAGTTACAAAGTCCTTGTAGGACTTATAGTAATCGAAGCCCTTCCGGCCGGCCGTATCCCACAGATTCGATGCCGTTGGCAGGTCGGGCATGCTGCGCTTGCGCACCTCGTTCAGATCTTCGATGGCCCCGATCGTCTCGTCGGACCAGAAGCGGCGCAGATCCAGGAAGCGCTCGGGCGGGCCGGGGCCCTCGCCATTGGGCAGCTCGACCTCATCGAAGGAGTTCAGCCGCCGGGACCAGCGCTGCGTCGCCCAGGCGCGGTTCAGTTCCGCGACTGTGCCGTACTTCTGCTTGAGCCAGTCGATGAAGCGAAGCCGGTCGGCGGCGGAGTAAGACATGAATCCGTTGCCGATCTCGTTATCGTAGCCGATGGCCGCGATCGCCGGATTGTTTGCATAATGCTTCGTCAAGGCATCGGCAAACCGCGTGGCATAGGCACGGTAGACAGGGTCGCTTATGTCTTCCATGTACCGTTCCGCGGGCTGCAGGACCGCGCCCTCCGCGGTCACCACATTCACTGATGGATGTTCATGGTGAAGCCAGGTGGGCGCGGGCAGTCCGCCGATGTCGAGCAGGACCTTAATCCCCGCATCGTTCAGTTCTTTGATGACTTGATCGGATTGAGAGAAGGTGAAGTTGCCGTCCGAAGGCTCGAACCAGTCCCAGGAAAGATCGCCGAGGCGCACCAGCTTGAAGCCCGCGGCCTTCATCAGCGCCACGTCCGTGTGCACCTGCTCGGGCGAGCGGTCGACGGGTTGATAGCAAGTGCCCACAATGAGGGCATCCTTGCCCGGCCACTCCCGATGGACCTCGCCACTCTGCGCCATGGAAAGGTTGCCCGCAAGAAGAAGACTCACTGCCAGGCTCTTTGCAGAAGGGAAACGGAGACACATTTCAATCGGCCCATTGCCGTTCCGGCGCATACGACAGGCTCCTGTGGTCGATCTTTCGACGACTTCGAGTTTAACAGCCGGGAAACGTCTTCTCGAATCCGCGGCTCCGGCTGTCAACGGCATCGCCTTCGGTGCGCCACAATCGCAACCGGCCTATAATGAAGCATGGCGACTGCCCGGCAAGCCATACCGGAAGAGGTTCCCATCGCGCCCCCGTCTCTTCCGGGGGATTCGCAGGTTGCTGTGCGCGATCCGCAGCCGCCTGTCTCCCAGAAGTTTATCGATGAGCGTTTTGCCGCGCTGCTCAAGCAGGTTCAGGCCAACCGGCCTAGCGAAGACGTCTCCCTCATCCGCAAGGCCTGGGAGTTCTGCGTTCAGCATCACGAGGGCCAGATGCGGGCCTCCGGCGAGCCTTACATCATCCACCCGCTCAAGGTGGCAGAGGTGCTGGCGGAGATGAAGCTGGACGCGACCGCCATCGCCGCCGGCCTGTTGCACGACGCCGTCGAAGACACGCCCGCCACCAGCGAGGAGATTGAAGCCGGCTTTGGCGAGCAGGTGGCTCACATCGTCGAAGGCGTTACCAAGATCGACAAGATCCAGTTTGCCAACCGCGTTGACCGCCAGGCCGAAAATGTGCGCAAGATGCTGCTGGCCATGGTCTCCGACGTGCGCGTGGTGCTCATCAAGCTGGCTGACCGCCTGCACAATATGCGCACCCTCCAGCACCTCGATCCCGACCGCCAGGAGGCCATCGCCCGCGAGACCCAGGACATCTACGCCCCCCTGGCCCACCGGCTGGGGATGGGCAAGGTGCGCGGCGAACTCGAGGACCTGGCCTTCCGCTACACCGACCCGGTCAGCTACGAGAAGGTGACCGCAGCCGTCGAGGCGCGCCGCATCGAGGGCGAGCAGTTTCTGCATGGCGTTGAAGACACGCTCGTCGAGCAACTGCGCGAAAACAACATCGAGGCCCGTGTCGAGTGGCGCATCAAGCGCATCTACTCCATCTTTCAGAAGCTCGAACGCTCCAAGGTCTCCTTCGACCAGGTCTATGATTTGCTGGCCATCCGCGTCATCACCCAGGACGTGGCCTCCTGCTACGCCGTCTTCGGGCTGATTCACACCCTCTGGCGGCCGGTTCCGGGGCGCATCAAGGACTTCATCGCCATCCCCCGCGCCAACCGCTACCAGTCCCTGCATACTACCGTGATGGGCGCCAGCGGCCACCAGTTCGAGGTTCAGATTCGCACCGAGGAGATGCACCGCATCGCCGAGGAGGGGATCGCCGCTCACTGGAAGTACAAATCCGGCGGAGCCGCGGTCACGGCCCGCGACGAGGAACGGCTGAACTGGATCAGGCAGTTGGTCGAGTGGCAGAAGGAGATGACCGACCCCAACGAGTTCCTCTCCAGCCTGAAGATGGACCTCTATCCCGACGAGGCTTACACCTTCACGCCCAAGGGGAAGGTGGTAGTGGTCCCGGCCGACGGCACACCCGTCGATTTCGCTTACCTCATCCACACTGAGGTGGGCCACACTTGCGTGGGCGCCAAGGTGAACGGCCGCATGGTCCCGCTGCGCACCAAGCTGCACACCGGCGACATCGTCGAGATCGTTACCCAGAAAGATCACAAACCCAGCCGCGACTGGCTGACCTTCGTCAAGAGTCCGCGCGCCCGCAACAAGATCAAGCACTGGCTTAACGAAGACCAGCGCCGCCGCGCGGTGGAGATCGGCCGCAAACTGCTGGAGCGCGAGGCGCGGAAGTTCAAAGTGCCGCTCAGCCAAATCGCCGACCAGGATCTGGGCCGCATCGCCAACGAGTATGGCGTGGCCACCGCCGCCGACCTGCTGGCCTCCCTGGGTCAGGGCAAGCACTCCGCCCACCAGGTGCTCGGCAAGCTGGTTCCAGGCTTCGCCGCCGAACCCGAGCCGGCCGCCGAGCCCAAACCGGGCACAAGCGCCGAATCGGCCATGTCCGATGCCGTACGCAAGCTGCACCTCACCGGCTCGGATTCGCTTCAGGTCGAGGGCCAGAACGACCTGCTCGTTTACCGCGCCCGCTGTTGCAACCCCATTCGCGGCGAAGAGATCATCGGCTACGTCACCCGCGGCAAGGGCGTGGCCGTCCATGCGCGCAGTTGTCCTAACGTGCAGAACCTGCTCTACGAGAGCGACCGCCGCATCTCCGTCGAGTGGGCTCGCGTTGGCGACCAATCGGCCGGCCGGCCGCAGCGCTACCCTGTCAAGATCACCGTCTCCTGCGACGACCGCGCCGGCATGTTGCGGGAATTGACCGCCGTCATCTCCGACGACGACACCAATATCAGCGCCGTCGACATCCGCAAGGACGACAACGGCGACGCCATCATCGAGTTTGTCGTCGAAGCCCAGGATCTACACCACCTGAACCGCATGGTCCTCGGCCTCCGCCGCGTCGGCGGCGTCCGCGCCGTGCAGCGGACACAGAAGCTGTAATACCACCGCCCCGTGCCACGGGCGTTCCATATCTGGATTCTCGGATCACCCTGCCCCCATCCCCGTTGCAGATTCCGCGACTGGTCTAAATCGCACAGACTAATGCCGGGCGGGATGCCACGCTCGATCCAGGCGCGATTCGCCGCGCACTCGGGTGCGGCGAACAATCCGTTCCCGCCGCTCTGCACGGATGGAAACGATCGGTAGCCGGACGGCTGCCGCGAGGGGGAGATCTTATGTCGTTCGGTATTTATGCCGCGGGATTCGCAATTCTGATAGCCGGGCTGGCTTACGCGGCGCACCTGGTGCATATGCCTTTGCATTGGATTGTCGCGGGCGCCGTTGTGCTCATAGGCATAGGAATCCTGTCGGCTGTAAAGGCCACACGCCAGAAGGATTCTGCTAACTGACGGCATTGGAATCGGCAATTTGCCAAGTACGCCACCCTCGGCGCGCCTTTATTCTTGCGCATAGGATGCGATAGCCAAGCACTTGATCGGCACACACGAAATCACGCGGTCAGAGACCTGATTCTCGGCGCAAACGAGGGTAGCGGTTCTGGCAGCCTTTGACTCCGAGGCCGCAGAGAACACCTATGCCGAAAGGTTCTTGCAGGCAGGCTTCGCCTGGTTTATGGGACCGCCGGAGTGCTGCTCCGGCGGTCCCAAGCAAACGACCGCGCTCTATGGGAAGCGGTACACGGTCGCGCGCATGACTGTGTATGGGCGGAGGATGAGGATCTCGCCCTGCGCGTCGTCGTCGCCGGCGATCTGGCGTGTAACTACCCATTTTCCGTCAACAAAGTTACCCAGTTGCACGTCGCCGAGGCCGACGTTCTGGGGGCCGGGAGTGTTGGGAGTGAAGTCGATCCTCATGCCGCCGCCGGCGAAGTAATACTCGTCGGGGCCGGTGGCTATGAGGATAGCGGCGGCTTCAAGCGGCGGCTCGGGGTTGGCCGCCGGCGACGGGTCAGGCGAGCCTGCGACCTGCCCCTTTGGCTGCGGAGCAATGTGCGCACTGCGGCCCGTGTAAGTCAAAGTCAGCGTGTAGTTACCCAGCTTGACCTGCTTGGGCGGGTCTCCCTGTTTGAGGCGCACGGCGGCGATGGAGTCAGTACCCTGGTGAGCCAGAATCATGGGCGAAAACTGGTTGAGAATGCCATAAGCGGCGGCAAGGTCCGGCGGAATGGGCCGGTTTCCGTCGATGCCGAAAGGAGAGAAGCCGATGGTATTGTACTTACCGGCGGCCATGATGACGTTGGCGGGATTGGTGCTGGTTTCGGGAATGAAGAGCGGGTTGCCATTGCGGCTGAAGCGCGCGCAGACATCGTCGAAGTATTCGAGGTAGAGATCGGGGGCAAGGATATCGATGTCTGGAGCGCCGGCGCGCCAGATGTCATGGACCTGCGGCAGCGGTCCTCCGCTGGGATAGGTTCCCGGCCAGGCATGGTTGGGCTGCTGGAGCCATGCGTTCACATACATCGGGATGTTATATTCGGCCTTGCCCGCTTTGACCACCTTCTCAAGAAAGTGGGCATAGTTCCAGGCCATGAATATCTCGTCCGAAGGCCAATGAAGCTGCTGCCAGCTATTCTCATGTTCCAGAGGGCCGAGCAGCGAATCGAAGGTCTGAATGGGTATCTCCAGAGTTGCCGGCTTGCCGGGGCCGAAGACCTCTTCCCAGGTCCCAGAAGTCTTGTAACCATTCTCGGCCCAGACCTCGCGAAACTCGGGAATGAGATTGTCCTTGTGCGCTTGAAGATAGCTCATAAGCTCCGAGGGCACCGGGCCGGCAAAGGCTTTGTTGGCGGCCGGAGAGCGGTCGCGCGAATCGCGCAGGACGCCGACTTCGTTCTCCACCTGCATCATCAGCACGGTGTGCTGAGTGCCGTCCACTTCCTTGATATGTCGCATGAGCGCGGCAAATGCGGCCGCATCGGCGTCACGGGTGGCGTCGCTCAAGGTGCTGAGCAGCTCGACGGGACCGGAGATGGAGACCGTCTTGCCTTCGCCGATCTGAATGCGGGGAAAGCGGACGTAGTCTTTCTTGACCCAGTAGGGCGGATAACTGGAAGTCCCGTTCTTCCAGCAGCCGAACCAGAGAAAGACCAAGTGCATGCGATTCTCGCGGGCCTTGGCGATCACTCCATCGACCAGGGTGTAATTGAATTTGCCTTCCTCGGGCTCGAACTGCGCCCAGGAAACGCCGACGAGCACGGTATTCAGGTTCCCTGCGACAAGCTTGGGCCAGATAGGTTCCATGGGCGCCAGAGCGGTGGCCGCGTTGTTGGTAAGTTCCCCAGAGAGAATCAGGAACGGCTTGCCGTCCACCACCAGTTGTGTGGCGTCGCCCTGCTTCTGCAGATGTGGAACGCCGGCAGCGGTCTGCGCCTGGCTCAAACCCGCCGCGCAAGCGGCAGACAGCAAGCAAGCGAAAATCATTCGACTCATTCGCATCGATAACTCCATTTGGCTGGCTCGATTGAATTCGACGGCAAGGCGCTCCCAGTTCGCCCCGGAGGCGCTTTTGGAAGCGATTCTCCGGTTGCCTTTCCGTTCGTGAGCGATTGTACGCCCTCGGGCGGGCTGTGAGCTTCAAATGAGCCTCTGAACGATGCTTGCCGGGGAGCCAGCGACCCCTGAGGGGATCGATGGAGGCGTTGAAACCCACCGCTGCCGGACCGCGCTCAATCTGCTGGACTATTATGGGTGTGCGGACTGAGAGAGCCTTGGCGCGCGGTCTGCGAGAATCGATTCAACTGCCCAACAAATCAATCTGGAGTCGCCGGAATGAATGCTCGTTCTCCCTTCAAGCTGGTGCTTGCGCTTCTCATTTGCGCTGTCTTCACCTTACAGAGCCAGGCGCAGCCGGCGCAGACGGGTAGTTCGAACGTCAGAGAGCGAATCCCGATGGACGCCGGGTGGCATTTCGCTCTTGGCAATGCCAGTGACCAGCACAGGGACTTCGACTTCGCGACGATTCCATTCTTCTTTGCAAAGGCCGGCTACGGCGACGGCCCGGCCTCGCCCCGCTTCGACGACCGGACCTGGCGCACCGTCAACCTGCCGCACGATTGGGCCATCGAGCTGCCCTTCGACCGGCGCGGCGACGGCAATCACGGATCGAAGGCCATCGGCCGCAACTTTCCTGAGAACAGCGTCGGCTGGTATCGCAAGAGCTTCACGATTCCCGCCGATGACATTGGCCGCCGCATCGGCATCGACTTCGACGGCGTTTACCGCGACTCGCAGGTCTGGGTGAACGGATTCTATCTCGGGACCGAGCCCAGCGGCTACACAAGCTTCCATTACGACATGACCGACTACCTCAACTATGGCGGCGCGAATGTGATCGTGGTGCGGGTGAATGCCACTCTCGAAGAGGGGTGGTTCTACGAGGGCGCCGGAATCTACCGTCATGTGTGGCTCACCAAGACCGGCCCGGTGCACGTAGCGCAGGACGGAACCTTCGTCTCCACCACAGTGGCCGATCCCACCGCCGCGCATCCCGAAGCCCTGGTCACAGCGCAGGTGACGGTGCGGAACGACGGAGACGCCAGCGCACGCTTCAAGATCGTCGATGAGATTGTGGACGCAGCCGGAAAGCCGGCAGGGCTATCCATCACCTACGATGCGGCCGCTCCAGCCGCGGGCAGCAGCGACTTCTCCGCGACGATGCCCGTCCACGACGCCCACCTCTGGTCGCTCGAAGACTCCTATCTCTACAAGCTGATTACGACCGTCAGCGTCCGCGACAAGGTAGTAGACCGCTACGAGACGAAATTCGGCATCCGCACCATTCGCTTCGATGCGGACCATGGCTTCTTTCTTAACGGCAAGCGCGTTGAGATCGAAGGCACTGACGATCATCAGGACCACGCCGGCGTGGGCGTCGCCGTGCCCGATACCCTCAACGCCTTCCGCGTTGAACGGCTCAAGGCCATGGGTTCGAACGCCATCCGCACCTCGCACAATTCGCCCACGCCCGAGTTGCTGGATGCCTGCGACCGGCTCGGCATGATGGTGCTCGACGAGAACCGAGCGATGGGCGTTACGCCCGAGAGCTTCGATCAGTTCCGGCGCATGATCCTCCGCGACCGCAACCACCCCAGCGTCGTTCTGTGGTCAATCGGCAACGAGGAGTGGTCGCTGGAATGGTCGGCCTTCGGCGAGCGCATCACCCGCGATATGCAGGCATACGGCAAGCGGCTCGATCCCACGCGGCCCTTCACAGTTGCCCTCAGCGGCTCCAGTGCGGGCAACTCGCTCTCCGCCGATGTGCTCGGATTCAATTACTACGTGCAGCACCATATCGACGAGATGCACGCCCGCTTTCCCTCGAAGCCTATCGTCGGCACCGAGGAGTCTTCGTCGGAACACACGCGCGGAATCTATGCCGACGACCTCGCGCATCAGCATCTGGTGGCCTATGACTTCGAGGCCGACGGCCACCACGTCTCGGTTGAAGATGGCTGGCGCTATTACCTTGCGCGTCCTTATGCGGCGGGCCTCTTTTACTGGACGGGCTTCGATTATCGCGGAGAGACCACCCCGTTCGATTGGCCGGCCATCAGCTCGCAATTCGGCATGTTAGATACCTGCGGCTTTTTCAAAGACAACGCCTATCTGCTGCAGTCCTGGTGGACTGACAAGCCGATGGTCCACTTGCTGCCCCACTGGAACTGGCCCGGCAAGGAGGGCCAGCCCATCGATGTGCGGGTTTACAGCAACGCCGAGGCGATCGAGCTCTTCGTCAACGGCAAGAGCCTGGGCCGCAAGCAGATGCCGCGCAACTCGCATCTGGAATGGAAGGTGCCTTACGAGCCGGGGACTCTTTTGGCGCGCGGATACAACGCCGCCGGTGGCGAGGTCGCGAGCGATACCGTCGAAACCGCCGGCCCGGCAGCTGCCATCCAGCTCATTCCCAATAGGTCCAAAGTCGCCGCCGACGGCGAATCGGTCTCGGTGGTCGCGGTGCGAATCAACGACGCAGCCGGGCGCGTCGTACCGACTGCCGGGAATCTCGTCTCCTTCAGCCTGACCGGCCCTGGAAGAATCCTCGGCGTCGGCAATGGCGATCCCGCCTCACACGAACCGGACAAGTACATCGAGACAGTGCGCACGGTTCCGGTTGCGGAATGGCGCACGCGGGCGATCGATGCGCGCACAGACGGCCCGGAGACGGGACCTGGATTCGACGATTCCTCCTGGGAGAAGGCGCGCGATCCCCGCTGGGATGAGCATCGCGTCGATCCGCCGGCCAGTGTCTTCCGTGGCGCGTTCGCTCTGCCCGCGGACTCTGACGGCGCGGCCATCGCGCTGGTGCTGCGTAGCGTGGGAGAGACTCAGTCCATTTATGTGAACGGCCACGCGCTGGGGCTGAACCTGCCCCGCGATCCCGTCGGCTACACTTACGCGCTCGACCGCGGCCTGCTGCAACCGGGGCGCAATGTGGTCACAATCTTCGCTACCCGATTCACCGATAAGGGCATGCAACTCTTCCATTGGTACGGCCCAGGCCCGGCGGCCGTGCAGGTTGTGACACCGGCCCCGCAATGGCAGCGCAGCGCCTTCAACGGGCTGGCGCAGGTCATCGTCCAGTCCACTTCGCAGGCAGGAGAAATCAAGTTGAAGGCTGAGTCGCCCGGGCTTGCCCCGGCAGAGATCGAAATCGCATCGCAATGATCGCCGCGGATGCGTCTCCCACTCGTTTTGGCCTGTTCAAGACCCGCGCTAAAGGCGGGAGAAATGAGGATCGAAAAATGAAGAAGCCCGTAATCGCAGTCGCCCTTGCCGCAATTTGCGCCGGATTCGTATTGCAGGCGCAGGTTAAGGAGCGCCCGGTGCCGCGCCTGGTGCAAGGCGATGGCCGCTATGCCCTGCTGGTGGATGGCGCGCCCTATCTGATGCTGGGCGTGCAGTCGAATAACTCAAGCGACTGGCCGGCCTTGCTTCCCAAGGTGTGGGCCGCGGTCGAATATCTTCATGCCAACACGCTCGAGACACCGATCTACTGGGAGCAGTTCGAGCCAAAGCCGGGACAGTTCGATTACTCGGAGGTGGACACGGTTCTTGCTCAGGCCCGCGCGCACCATGTTCGCCTGGTGCTGCTCTGGTTCGGTACCTGGAAGAACGGCAGCCAGCACTACATGCCTGAATGGATGAAGCTCGATCCCGAGCGCTACTCCCATGTGACCAACAAGAACAGCGAGTTTGTCGACTCGCCCTCGCCGTTTGCCACTGCGTCTCTCGATGCGGACGTCCGCGCATTCACGGCTTTCATGAGCCACTTGAAGGTCGCTGATCCGGATCGAACCGTGATCATGGTGCAGGTTGAGAACGAGACCGGCACCTGGGGAACCCTGCGCGATTACTCGACGGAGGCGCAAAAGCTCTTTGAAGCTCCGATCCCGCCCGAAGTTATGAAAGCAATGAACAAGACGCCATCCACGCCCGCTCCAAACTGGCGGGAGGCCTTCGGCGACGAGGCCGACGTGAACTTCCATGCCTGGGCCATCGCCAAATACGTTGAGAAGATTGCGGAGGCGGGCAAGGCAGTTTATCCGCTGCCGCTTTATGTCAACGCCGCTCTGCGCGATCCGCTCAAGCCGGGCGCGCCCGGGAGTTACGAAAGCGGTGGACCAACCGACAACGTGATTCCCATCTGGAAGGCGGAGGCGCCCGCCATCGATATTGAAGCGCCGGATATCTACCTGCTGGACAGCCCATCGTATCTGAAAGTGGTGGAACTCTATCACCGGCCGGACAATGCCTTGTTCGTTCCCGAGACCAGCGGTTCCGGCAATGCTGCCCGCTATCTTTTCTCCGTCCTCGGCCATCAGGGCATAGGTTACTCGCCCTTCGGCCTGGACTACACGCGAACTCATATGCCGCAAAAAGGCGAACCGGAGACGCCGGACGGCTTTCTGGAATCGACGGCGCGCAACTACCGGCTGATCGCTCCCATGATGCGCGAGATTGCCCGCCTTAACTTCCAGGGCAAGCTTCAGGCGGTAGCGGAAGAAGAAGGCAAGCTAACACAGACGCTCCATTTTGGCGAATGGGACGCGGTTGTTTCCTACGGTGTCGGCCGCGGCAGCTCGCCCAAAGGAAACGCTGAGCCAGTGGGGCGAGCATTGATAGCTCAACTCAAGAACAACGAGTTCCTGGTAACTGGAATGCAGGCGCGCGTGGACTTCCGGCCGGCCGGCACGGAACAGCAACGCAAGTCCCAGCAGATCGTGAACGGGACCGGGCAGACGCCTTCGGCGCTGATCGACGGCAAATGGCAGCACCGGCAGTTTCTGCGCGTGGAAGAAGGCGCATACGAGAACGGCGCATTCAAGCCCATCCGCATTCTGAATGGCGATCAAACGGACTGGGGACTAGACTTCTCTATGGACCCCGAGGTGCTGCGAGTTACACTCGCAACGTATTGATGGCGGCAGCCCGGGAGGAAGAAGCTGTTATCCCGTACTTGAAGGAGAACCGCGCTTATGAGCCGCGAACTGACAAGAAGAGCTTTCCTTGGCGATGCCGCTCTGGTTGGAGTTGCATCCGCGATGGGGCTTGGAAATGCCCTGGCCGGCGAGGCGACAGCGCCGGGCGCGCCGTTAACCGCGCGCAAAGTTAGCTTCGACGACGGCTGGAGCTTTTCGAAGGGAGACATCGGCAATGGGCAGTCGCCCGTGGCCGCCGGCGGAGAGTGGACGCCGGTGGATTTGCCGCACGACTGGAGCATTGCCGGACCTTTCAGCGAGAGTGAGCCTTCCGGCGGCGAGGGCGCCTACCTGCCAACCGGCATTGGCTGGTACCGCAAGAGCTTCCGGCTTCCCGCGAGCTATGCGGGGCGGCGCATCCTGCTGCAATTCGACGGCGTATACCAATGCAGCGACGTGTGGATCAACGGAGTGCACCTGGGCTCGCGCCCCTATGGGTTTATAACTTTCTACTACGATCTCACTCCGCATCTTCATTTTGGCGGCGAGCCAAACGTCGTGGCCGTGCGCGTGGATAACTCACATCAGCCGAACCTGCGCTGGTACTCGGGCTCCGGCATCTATCGCCATACCTGGCTGATCAGCACCGGACCGGTTTACATCGAGCAGTGGGGCACGAGCATCGTTACGCCGGAGATCACGCAGCAGAATGCTGTGGTCGAAGTTTCAACGCGGGTGCGGAATGAGCTGGCGCGGTCCGCGCCCTGCAAGCTGACCACTACGGTTCTCGACCGGGATGGAGTTACAGTGCAATCGGCGGAAACTGAGACGGAGATAGCCGCCGGCGGAGAGCATCTCTTTGTGCAGCGCATCACTGTGCCCCAGCCAAAGCTCTGGTCCACGACTACACCGTACATGTATACCGCTCGCCAGGTGTTGCATCACGAGGACCGGGAAGCCGATTCCACAAATACACCTTTCGGCATCCGACTCGAGCG